>CABYTL010000005.1 GCA_902521805.1 uncultured Pelagibacteraceae bacterium
TCTAAGTCTATTAAATTAAATATTGTTTTAGACTCAACCTCATTGGAAAGTGCTGGCGTACCATTCTTTTTTGTATTTTCATAAAGCTGATCATAATTACCAATATGGGCTTTTGCTAGTTCTAGGGCACCATTTTCCTCATTACATTTATCAATAGCTACTAAAGCACTAATAAAAAAATCTCCATATTCGTACCATCCTTTTTTTTTTTCATCATCTGAATTTATAAATTCAAAAATACCATCATAATGGGCAAAAAAACCCTCCCCACCTGGAGGTTTTGCATTGAATTTATCTTTGAATATAAGAAATTCTTTATTAAAAACATTTTTTAAAAGTGTTAGAATTTTTTTGTTTAAATCAATTAAATTTTCACCTTTATCGTATAATTTTTCAATTCTTCTTAGATTATTAGAATTATCAAAATACTTAACTGTATCTGGTGAGTTATTGATTTCATCAAGCAATTTAAAAATAAAATTTTTTTTAACAAAATTTTTAACAATAAAATACCCATCGGTTTCATATTTTTGTTTGAAATCTAAAATATCAACACTCATATATATTCTAATTACTTAACTCTTCCATAGATGTCACTATATCTTATAATATCAGTTTCTTTTAATAAAGATCCTATTTGTGCTTCTAATATTTTTATAGGCGTTTTACTTGAATTTTGAATTCTATGTACAGCTTTTTTTGGAATGAATATATGTTCAAATGGTTTTTTAATAAATCTTTCATTATTTAATGTAATTACAGGTTTGCCCATTGTGATCAACCAATGTTCAGACCTATGATTATGTTTTTGTAAGCTTAGAATTCCTTTTGGTTTAATAAATATTTCTTTTATTAAAAATTTCTTTCCCTTAAATAAATTGGTGTATTTACCCCAAGGACGGTAATAGATATTTTTTTTTCTTATATACTTATTCTTATGTTTATCATAAATTTTTAAAATTTCTTTCCAACTACCCAAATCAGACCAGGGGATATTTAGTTTAATCGAATTAATTTTTCTTGTTTTTTCTAAAATTGCTTTATCAAAAGATTTGTTTGGACTTTTTATAAATGACGATTTATTTAGATGATAAATGTTATTTTTTGTTTTTGCATTTCTAACAGCATTAAAGCAGTTTCTATAAATTAATTTTTGATATTTCTTAAAATTATAGATAATAGAGTCTTTTCTTAATAGAAATATTCCTGAATTCCAAATGCCTTTTTTCCTAATAATCTTTTTTGCATTTACTTCTGTAGGTTTTTCAATAAATTTTGTTACTCTATTTATATTTCCGCTAATCTTTGTAGTTAAAAAATATCCATATTCAATGGAGGGAGAAGTAGGTTTAATTCCAAAAATAAAAATATTTTGACCAGTTAAATTTTTTTTATTTCTACTAATTAAATTGTTAAATACTTTTACTTTTTCAATTAAGTGATCAGCTGAAAAAAATATTAATGGTTGTTCATTTGGTATATCGTCTAAAAGAGCTGTGCTCAAAATTGCTGGTGCAGTATTTTTTTTAAACGGTTCTAATATTATTTTATATTTTTTTATATTTTTTTTTTTCAAATGATATTTGACGATATTTAGATATTTTTTATTTGTGCTGATTATAGGTGTGTCAAAAACGGTTGATTTAATTCTATCTAATGTTTTTCCAAATAATGTCCAATTTCCAAAGTCTATAAATTGTTTTGCTTGATTATTTCTTTTTGTAGACCAAAGTCGAGTACCAGCACCACCACATAAAATAACTGGCCTAATTTTCATCAAATCTTAGAGTACTCTCTAACTTCTTTTCTTTTACCAGGATGTGTGGGTGCGCCTAAATATGCCGGGCCTACTGTTTGAGCGTATTTCCAAATAGTACCTGATCCAAAATTTAATTTTTTTGCTCTCCATTTCTTTTTTCTTAAAGCTAATTCAACTTTAGACAATCTTACGTTAATAGTTCCTTTTTTTGCATCGATGTCTATAATATCTCCATTACGTAATAGAGCAATTGGTCCGCCTAAAGCTGCCTCTGGACCTACATGTCCAACACAAAAGCCTCTAGTGGCTCCTGAAAACCTGCCATCTGTAATTAATGCAACTTTTTCTCCTTTACCTTGACCATAAATAGCACCAGTTGTAGAAAGCATTTCTCTCATTCCCGGACCACCTACAGGACCCTCATACCTAATAATAATAACATCTCCATTTTTGTAACTTTTGCTTTGAACTGCTTTCATTGCGCTCTCCTCATCGTCAAAACATCTTGCCTTTCCTGTAAATTGCAATTTTTGTAATCCTGCAATTTTTACAATAGCACCATCAGGTGCTAAATTTCCTTTTAATCCTACTACTCCACCTGTAGGAGATAATGGATTCTTAAAAGATCTCATAACTTTTTGTTTTGAATTAAATTTAATATTTTTCAAATTTTCTTTCATTGTTTTTCCAGTAACTGTAATGCAATCACCGTGTATGTAACCACCTTCGTAAAGTGTCTTTAAAAGCATAGGCACTCCTCCTGCTAGCCACATATCTTTTGCAACATATTTTCCACCAGGTTTTAGATCTGCGAGATACGGTGTTCTTTTAAATATTTTTGCAACATCCATTAAATCAAATTTAACGCCTGCTTCATTTGCAATAGCAGGTAAATGTAATCCAGCATTTGTAGAGCCACCAGTAGCTGCAACAATTGTTGCTGCATTTTCCAATGCTTTTCTAGTTACAATATCTCTTGGTTTTATTTTTTTTGCTAATAATTGCATCACCATTTTACCGCTATCTTTTGCATATTTATCTCTTTCTTCATATGGAGCTGGTGTTCCAGCTGAATACGGTAACGCTAAACCAATTGCCTCAGATACACAGGCCATAGTATTTGCAGTAAATTGACCACCACAAGCGCCTGCTGTAGGACACGCAACTAGTTCTAATTTTCTTAATTCTTTTGCAGACATTCTGCCTGATGAATATTTACCAACAGCTTCAAAAACATCAACTACTGTAACATCTTTACCTTTATACTTCCCAGGAAGTATTGAACCTCCATAAATAAATACACTTGGCACATTAAGTCTTACCATTGACATCATTAGACCAGGTAAAGATTTATCACATCCTGCTATTCCAACTAACGCATCATAACAATGTCCTCTAACTGTAAGTTCTGCTGAGTCTGCAATTACTTCTCTAGAAATTAAAGAGGACTTCATTCCTTCATGACCCATTGCAATACCATCAGTAACTGTAATTGTACAAAATTCCCTAGGAGTACCTCCAGATGCTCTCACTCCTTTTTTTACTGATTGTGCTTGTCTCATTAAAGCTATATTACATGGAGCAGCTTCATTCCAAGTTGATACGACGCCTACAAAAGGTTTTGAGACATCTTTTTCAGTCTCACCCATAGCATAATAAAAAGATCTATGAGGCGCCCTATCTGGACCTAAAGATGTATGTCGACTAGGTAGTTTTTTTTTATTAAATTTCCGCATTATAAGCTCTCGATTGTAAACGATATTTTTTTGATATCATTTTTTAAATTACTATAGTTAGTTTTTTCTTGTTCAACAATATTTTTTGGAGCCCTGTCAGTAAAACTTTTATTTGATAATCGTTGTGAAATCTTATTAAATTCATCTTGAAATTTGCTTTGTCTTTTTTGTAGATTCTTTTTAATTAAATTTAAATCTACAGTTTTATCAAAATAAATCTTAAATATATCACCAGAAATAATCAATGTTGCTGATGGTTTATTTTGATCATTTTCATAAAAATTATTGATACGCCCTAATTTTTTTAAAATATTATCATTTTTTATAATCAAAAGTTTGTTTTTTTTATCTATTTTATTTGTAGAAATATCAACAAATGAACCTGGACTTATATTAAGTTCATTTTTAAATGATCTTAATTCGGAAATAAAATTAATAATTTTTTCAACATCTCTTTGGGAATGATCTAGTTTTAATTTATCAGAAGGCCAGTTTTTATGCATAAGAAAATCTTTGTTTGATTTATCAAGTTTATTTTTTAACCATATTTCTTCTGTAACAAATGGTATAAAAGGATGCAGCATTACAAGTATTTGTTTAAAAACATATGCCGAAACAGCTTTAACTTCATTAATTTGATTTTTATTATTAGAATTAAGAATAGTTTTAGAAAGTTCGATATACCAATCACAATAAGAATGCCAAGCAAATTTATAAGCATTCTTTGCTGCTTCATCGAATCTATAATCTTTTATATTTTTTTGTATCTTATTTTTTGCATTGAATAATTCAGAATAAATCCATTTATTAATATTTAATTTTATCTTAGGAGCTTTATCTGTCTTATCAAAATCACATTTATTAGATATCAAGAAATTATTTGCATTCCATAATTTATTTAAAAAATTTCTATAACCTTTAACACGATCTTCAGATAATTTAACATCGGTTCCTGGTGAAGCCATTGATAACAATGTAAATCTAAGAGCATCTGCACTGTATTTTTTAATTAAATCTAGTGGATCAATTACATTTCCTTTAGATTTAGACATTTTTTGACCCTTTTCATCTCTTACTAAAGCATGAACATAAATATCTTTAAAAGGTTCTTTTTTAAGAAATTTCATTCCAAACATAATCATTCTTGCTACCCAGAAAAAAATAATATCAAATCCAGTGACAAGAACTGTTGTCGGATAAAATTTTTTAATATAATCTTTTTTGTCTGGCCAACCTAATGTAGCAAATGGCCATAAACCTGATGAAAACCATGTATCTAAAACATCAGGATCTCTGACTAATTTTACATCTTTCTTAAAATATTTCTTAGCTAATTTATTTGCCTCCTTTTCATTTATTGCTACAAAAATTTTTTTGTTTGGTCCATACCATGCTGGTATTTGATGACCCCACCATAGTTGTCTTGAAATACACCATGGTTCTATATTATTCATCCATTGAAAATAAGTTTTTTGCCAATTAGATGGAAAAAAATTAATTTTTTTTATTTTAACTATTTTTTTAGCATTAACGGCTAATTTTTTTGCATCAACAAACCATTGTTCAGTTAAAAATGGTTCAATAATAGAGTTTGATCTATCACCAAAAGGAACTTTATTTTTTATGTTTTTTTCTTCAACTAAATACTCATTTTCTTTTAAATCATTTAAGAGCTTTTTACGTGCAACAAATCTATCTAAACCTATATAGTCTTTAGGAGCGTTGTCATTTATCTTTCCCTCTTCAGTAAAAATATTTATTATATCCAATTTGTTTCTTTGACCTACATCATAATCATTGAAATCGTGAGCTGGGGTTATTTTTAGAGCTCCAGTGCCTTGTTCAGGGTCAGCGTAATTATCTTTTATAATTTTTATTTTTCTACCTACAATTGGTATAATTACTGATTTACCCACATAATCGATGTATCTCTTATCTTTTGGATTTACAGCAACTGCCGTGTCTCCTAGCATCGTCTCAGGTCTAGTAGTTGCTATAGTAATAAATTTAGAGGAATTTTCGATAGGGTACTTAATATAATAAATCTTTGAATTCATCTCTCTTTGATCAACTTCTAAGTCTGAAATAGCAGTTTTTAAAACAGTGTCCCAATTTACTAATTTTTCAGCTTTATAAATTATTCTTTCTTTATATAGCTCTACAAAAACTTTTATTACCGACTTGGATAAATTGTCATCCATTGTAAATGCATTTCTCGACCAATCACATGAACAGCCTAATTTTTTTAATTGATTAATAATTATGTCTCCATATTCATTTTTCCATTCCCATACTTTTTCAATAAATTTTTCTCTTCCGAGGCTGCTCTTACTTAAATTTTCTTTTTCAATCTTTTTTTCAACAAGTGCTTGAGTTGCTATACCTGCATGATCTGTTCCTGGTTGCCATAAAGTCTCATAATTATTCATTCTATAATATCGAATTAATAGATCTTGAATTGAATTATTTAAAGCATGCCCCATATGCAAACTTCCAGTTACATTTGGAGGAGGTATGACTACTGAGTATTTTTTTTTATTTTTTTTTGGTTTAAATAAACCATTTTTTTCCCAATAACTATAGATTTTATCCTCTGTTTTAGAATGATCGTATTTATTGTTATCCATTATACATTTTTTTGGCAAAAATGATTTTAAATAAATCTAATAAAGTTTATTTAAGAAATCATTTTAATTTAAATAGTTTCTTTATAATTATAGTAAAATTATAAATTTTCATTAAAAATTTTTCTATATATATTGTTAAGAATAAAGTTTTCTTTTTATAATTTTTCGTTAAATACACTTTTTTATTGGAAGTTCTAAGTGGGGTTTTCCAATTTCCATAAACAAAAGTAAGATATTCCTCAAGATTAGTAGGACAATTAAATTTACGCCCCAAAAAATTTAACTTTGAAAATTTCTTTAAAAATTTATACGGTATAGATAGCTCTTTCCTCCAATAAACATCTCTTATTTTTGAGTATTTAAATGCGTAAATTGTATAACCAGTAACTTTTTTTGGATAAAAACCTATAAAATCTATTTTTAAATTATCCTTATCTCTTATAATTTTATCTATTTTAAAATTAGCTTTTTGAAGTTTGTCAGATATTAGATTTATTTTGGGAAGTAACTCATTATCAAATACACTTATCTCAACATCCCAATCCCATTTTATGAAATCATTATCTCTGACTGCACCTAAAAGAACTCCTGATGTAAGAAAATAATTGATCTTTAATACATCTAAAATATCACAAATCTTTAAGAATTCTTTTCTTCTAGTAAGTAATTCGTTATTTGTTCTGACTCTAACTTTTGGATCCATATAAATATGATAATTTGGGATAATTAATTATTTATAATAGATATTATCAAAAGTCATTAATGAATTTAAATTTAACATCAATTATAGTAGTTTTAATCTATAAATGAATAAACAACTAAAAAGTAATATTTTATCAATATGTAAATAAGTTAAGACAGTCAAAATATGAAAAATTTAATTTATAAGATTAAGAACAAATTGTTCAGTTATTCTGAAGAAGCAAAAAAAATTAAAACACCAAGTTATAAGGAATTGATAAAATATAAAAATTTTAAGAAAGAAGATAATAATATTTTTGCACTAAGTTTCGGTTCAGGAAGAAGTGGTCAAAATTGGTTTTCAAAAATATTTAATTGTCATTTAAATTGGGTAGGAACTTGTGAACGTTTTGCCGAATATGAGGCATTTTATAGATATATCTGTTATTATAATTTACCAATTCATAAAGATGGTTTTTTTAATCTAATTGAATTATCATCAAAAAAAGATATGGCTCTGTATGGAAATAGTTTTATTTCATCTCCATATTTCTCATTGGGTGCTTATGAACTGACTGATAAACTTAAACCAAATTATATTTTTTTTAATATAAGAAACCCTATTGAAACCGTAGAATCTCTCTTTGAAAAAGGATGGTATTCAGGCATTGAAGGACAGAAAAAAATTAGAAGTCCTTTGATTGATATATCAGATAGTCAATATAGGTCATTTTCTAGAATTGTCCCTAATGATGAATTTTTAGAGGAATGGCTAAAATTATCTCGAATTGGAAAAATCACTTGGTTTTGGTCAACGATTAATAAAACGATCTACAATGATTTTAACAAAATACAAAATGTTGATAAGTTTTTTGTTAAGTTGGAGGATGTAAATCAAAATTATGATATCTATGAAAAACTTTCTATGAAATTTGATTTTGAAAATAAAATGACAAAAACTCAATTTTATAACGTAATTAATAAAGCAACCAATAATGATATTGGTATAAAATATTTGTATAAAGATTGGAATGATCTTGAAAAAAAAGAATTTGAAAAAATCGTGTCTGAAATATTTCCTTATTATGATAAAATAAAAACTAATATTTAATTACATACTTAATAATAATCTTGTAATAAAATAAAACGTTGATAATAGTACAATTGTTAAAGTGAGACAGAAAATGGCAACGTGGCGGAATGGTTACGCAGAGGATTGCAAATCCTTGTATCCCGGTTCGATTCCGGGCGTTGCCTCCAAAAAAATCTTGTTTTAATTTTAAAAAAAAGTAAGTTGATTTGTTAATATTCCTCGGTAGCTCAGTTGGTAGAGCAGTTGACTGTTAATCAATTGGTCGCAGGTTCGAGTCCTGCCCGAGGAGCCAAAAATTGACTACCCAACTTTTGCAGATAAATTATTCGATAGGTTAAATGATTTATTTAACTTTAATTTTTGATCACTTGTAAGTTCAGAATAAAGTTTTACTAAAAAATTATAATTAACATTCATGTGGCCTTCTTGAGATTTTTCTAAATTAATCAAATATTCTGAAAAATCTTCAAAAAAATAATTAATTGGTACTTTTAAATAATTAGATAGTTGTAACAATCGAATTGAACTTACTCCATTAGTACCTTTTTCATATTTTTGAATTTGTTGAAAAGTGACGTTTATTGCTTTAGCAACTTTTGTTTGGGTTAAACCCAATGCTAATCTTCTAAGTTTAAGCTTATTACCCAAATGCTTGTTGAAATTATCTTCCATTAAGACCCCTCTTAATTTTATTTAAAAAGTTATTCAACTAGTTTTTAATACCTACTGCAACTATATTTTTATTTATTTTTAGGGTAAAAACCGATTATTTCTAAAATATGTCAAGCATTACTTGATCTATTAATTGAGAAATATTCCTTGAAATATGTATTGACTATAGTATCTGGCTAAGAAAAAGTTTTGTTCTTTCGCTCTTAGGGTTAGCAAAAAATTCCTTTGTATCAGCCTTTTCCACAATCATTCCTTCGTCCATAAATATCATTTGGTCAGCAACTTCCTTAGCAAATCCCATTTCATGGGTAACAACTATCATTGTCATTCCTTCTTTTGCTAAATTAACCATTACATCGAGCACTTCTTTGATCATTTCAGGATCTAATGCTGATGTAGGCTCGTCAAAAAGCATTATTTTTGGTTTCATACATAAAGCTCTAGCTATTGCTACCCTTTGTTGCTGTCCTCCAGATAACTGACCAGGATATTTTTGTGCTTGATCTAATATTTGAACTCTTTCTAAATGCTCTAAAGCTAACTTTTCAGCATCATTTTTTGGCATTTTTTTTACCCAAATTGGTGCCAATGTGCAGTTATCTATTACTGATAAATGTGGGAATAAATTAAACTGTTGAAATACCATTCCAACCTCTGATCTTATTTGCTCTATATTTTTTGTGTCTTCAGTAAGAGTATTGCCGTCAACAATTATATCTCCTTCTTGGTGTTCTTCTAATCTATTTATACATCTTATTAGTGTAGACTTTCCTGAGCCAGAGGGGCCACAAACAACAATTTTTTGTTTAGGTTTTACTTCTAAATTAATTTCTTTTAAAACTTGAAAGTCTCCAAACCATTTATTTACATTATTAATTTGGATTATATTATCTGACATTATTAATTATCTATCTGTTTTGTATTTTTCTTCTAAATTATAACTATATTTACTCATTGCATAACAAATAATCCAGAAAATTATTGCTGCAAATACATAGCCTTCCATAGCGAATCCCAACCATTCAGGATTAGTTTTAGCTAAGTTAAGCATTCCTACTATTTCTAATAAACCTACTACAAAGATTAATGGAGTATCCTTAACTAAAGCTAAAAAAGTATTTGCAATTCCTGGTATAACTAGTTTTAAGGCCTGAGGTAAAATTACAAATACGTGCATTCTCCAATATCCCATTCCTAATGATTTTGCAGCTTCGTATTGGCCTCTAGGAAGCGCTTGTAAACCCCCTCGTATAACTTCAGCAACGTATGCTGCTTCAAATAATGAAATAGCTATTATACATCTTACTAATTTATCTATAAAAAAATCTGCTGGTAAAAACATTGGAAACATTACAGCAGACATAAATAATACTGTAATTAAAGGAACTCCTCTCCAAAATTCAATAAAGCCTATAGATATATATCTAATTAGAGGAAAGCCAGATCTTCTTCCAAGCGCAAAAGCCATACCTATTGGAAAACAAAAAATTAAGCAGAAAAAAGAAATTATAAATGTAAGTGATAAACCTCCCCAAGCACCAGTTTCTACCCAATTAAGTCCGTCTAATTTTCCTAATTCAATTATTTCTTCATAAAAAATAAAGTATTTTAATAAAATATAAAGAAGAAAAGGAACAATTAGGAAATAATAAAACTTAAATTTATTAGGAATAAAAAAACCAACAATAATAGATAAAATTGCTGCAATTATTCCATATGAAAAATCAAAAAAAACTGGACCTCCTGAAATAAAGAAAAAGATGAATAAAAATGCTATAAACGGATAAATTACAACGTAGTAGAGTGTTAAGTATTTTTTAAATCTATCTGTTGCAAAATATCCAACTGACCCAAGTAGGGCTAAGGCTATAAAAGATAAATTTATTCTCCATTGTTCACCATTTGGATACATCCCATACATAAATCTTCTCATCCAAACTTTTATATAAGTCCAACAAGCCCCTGAACCAGTACAAACGTCTTTTGAGTCCCCGCCAAAACTAGCGTCTATAACAAACCAACTCATTGCAGAAGGAATAGATTTAATAATTATAAAAATTATTAATAAAGATAAAACTGCATTAAAATTATTGGTATTTATATGTTTATTTAAGAGATCTAAATTCTTAATTCCACTATATTCTATTCTAATCAAATGAAGACCGATAAAACCAAACGTTAAGGGCAATATAAAACTTAAAAAATTTGGAAGAAATCCTGTTAAATTTATCTTAAAAAATGAGTTTAAAAAAACATCTAAAATACTAACGAAAAATAAAAATGATCCAAAATATAAATAATTATATAAATTAGACTTATCAGGTTTTAAAAAGTTAATTTTTGACATTACTTTTCCTTAATTGCTATTCTTTTGTTATACCAATTCATTAAAACCGAAATTGAAATACTTAAGCTTAAATAAGTAAACATTGTAATAGATACAATTTCTATAGCCTTACCAGTCTGCATTAGAGCAGTGCCAGCGAATACTAAAACTATATCTGGATAAGCAATAGCTGCTGCTAATGAGGAGTTTTTAGTAAGATTTAGATATTGATTTGTAGTTGGTGGAATTATTATTCTTAAAGCTTGAGGCATTACAACAAGCTTCAGAACCTGATTTGGTGTTAAACCAATTGATGCGGCAGCTTCTTTTTGTCCTTTACCAACTCCTTGTACTCCTGCTCTAACACACTCAGCAATGAAAGTTGCTGTATAAAGAGACAAAGCTAATGTTAAGGCTATTAACTCGGGGGGTAAACTAAGACCGCCATCAAAAACAAATGAGGTAGTTGCTAATTGTTTTAATTTAGGAATTTCAAAAGATAAACTAACACCACCAATTAAAAAACTTAAAAGAGGAAAAATTAAAATTAATCCTATCGATATAAATAAAACTGGTATTTGTTTACCTTGAGACTCTTGAACTTTTTTCGCATATGTTTTAATAAATATAACAGATATAAAAGCAGCAACTAAAGAGTAAAAAAATATACTAAAATTTTCCCATATAAAAGCAGGAACATACAAGCCTTTAATAGTTAAAAAAAATACTCCAAACGTAGATTCTGCTTCTTGAGGTAAAGGCAAAGTTCTCAGAGCAGCAAAATACCAAAAAAATAATTGTAAAAGTAATGGAATATTTCTGAAAAATTCTACATAAAATGCAGCAAATTTATTTATTAAATAGTTCGATGATAGTCTTGCAATCCCAACTATTATTCCAAGAATTGTTGCTAAAAAAATTCCTATAACTGATACCAATATGGTATTAAGTAGACCTACTAAATACGCTCTAAAATAAGAATGAGATCCATCATATTCTATTAAGGAAAATTGAACATCAAATGAAGCTTCTTGAGATAAAAAACCATAACCAAAATCAATACCTCTATTTTCCATATTTACTTGAGCATTGTATGTAAAAAAACCAAAAATTAAGACGACAGCTAAGACTGTAATTAATTGTGGGCCAAGATCTTTAACTTTAAAATTCACAATGGGGATAATATATGAGTTTATAAAAAAAGGGCTAGAAAAATCTAGCCCTTTTTAAGTAATTAATAACCTAAGTTATCTTGATGGCGGAACGTATAAAATACCACCTTTAGTCCATAATTCATTTGGACCTCTGTCTGGTAAAATACCAGTGTCAGCTATATTTCTTTTATAACTTTCACCATAATTTCCAACTTGTTTGATAATCCTTAAGTTCCACTCGTTATCTAAACCGAATGCTGCACCCATTTCACCTTCAGCGCCAACTAATCTTTTAATAGCTGGATTATCAGAAGTTTTCATTGAGTCTGCATTTGCTGATGTAATACCATATTCCTCAGCTTCAATCATAGTATTTAAAGACCATCTAACGATATCTTCCCATACTGCATCGCCTTGTCTTACAACTGGACCTAATGGCTCCTTAGATATAGTTTCTGGTAATACAACATGTTCATCAGGATTGCTTAGCTTTATTCTTTGAGCAGCTAAACCTGATTTATCTGTAGTGTATGTATCACATCTTCCAGCATCATAAGCTGCAACAACTTCGTCAGCTTTTTCAAAAGTTACTGGTTCATAAGATATTCCTTTTGAATTAAAGAAATCTCTCATATTAAGCTCAGTTGTTGTACCTAAATTTGTACAAGCTGAGATTCCATTTTTGAATTGACTTGTTGAAGTGATACCTGAACTTTTTCTAACCATGAAACCTTGACCATCGTAGAAGTTTACTCCAACGAAAGTAAGTCCAATATCTGCATCTCTTGAAAGAGTCCAAGTTGTGTTTCTTGATAAGATATCAATCTCACCAGAAGTTAAAGCCGTAAATCTTTCTTTAGCACTTAGTGGTGTAAACTTAACTTTGTTTGCATCACCTAATACTGCAGCAGCTACTGCTCTACATACATCAACGTCTACACCAGTCCAATTTCCTGCTGCATCAGCATTAGAAAAACCTGGAAGACCTTGAGATACTCCACATCTCACAAAACCCTTTTTTTGAGTGTTTTTAAGTGTCTTTGATTTTTTAGCAGCCATAGTTTCTGTTGTAAAAGTAAACAACACTGCAACCATAGCAACTAATGAAGTTAATTGTTTTAAGTATTTAAACATTATTCTTCCTTTTGTTTGTTTTTATTTGTTAACAAATAATTCAAAATTGCTTTTGAATTTTCATAATTTAAACATGTAAGAAAAAACTCTTCAAGAAGAATTTAATTGATTACTATTGTGGTATTTTGGCCTATGAAACCCATTTTGATCAAATAATGGCGCGCCCTGGAGGATTCGAACCTCCGACCCTCGGTTTAGAAAACCGATGCTCTATCCAGCTGAGCTAAGGGCGCATATATTCATACGTATATAATATATAATTAATCTTTAAAAAGAAATTTTTTAATAATAATTAGAAATGTTAACAATTCAATTCTTCCTATTATCATAAATAAAATTAACGAATATTTGGCTAAATAATTAAGATTATAGAAATCAAAATTTGATAATCCATATGAAGAAGAATTTACGGTGTTCATTATTGTTAAAATTGAAAGTTTAAAAGCACTTTCGAACTCTATTTGACTTAAACTAAGTAATATAGCTAGGCTGAATAAAGAAATAATAAATATAATAATTGTTAAAAAATATTTATTTATTTCTTTAAAATCAAAGTTTATTTTTGTAAATGATAATTTATTCATAAATATATTTTTTGGTCTACTAAAAGATAAAATTTGATTCATAGAATATTTAAATAATGAATAAACTTTAATAAATCTCAAACCAGAACTCGTAGAAAAAAATGAACCTCCAATAATAACAAGTATTAGATATAAGATATTTAACTTAGATTGATTATAATTCAAAGAGAAGCCAATATTTGACATGCTGCTTGATAAAGAAAGAAGATTTATTGAAAAATTTTCATTAAATGAAAAAAAAAGAAAAAAAATTGAAACTACGAATAAATAATAAAATATTAAATGTAAGTCCTCATAAAAAAAATTTAAATTTTTTCTTTTAATAAAGAAGATGTTGTAAGTAAAAAAAATACTAAAATAAGAAAATAATAATAATATAGAAAAAATAATAATTTGAGTATTATTTTTAAGAATACTTGAAAGCTCATTGGTTGGAAGAAAACCTCCAGATGATATAATTGAAAATGCCAAGTTAAGAGAGTCAAAGTCTCTAATTGATAAAATTTTAAGAGTTATGAATATTATAAATGTTAGAAAGGAGTATAATAGAAATATTTTAGTTGATTGTTTTAATATTTCAGAACTATCAAAAGATAAATAATTTGTTAAAGATTTTTTAAAACTTTCATCATAAATATCTATTAAATAAATGATAGAGAATAAAAAATACAGTCCACCGATCCATTGTATCGATGATCTCCACAAAATTAGGCTTTGATCTATAAGTTTGATATTTTCAAACATAGTAAATCCGGTAGAAGTAAAACCTGATACAGCCTCGAAATAAGAGTTTAAAAATGTTAGATTATAAATACTAAAATAAAATGGTAGAGATAATATGATTGGTAATGTTAAATATCCAAAAAAAACAGTTAAAATTTTTTCAAAAATACTAATTTTCTTGCTGTTATTATCAAATTTATAAAATAATAAGGCAATTAATAATGATGCGGTTAGACTTATGTAATAAGTATTAAGATTTAAATATAAATTAAAATAATAAGAATAAATTACATTTAAAAATGAAAAAATTGTTATTAATCCAAAAAAGAAACTAAGGTATCTAATTCTTAAGCTAATCATTTAATGTTTACTAATTTAGCCTAAATATACTTTCAACAATTGGGATTGTATCTTTTTTAGCTAGAAAGACTACATTATCTTTTTTTTGAAATACAAAATCAGAACTTGGTATAATTACTTTTTTATCTCTTAGTACAGCTCCGATTCTTATTTCATCTGGTAAGTTAGTGTTTTTTATCTCTTTATTAATTAACTCAGATGATTCTGCTATTTCTGCTTCTATAACTTCATATTCGCCGTTTGAAATTGTGTATGCATTTTCAATAGTTCCTTTGTGAATATGTTTTAATATACTTGAAACAGTATTCATTCTAGGATCAATTATATCATCAATCTTTAATGATGACTGAAGAAGAGAATAATTCGGTTTATTAATTAAAGCCATTGTTCTTTTATCTTCAATGTCTTTTTGATCTTTTGCAAATTTTTCAACAAGAACACTAACCATTAAATTGTCCTCATCATCGTTAGTCAAAGCTAGCACTGTTTCTGTCTCTCCTAAATTAGCTTCCTCTAAAGCTTCTTCATCTAAACCATCTCCATTAATTATAATCGTATTATTTAGATTATTAGCTAAGTATTCAGCTCTCTCTTTATTTTTTTCCACTATTTTAACTCTTGCAGAGTCTAAACTCTCCTCTAGATTTTTGGCTAGATTATATCCAATATTTCCACCTCCAATGATCAAAATTTTTTTAGAGATTTTTTCCTCGTGTCCAAAAGCATTTAATGTTTCTTCCATTTGTAATGAATTTATTATTACATAAATCTTATCATCACATTTTATCTGATCAGTTTTTTTTGGAATAAAAGTTTTATCGTTTCTTATTATTGCTACAATATTTGCATCAAGTTGTGGATATTTTTTTGTTAACTCGTTAAGTTTATAATTTATTAATTTACAATTATCTTTTACCAATATTTCAAGTAATCTTATCTTATTATCAGAAAAAGGGACACTATCTAAAGCCCCAGGTGCCTCTAGTTTTCTTTGTATTGACTTAGCAATTTCAATTTCAGGAGAAATAATAACATCGATTGGCAAATTTTCTTTATTATAAACTCGTGTAAATTTAGGATTCAAATAGTCTTGTGACCGAATACGAGCAATTTTTTTTTGAATATTAAATATTGAATATGCGATTTGGCAAATCAACATATTAATCTCGTCATTTCTAGTAACAGCAATTATCATATCTGCTTCGGACGCATTCGATTTTTCAAGTATTGAGGGATAAGTACCTTTGCCTACTATTGCTTTTACATCTAAACTATCATTTATCTTTTGAATATCTTCACTAGATTGGTCTATTACTGTGATAGAATGACCTTGTTCACTTAACAACTTGGCAATAGTGAACCCTACCCTCCCAGCACCACAAATAATGATATTCATTTAATTAAATTCTTTTATTCCTAATCCTTTGAGTTTTCGATGAAGCGCACTTCTTTCCATTCCAACAAAATTGGCTGTTTTTGAGATATTTCCATTAAATTTTTTTAATTGAATACTTAAATACTCTTTTTCAAACTTTTCTCTAGCTTCTTTTAGTGGGACAGAAAGGCTATTTTCTGTAATTTTTTCCTGAAAATTCTCATTTTTAAGGGACTCTTTGATAATATTTGATATTTTATCTTTGCTTTCTGGTTGTAGAATTGCAATTCTCTCAATTAAATTTCTTAGTTCTCTAACGTTACCTTTCCAATTGTGATTTAATATGTAGCTATTATTATCATCAATCTCCAAAGATTTAATATTATAATTTTCTGAAATAATCTTTGAAAAATATTTAATCAATAAAGGGATATCAGAGATTCTGTTATTAAGAGGTTCTATATAAATTTCAAAAACACTTATTCTATGATATAGATCCTCTCTAAAATTCCCTAAATCTATTTCATTTTTTAAATCCTTGTTAGAGGAGCAGATCAATCTTACATCAACTTTAATATCATTTAATCCGTTTATTCTTTTAAACTTTTGATCAATTAATACTCTTAAAATTTTTGATTGTATTTCTAAAGGAATATCAGAAATATGGTCAATAAGTAATGTTCCATCATTTGCTTTTTCAAGTGCGCCATAGGAAATAGAACCGTCTATTTTTTCTTCTCCAAACAATTCTAACTCATATTTGTTATTATCTAACAATGCACCATTAAGTATAATAAATGGTTTATCTTTTCTTTTAGAATTTTTATGAATTTTTCTTGCGATAAGTTCCTTGCCTGATCCTGAAGGACCATTGATAAAAATTCTACTATCTGTAACAGAAATTTTTTCAATTTGATCTCTAATTGTGGATATATTTTTACTATCACCAATTAGATCATAGGATGAAAAAAGTTTAGTCTCGTATTCTTTATTTTGAGTTTTTAAATTCAAATTTTCTACAGCTCTACTAATAAAATTTAATAATCTAGTTTGATCGAAGGGTTTCTCAACAAATTCAAATGCCCCATGTTTTAAAGACTCTATTGCCATTTCAATATTAGCATGTCCAGAAATCATAATAACAGGCACATCTTTATCTTTTGATTTTATGTGAGCAAGGAGTTGAATACCATCATTGTCTCCTTTATCTAATTTTACATCTAATATAGCAACATCAGGCATTTTTTTATCAATTTCGCTTAAGGCTTGATTATAATTAGCAGCTACTCTAGTTGAATAGCCCGCTTCAAATATAAGATCGTTTAAAATATTTCTTATATCAACATTGTCATCAACAATAAGTATTTCAGCTGTCATTTAAATTAAAAGTTATTGCTATTCTAGCACCATCGCTAATTGGGATAAATTCGATTTTTCCATTATGATCATTAATAATTTTGTTTACTATTGAAAGACCTAATCCAGTGCCATCTTTTTTTGTAGTAAAGTACGGGTTCAATATATCCTTAATGTTATTTTTTAAAAGACTAAAACCAGTGCCGTTATCTGTTATAGTTACTATTATATTGTCGTTATTTTCTATAATTTCAATAGATATTTCTTTATTAAAATTGGGGCTTTTTTCTTCTTTTTGCTTAATACTCTCTATTGAATTCTTAATAAGATTAAAAAAAACTCTACTTAGTTGTTCTTTGTCTCCTTTAAAAATAATTTTTTGAGAATTTGTTATTATCTTTATTTTAATATTCTTATCAAGTTCAGAAACTAAACTAACATTGTCCTTAACTATTTGAAATATATTATTTTCTTTTAAAATAGGTTTTGGCATCCTAGCAAAATCTGAAAATTCGTTTACTAAATTCCCTATCTGTTTAATTTGATTATTGATAATTTGAAGATTTTCTTCAAAATTTGACTTATCTTTATCATCGACTTTATCAAAATATTTTGTTTTGATTCGATCTATTGATAATTGGATTGGTGTTAACGGATTTTTTATTTCATGTGCGAGTTTTCTTGCAAGATTACCCCATGCTTCGTGCCTCTCATTAATGATTAATTTCTCTTGTTGTGATTTTAATTGATTAATCATTAAGTTAAAATTTGAATTTAATTTTTCTAAATCTTTATCAGTTTTGATTTCAGGGACTTTAATATCAAGGTCACCTTTACCTATTGCTGATGAGGCAAAAATTAAATTATTAATTGATCTAAAAAATCTTGATGAAAATCGAATTGCTATAGTAATTGAGATAAACATTAACAAAGTAACAACTATTAAATAAATAATTGCAAAAGAAATTTTTATACCAGTGCTTTTTTCCTCAACAGTATAATAAAAATTGATAGCTTCCTCAGATTCTGTTAAATAATTGGAAATATTTTTATCCAAATATTTAACCACATATAAAAATCTATTTTCGAATGCTTGTAATCTAATTATTGCAGCAGATATATTTTCAGGCGCATTTATTATTTTTAAAGGACGATCATCCTCTAGGACTAGTTTAAGAGCTTCATCTAAAGGTGGTTTATAATCATTTTTATTATCTAAGTTAGAAAACAAAAGTTTTTTATTTTCATCAATTATATGAATTTCATCTATATTTCTAATTAGTTTTTGTGTTTTTAAAAATCTTTTATATTCATTTGAGTTATCATTTAAAAATTTTGCACTTTTATTGGTATCAAATGCAATTAAAACAATATCTGCATTAACTTTATTTCTAACTTCTTCAACATAACTTTTAGCTAATTCATATGAGTTATTAACAACGGTAGTAACTTTCTTATCAAAATATTTTTCTAAAGCGAATGAGAACAAAAACAATGAAAAGATCGAAATTAGAATTGATGGTATAAGAGTAAATAGGGAAAAATAAGTTATGTATTTTTTGTTTGAAGTAATACCGTCTTTATCTATGTCGGTTCTTATGGACTTTTTTATTTCAAAAAATATAAAGATAAATAATAAAATTAATAAGAAAATATTTGCAATAAGTAAATATTTAAGATTTTGTTGATTTAAGTCTATAAAACTTCTGTCAATAAATGTTAAAAATGTAAATAAACCTGCAAATAGAGTAATTAGAAATAATATGATAATAAGTATATTCTTTTGTAAAAACTCGCTCATAATTTAGGGATAATATAGTAACTATAAATGAACAACTACTTTATAATTCTTTCTGCTGGATCTGGAAAAAGATTTAATCTGAAAAAGCCAAAACAATATTTTAATTATAAAAACAAACAATTATTTGAACATTCTGTCGAAAAAGCATTGAATTCTAAGCTTTTTAAAAAAATCATTTTAGTTATAGATAACCCAAAAAGAATACATAAAAAATACCTGAAGAATATTTTAATTATAAAAGGTGGAAAAGAACGATTTGACTCTACTCTGATAGCTCTTAGAAAAATCAAAAAATATAAACCTAAGTATGTATTTATTCATGATGCTGCAAGACCAAATTTTTCAATTAAATTGTTAAAAAATTTAATGAAGAATTTAAAAAAAAACAAAGCTGTTGTTCCAGCTGTTTATTCTAGAGATTCTATAAAGTACAAAATAAAAAACCAATATTATAATTTAGAAAAAAAAGATTCTTTATTAACTCAAACTCCTCAGGCTTTTAAATTTAAAGAACTATATGCTATTGCTAAAAAGCAAAAAATTAAAGTTAGTGATGAAGCTTCACTTTTCATTAATAAAAAAATAAAAATTAAGTTTATCTCTGGAGAAATTCAAAATAATAAAATAACTTATTTAGATGATATTAAAATTCCAAAAACTTTTTTTGGTATAGGGTTTGATATTCATAGATTAGTTAAAAAACAAAAACTTTATTTAGGTGGAGTTAAAATACCTTTCCACTCCGGTTTAAAAGGACATTCTGATGGTGATGTTATAATACATACTATTATTGATGCAATACTAGGTGCTACAAGAAAAAAAGATATTGGTTCTTATTTTCCTAATACAAAAAAATTCAAAGGAATAAGATCAACAATGATGATTAAACCTATCATAGACAACTTTTATAAATCAAATTTTATCATAAATAATCTAGATATTAATCTAATTTGCGAAAAACCAAGAGTTTCAAGGTATCGAACAAAAATTATCAATTCTATATCAAAACTAATTAAGTTAAATAAAGATAAAATTAATCTTAAAGGTAAAACTGTAGAAAAATTAGGTTTAATAGGTAATGAAAAAGCCATCGCCTGTGAAGCTATAATTTCAATTTCAAAAAATGATTAAAATATTAAATACATTATTTGTAACGATGTTTGGATTAGGAAGAATAAAATTAATTCCTGGAACTATAGGATCCTTAGTAACAATCATTATTCTTTATATTTGTTTTCATATATTAAATATATCTCAAAACTTAATCTTATTTGGATTGATAATTGTATTTATCTACTCTTTTAAAGCTATTGCTTCACACATAAAAAATAAAAAGAATAAAGATCCTAAAGAAGTGATAATTGATGAGTTTATTGGGCAATCAATACCAGTTTATTTATATGAAATTTCACACGGAGTAGATAAATCTTCTTATGAAGCTGTATTATTTTATAGCATTTGTTTTATATTATTTCGAATTTTTGATATCTTAAAACCTTTCCCAGTAAGTTTTTTTGATAGAAATTATAAAAATAGTTTTGGGGTGATTATGGATGATGTTTGTGCCGGATTTTATGTTGTATTATCATTAATTTGTTTTATGGTTTTAATTAATTAATTTATTAGATGAAATTTCTTGTAAAAAAATTAGCAAAAAAAAAACTTAGAATCTCTGTTGTAGAATCCTGCACTGGGGGGTTATTAGCAAGTGCAATTACTTCGGTGAGTGGAGCCTCAAAGGTATTTAATTTGGGATTAGTTACATATTCTAATCATGCAAAAATTAAAGTTTTAAAAATAAATAAAGATATAATTAGAAATTATGGAGCTGTAAGTCATGAGTGCTGCTCAGCTATGGTAAATAATTTATCAAAAATTTCTAAAGCAAATATTAATGTTTCTATAACTGGAATTGCAGGCCCAAAAGGTGGTTCAAAGCAAAAACCCATTGGATTGGTTTATATAGGTATAAAAAAAGGCAATAAAACACAAATCTATAAAAATCTTTTTAAATCAAAAAAAAGAGGTCTAATTCAAAGAGCTACTGTTAAAAAAACATTTAACTTAATCTTAAGGCTTCTTAAATAATTCTTCAGCTCTCTTTTGAAACGCATCTGCTATTTTCTCTAAACCGTATTGAAAAGATACTATCATTAAAGAATTTAAAAACTTATTTTTAATTTCAAAATCTATATCGAAAGTAATTTCTGTTGCTTTTTCTTTTTCTGTAAATTTCCAATTATTTGATAAATGATTTAAAGGACCTTCAATATTTTTCACATAAATAGAATCCTCTTTTTTATTAAATATTACATCACTTTTATAAGTATCTTTGAAAAGTCCTTTTCCAATTGTTAAATCAGCAATTATCTTTTGAGTGTCTTTTTCATCTTCATTTTTATGAATTTTTGCATCATAACAGAAAGGTACAAATTCAGGATATTTCTCTATGTCAAGAACTAAGTTAATTAAATCATTTTTTTTACATTCAATTAACCTCTTTACAGAAGCTTTAGGCATTAATTAATTCTTAATCTTTTTTTTTGTAATTTAGCAAAATCTTCATCAGCATGATATGAAGATCTAGTTAAAGGTGATGATGAAACTAAAAGAAATCCTTTTGATTTAGCAATTAATTTTAATTCTTTAAATTCATTTGGATGATAGTATTTTTTTAAAGGATGATGTTTGACAGAAGGTTGAAGATATTGGCCTATGGTTAAAAAATCAACATCTGCAGTTCTTAAGTCATCCATCACTTGTAAAATTTCATCAAATTCTTCTCCAAGACCTACCATTATTCCAGATTTGGTAAAAACTTTGTTATTATATTTTTTAGCATTTTTTAATAATTCAAGTGAAGCAAAATATCTGGCTCCTGGTCTCACTTTCAAATAAAGTCTAGGAACTGTTTCAATATTATGATTAAAAACATCAGGATTTGCCTCTAAAATTTTTTTATAAGAATCTCCTTTTCTCAAAAAATCTGGAGTTAAAACTTCTATAGTTGTTTTTGGATTTTTTTTTCTAGTTGTTTCAATTACTTTTTTAAAATGATTTGATCCACCATCTTTCAAGTCATCTCTATCGACTGAAGTAATAACTACATGTCTTAAAGAAAGTTTATTTACTGCATTAGCTATTTTAATGTCCTCATATAAATCTAATTTTTCAGGTTTTCCTGTTTTAACATCACAGAAAGCACATGCTCTAGTGCAAGTGTCTCCCATAATCATAAAGGTTGCATGTCTTTTACTCCAGCATTCAGTTATATTTGGGCAATTTGCTTCCTGACAAACAGTCACTAGATTACTTTTATTGACGACTGTTTTTGTAAGAAAGAACTCTCGACTGTCCACAAGTTTTGATCTAATCCAATCAGGTTTTTTTTTTATAGGATTAATAGGATTTTTCACTTTCTCAGGGTGTCGAGGTTTTAAATTATTTTTCATTATTTTTTAAAATATAAATTTTCTCTTTTTTTTTACCAAAAAGAAACCGTTCTCTAATCAAAATCTCCACAAAATCAAGATCAAGATTGTCACTTAGTAAAGAATTTTTAAAATCCAGTTCATCAATATTTTTTATTAAATTTCTCTCTTTGATTTTAAGATCTTTTAGTATTCCTCTTTTTTCATGATAAGAAATTAAGCCTCTTTCACCGGACATCAAGCTGAAGAAAAAATATAAAATTAAGAATGTTGAAATTAATAGAAAATAATTTTTTTTAAGATTCTTTATCATCGTTAAATTTTATTCATTCTAGCACTTTTTCCAAGCTCTTCTTCAATGCGTAATAATTGATTATACTTTGCTACTCTCTCTGATCTTGCTAATGAACCAGTTTTAATCTGATTAGAATTAGTCCCAACTGCTAAGTCTGCTATAAAAGTATCTTCACTATCTCCAGATCTATGAGAAATTATTGTTTTATAACCAATTGCTTGGGCAAACTTAATTACATCAATTGTCTCTGAAACTGTTCCTATTTGATTTAATTTTATTAATATTGCGTTTGATGAAATATTCAAGAAACCTTTTTTTAATCTTTCCAAATTTGTAACATATAAATCATCTCCAATAATTTGAATATTTTTTACTGATTTCATAAACTTATTCCATGATTGCCAATCATTTTCAGCAAAAGGATCCTCTATAGAAGCTATCTTATATTTCTTAATCATTTTCTTGTACTCTAAAATCGTTTTTTCAACAGAAATATATTTTTTTGAGTGAATTGAATACTTTTTATTCTTTTTTAACTCATTGGCTGCAACATCTAGGCAAATTGAAACATCTTTTCCATTTTTAAATCCAGATCTTCTTATTGCGGAAACAATATGATCTAATGCTTGGTTATTGTTACTGATCATAGGAGCAAAACCACCTTCATCACCCACAGAAATTGAAAGACCTTTATTTTTTAACAATTTGCTTAAATTTTTAATAATTAAGTAACACATTCTGGTTGCCTCTGAAAAACTTTTAGCTTTATCCGGCCTAATCATAAATTCCTGAATTCTTAATCCATTATTTGCATGCGCTCCCCCATTAATGATATTCATTAATGGATAAGGCATCAAAAAATTTTTTTTTACTAAAAAATTTTTATATAAAGGTATCTTTTTTATTTTAGCTGATAGTTTCTTCGTGGCCATAGAAACTGCTAAAATCGCATTTGCACCTAATTTAGTTTTTTGTCTAGTGCCATCTAAATTAATCATTATAGTGTCTATTCTTTCTTGATCATGTACACTATAACCTTTTAATTTTTTAGATATTTTTGAATTAACTAAATTAACTGCATTAAATACACTTTTCCCAAGATATTTTTTATTTTTTTTATCTCTTTTTTCATAAGCCTCATATGTTCCAGTTGAAGCTCCAGAAGGGCATATTGCACTGGCACTAAATTTTATTGTATAAATTTCAGCTTCTATAGTAGGATTTCCTCTACTATCATAAATTTGACGAGCTTTAACTTTAATAATTTTACTCACTTATTCTTTATTAAATTATCTATGTCATTCAATTGCTTTAACAAATCATCTAATTTGTTTATTGGTAACATGTTTGGACCATCTGATGGAGCTTGGTCTGGATTTTGATGAGTTTCAATGAAAACTCCAGCTACACCTACTGCTACAGCTGCTCTTGCAAGATACTCAACAAACTCTCTTTCTCCTCCAGATGAGTTTCCTCTTCCACCTGGCTGTTGAACTGAATGTGTTGCATCAAATATAACTGGATAACCATTTTTAGCCATTATAGGTAAAGATCTCATGTCTGAAACTAGTGTATTATATCCAAAGCTAGCTCCTCTCTCTGTTACTAAAATATTACTATTACCAGAGTCTGAAATTTTTTTTGTTACGTTAACCATATCCCAGGGTGCTAAAAACTGACCTTTCTTAACATTTATTATTTTATTTGTTTTTGCTGCAGATATTAAAAGATCTGTCTGTCTACACAAAAAAGCGGGTATTTGTAAAATGTCTACATGATTAGAAACTGTTGAACACTGTTCCACATTATGAATATCTGTCAAAATTGGTACTTTTAATTCCTTTTTAATTCGGTCAAAAACTGGCAACGAAGCATCTAGACCAACACCTCTTTTGCCTTTTAAGCTTGTCCGATTTGCTTTATCGAATGATGTTTTATAAATAAAGCCAAGATTATATTTTTTTGTTATTTCTTTAATCTTTCCTGCCATATCCATTGCATGCTGTTCAGACTCAAGTTGGCAAGGACCTGCAATAATACAAATTTTATTTTCGTTTGATATTTGTAGTTTTCCACAATTAACTTTTAAGCTGTTCATTTAAGATTTTTTGCTGCCTTGATAAATGATGAGAATAAAGGATGAGGAGCCAAAGGTCTAGATTTAAATTCAGGATGAAATTGAACTCCTATAAACCATGGATGATTATTAAGTTCAATAATCTCTGGTAATTTGTTGTCAGGGGACAAACCAGAGAAAATCATACCTTTTTTCTCAAATTTATTCTTATAAGCAATATTTACCTCATATCTATGTCTGTGCCTTTCTTTAATTATGGTGCTTTTATACATTTTTTGAATTTTAGAATTTTTTTTTAGTTTAGCATTATAAGAACCCAGTCTCATCGTCCCGCCTAGATTTTTTTCTGTACCTTTAATTTTTTTACCGTTTTTTGTCCATTCATTAATTAGACCTATAATTGGCAATCCTCTTTTATCAAATTCACTAGATGTAGCATTTTTAAGATCAAGCTTGTTTCTTGCAAACTCTATGATTGCCATTTGCATTCCATAACAAATTCCAAGAAATGGGATTTTATTTATTCTGGCATATTTTATAGCCTCAATTTTCCCGTCAGTTCCTCTTTTACCAAATCCACCTGGTATTAATATTCCTGAAATATTTTTCAATTTATTTTTAATTTCGATAACTTTTAATTTTTCAGAATCTATTCTCACTAAATTTACTTTAATGTTATTAGCTATACCTCCATGAGTTAATGCTTCATCTAAAGACTTGTATGCATCCTTCAAATTCACATATTTTCCAATTATTGCAATATTCAATTGTTTTTTATTGTTTAAAATAATTTTTGTAATTTTTTTCCACGGTCTTAAATTGACAGATTTTTTTGATTTTAATTTAAAATAATTTAAAACTTGAATATCTAATTTTTCTCTAAAAAAACTAATAGGTGCCTCATATATTGTTTTTACATCAACAGTTTCAATTACATTTTTTATATCAACATTGCAAAATAAGGAGATTTTTCGTCTATGTTCTAAAGGTATTGATCTTTCAGATCTACAAATAATTATATCTGGTTGAATACCAATACTTCTCAATTCTTTAACTGAATGTTGTGTGGGTTTAGTTTTAATTTCATCTGATGCTTTTAAATATGGTACTAAGGTTAAATGAATGAACAGTGCATTTTTTTTACCAACATCATTTGCGAATTGTCTAATAGCTTCAACAAAGGGTAAGCTCTCTATATCCCCTACTATTCCTCCAATTTCACAAATTACAAAATCTTCTTTAGATGAGTCATTACTTATAAATTTTTTAATTCGATCGGTAATATGTGGAATAACTTGAACTGTTTTACCAAGATACTCTCCTTTTCTCTCCTTTTTTAAAACATCACTATATATTTTACCTGTTGTGATATTGTCTGATTTTCTTGCAGAGACTCCCGAAAATCTTTCATAATGACCTAGGTCTAAATCAGTTTCTGCACCGTCATCTGTTACAAAAACTTCTCCATGTTGAAAGGGACTCATCGTTCCTGGATCAACATTTAAGTATGGGTCTAATTTTCTAATTCTAACTTTATAACCTCTTGACTGAAGCAAATATGCTAGAGATGCAGATGAGAGACCTTTACCTATGGATGAAACCACGCCGCCCGTGACAAATATATATCGCGCCATGGAAGTATCTTATAGCCAATAAAAAAAGAATTGGAAAGAGTTAATTAATTATTTTCCGGAATTGAAGGAGTATCCTCAGTTTTTTCCTCTATAGTGTCCAAAACTGAACTTGAAGGTGTTAGCTCACCTCTTGAGACTATAGTTAAAGCAAGACTACAAATTATAAACAAAGTGGCAACAAATGCGGTAGCTTTAGTCATAAAATTCCCAGCTGATTTAGAAAACATTAAGTTTTCTTGAGAAACGCCAATACCAAGTGCACCTCCCTCTGATTTTTGCATTAAAACTAAAAGGACAAGAATAATTGCAAAAACAATATTTAATACTAATAAAATATTTTCCATGCGGATTAATTATAGGTTTTTTTTATTATATCAATTAAATTCTTGGAGTCTTGTGATGCACCTCCAATTAAAAAACCATCAACATTCTCTATACGTCTTAGATTTTGGATATTTTTTGGATTGACTGATCCACCATATAAAACTTTAACATTTTTTAATCTATTTTTTATATATTTTATTATATCAAACAATTCAGTCTCTTTAGGTGTTATGCCACTGCCTATAGCCCAAACAGGTTCATATGCAATTAATATGTTTCTCTTATTTTTTATTTTTTTTAATCCTTTTTTAATTTGATTATTAATAACTTTTTTTGTATTTTTTTTCTTTTTTTGTTTAAAGGTTTCTCCTATACAAAAAATAACTTTAAGTCCTGATTTAATACAACTTTTAACTTTTAAATTAATTAGCTCATCTTTTTCTCCCAACAGTCTATTTTCTGAGTGACCCAAAATAACATATTTTGCACCTGCATCTTTAAGCATTTTAGAATTTATCTGACCCGTATAAGCTCCATAATTTTGACTATGATGGCAATTTTGACCACCTATATCAATTGATGTTTTTTTAAATATTTCGGACATTGGATGTATTAAAGTTGAAGGAGGACAATAGATTAGTCTAAATTTATTTTTTTTGAATTTTTTGACAAAAGTGATTACCTTTTTTAATGATTTTAATGTTTTGTATTTTCCAAACATTTTCCAATTTCCAATAAAATATATATATTTATTTGTCATAATTACATTTTTAATCTATAGATTTGAATTTACAGATCAATACATAAATAAAGCTTAAATGAGTATCAGAAAATATCTTAATAAAAATAAAATTGGGGCAATAGTACTAATAATTATAATCGTTATCGCATTTGGTTTTGGTGGTTTTGGTGGTGGTTTTTTATCTAACAACCAAAATAATATCGCAAAAATTAATAAAACAAATATTACCAAAAAAGATTTAATTAATTATATAAATCAAAACGGTATTTCTCAAAAGGCTATTGAAGAAAATTTAGAAGATAATATTATTGAAGAATTATTGTCAGGTTTGATATCGTCAACATTACTTAACTTGGAAATAAAAGATTTTAACATTTTATATTCTGAAAATTCACTTTCAAAAAACATTAGATCTAATAAAAATTTTATTGACAAAGAAGGTAACTTTCAAAGAATAAAATATGAAAAATTTTTACTAGAAAACAATTTATCGGCGCCCTTCTTTGAAAAAAGATTAAAGGATAGACAACTACAAAAAAAATTATTTGATTTCATTGGGTCTGGAACCGTGTCACCTGAATTTTTAGTCTCAAAACTTTTTGAAGATGAAAATAAAAAGCTTCAGATAGAATATTTCGATTTAGATAACGTTTATAAAGCTAAAAAAGATATTTCTGATAAAGAATTTTTAACGTTTATTGAAAAAAATAAAAAGCAATTAGAAATTGAATATATTGATTTTAGATATTCAATCATTAATCCAAAAAATTTGTTAGGATTAAATGAATTTAATCAAGAATTTTTTGATAAAATAGATGAAATCGAAAACAATGTGCTAAATAATATAGCTTATGAAACAATCATTTCAAAATTTGATTTAAATTCAAATCTAGTAAAAAACTATAGATATTTGGATGATACCGATAATATTGAAAAAAAAATTTATGAAGGAAGAAATAATAAATTTGATATCTTTGAGAATAAAGATGATTTTATATTATACGAAATCATAAGTTTACAAAAAAAAAATCCTGATATTAATGATGAACAAATAAAAAATGAAATTTTAGAATTAATTACACAAAAAAATAAATTTGAATATAATAGAGAATTAATAAAAAAAATTAATGATGAAAACTTTTCAAAAATTGATTTTCTTAATTTGGGAAAAAGCAAAATTCAATCTTTAACTTTAAACTCTATCAAAGATAATAATAAATTTGAGATAAACTCAATTAAAATGCTATATTCTCTTCCAGAAAATTCATTTGCATTAATAAATGACGAAAATAATAAAATATATCTTGCTAAAGTTGGTAATTATGAAAATTTTAAAATAGATTATTCATCAGAAGAATATAGATCATTCATAAGTAAGGAAAATACTAAAATTAGAAATAATATCTTAAAATCTTATGATTATTTTCTTAATGACAAATATAAAGTTGATATAAATCAATTAGCAATTAATAATGTTAAGAATATGTTTCAATGATGATAAATCGAAGCTTCAAAGATTTTAGGTTTCGACACAGAAGCAAAGAAAATCAAATAATCTACACTTCAAAAAAAGTAAAAAACGATAATGAGGTTTTAAATTTAATTAATAACTTTTTAGAAGAAAAAAATAGTTTTATTTTTGAGTCAGTTGAGAAAGGTAAAATAAAAGGAAGATATACTATTTTTGGCAAAAATCCTGATAAAATTTGGGAGTTTAACAACAATAAATCATACTTGATTCAAAATAATAAAAAAAAAAATTTAAAAGATAAACCTCATCAATTAATTGAAAAAATTATTGAAGATTTCAAATTTGAAACTCCAAAAAATTTACCTAAGATTTGTTCACTTATTTCAGGATACTTTTCTTACGACTCTATAAGGTATATAGAAAAGATTCCCAATAAATGTAAAAATGATCTTAATTTACCAGATGTAAGACTTCTACGTCCTAGAACACTTGTTATTCATGACAATCTTAAGAAAGAAATGTATTTTATAAGTAATATTTTTCAGGATGAAAAAATTAAAAATTATCAAAAAAAATACGATGATATTAAAACTGATTTATTTAGATTAATAGTTCAATCATCAATTAGAAATATTAATAATAAACCATATCGGAAAACTAAAAATATAAAGGTTAAATCAAACACTTCTAAAAATAAATTTTTAGCCATGGTTATAAAAGCTAAAAAATACATAAAATTAGGCGATATTTTTCAAGTAGTTTTAAGTCAAAGATTTGAGGCTAAATTAACAAAAAAACCAATAGATATTTATAAAAAACTTAGAGTTACAAACCCTTCTCCTTTTATGTTTTTCTTTAACTTCAATGATTTTCAAATAATTGGTGCTAGCCCAGAAATATTAGTTAGATTAAGAAATAATAAAATTACAGTAAGACCTATTGCAGGAACAAGGCCACGTGGAAAATCGTTAAAAGAGGATCGTTTTTATGAAAAAGATCTTCTAAGAGATAAAAAAGAATTATCAGAACATTTAATGTTATTAGACCTTGGACGAAATGATGCCGGTAAAGTTTCAAAAATAAATTCTGTAAAAGTAACTGAAAGCTTTATAATTGAGAAATATTCTCATGTGATGCATATAGTTTCCAATGTCGTGGGAGAATATAATAAAAAATTTTCAAAATTTAAGTCATTGTTAGCAGGTTTTCCAGCCGGAACTGTTTCTGGAGCTCCTAAAATAAGAGCTATGGAAATAATTGATGAGTTAGAAACAACAAAAAGAAAAGTTTATGCAGGCGGAATTGGATATTTTTCAGCAAACGGAGAATTCGATACATGTATAGCTTTAAGAACGGCGGTTGCAAAAAAAAATAAATTTTATGTACAAGCTGGAGCTGGTATTGTTGCTGATAGTAAACCTTTAAAAGAATATGAAGAAACAGTAAATAAAGCAAAAGCCTTAATTAATGCATTAAAATGAAAAAAATAATATTAATTGATAATTATGATAGTTTTACATTTAATCTTTACCATTATTTGTCGTCATTAAAAGTTAATGTAGATGTGATTAGAAATGATAAAATTTCTGCAAAAGAAATCGTAAAAAGAAAGTATAACAAAATAGTAATTTCACCAGGACCGGGTAATCCTAATCAATCAGGTAATTGTCTTAAAATTGTAAAATCTTTATATAAAAAGATACCTATACTTGGAGTTTGCTTGGGTCATCAGATAATAGGACAGATATTTGGTTCAAAAATTATTCAGGCAAAAAAGTTAATGCACGGAAAAACGAGTAAGATTGTGTCAAAAAAAATTGGTGTACTTAGAAATCTTCCTAAAACTTTTGAGGCAACTCGTTATCATAGCTTAATTATTGATAAGAAATCACTGTCAAAAGATCTTGAAATTACTGCTGAAACTAAAGATGGTTTAATAATGGGTGTAAGACATAAAAAATACCATGTTCATGGAGTGCAATTTCACCCTGAAAGTATTAAAACTAAAATTGGTATTAAAATTTTAAAAAACTTTATTAAAATTTAATAATTATGAAATCATTTATAGAAAAAATTAAGAGTAAAGAAAATTTATCTTTTGAAGAAAGCAAAGCAGCTTTTGGATTATTAATGGAAGGCAAGGCTGAAGATCAAGAGGTATATGATTTTCTGACACTTTTATCAAATAAGGGTGAAGCATCAGATGAAATAGCTGGTGGAGTTTTTGTTCTTAGGAATATGTCTAAGAGAGTAAATGTAGAAAATTGTATTGATACGTGCGGAACTGGTGGAGATGGCATGAATACACTTAATATATCAACAGCCTCTGCATTATTACTTGCAAGTATGGGTGTTAAAGTGGCAAAGCATGGAAATAAAGCTGTATCTTCTAAGTGTGGATCAGGTGATGTTTTGGAGGCTTTAAATATAAGAATTGATTTAGAACCAAATGATATAGAGATACAAATTAATAAAAATAATTTTGGTTTTATGTTTGCTCCTAATTATCATAGTGCAATGAAGTTTGTTGGACCTACTAGAAAAAAAATTGGGAAAAGAACTATATTTAATATGATTGGACCACTAAGTAGCCCTGCTTTAGTAAAAAGACAAGTTGTTGGTGTTTTTGATACAAAGCTCTTAAGGATATTTGCAAATGCTTTAAATAATTTAGATATTAAATTTGCATGGATTGTAAATAGTGAAGATGGTTTAGACGAGATTTCACCTTATGCTAAAACTAATGTTATTCAATTAAAAGATAGTAAGATTTCTGAAATTATTATTGATCCAAAAGAATTAGATGTGAATGCAGATAAATTTGAAAGTCTTGTGGGAGATGATGCAAAATTTAATGCAAATAAAATGATTGATATATTTAAAGGTAAAGATAATGATTTTTCCAAAGCTGTTTGCTTAAATGCTGCAGCAGGTCTAATTGTAAATGAAACTCATAAAAATTTTGCTGATGCTTATAATAATGCAAGAGAACATATTTTATCAAATAAAGTTATTAAACATTTAGAAAAAATTCAAAATGGCTGAAAATGTTCTTGAAAAGATAATTGATAAGAAAATTGAAAAAATAGTAAATTTAAAAAAAACTATTTCACTGGAATCATTAGATGAATTAATTAATACAAATAAAACATTTATCAGTTTCAAAGAAAAAATTGAAAATAATATAAAAGAAGACAATTTTTCAGTTATTGCTGAAATTAAAAAAGCTAGTCCTTCAGCGGGAGTCATTATCAAAGATTACGATCCTGTAAAAATAGCTGGTGTATATAATGCTAATAAAGCTACTTGTTTATCAGTTTTAACTGAAGAAGATTTTTTTTTAGGAAACTTAATACATATTAGTAAGATTAAACAAAAAGTTAATTTACCAATTTTATGTAAAGACTTTTTTGTAGATAAATTTCAAGTACCTTTAGCAAAAAGTTACGGAGCTGATGCAATATTAATTATATTAGCTGGTGTTAGTGATAAACTTGGTGATGATTTATACAACGAAGCTCTTAAATTAAACATGTCAATAATTGTTGAAGTTCATACTATTGAAGAAGCAAAACGTGCTTTAAGATTTAAAGATGCTTTGATAGGTATAAATAATAGAAATCTAAAAACTTTAAAAACTGATATAAATACAACTTTTGATATTCATGATGTTTTAGTTAATCACTCTGGTCCATTAATTTCTGAGAGTGGAATTAAAACAAAAGAAGAATTGCTAGAACTTTCTAATAAAACGACCATTAAAACTTTTTTAATTGGTGAATCACTTTTGAAGGATTTGGATAATAATTCTATTTTTTCAGTTCTTTAGTTAAAAAATCTCCCTATTTTATTAGCTTTTTTTACTATTGTGAATTGTAGAGAACTTTTGTAGAACAGATTTTGTACGATATTTGTTCTTATGCTAACAAAAAAACAAAAAAACCTGCTTTTATTCATCAACAAGAAGTTGAGAAGCTCAGGTGTATCTCCCTCTTATGAAGAAATGAAACAATCATTAAACTTAAAATCTAAATCAGGAATTCATAGACTAATTAGTGCATTAGAGGAAAGAGGATTCATTAAAAGACTTGCTCATAAAGCAAGAGCATTAGAGGTAATTAAATTACCAGAAACAGCTTCAGCTAATGATATTTACAACAATTTTTCACCTAGCGTTATTAAAGGTGGTTTAGATGATGATAAACCCATGTCTGATGATGTAGAAGTGCCAGTTTTAGGAAAAATAGCTGCTGGAACTCCAGTTGAAGCAATTCAAAATGAGGTATCTAGAATTCCTTTGCCAAGTAATTTAGAAAAAAATGGTGATTACTTCGGTCTTAAAGTTCAAGGAGACTCAATGATTGAAGCTGGAATAAATGAAGGTGATACTGTCATTATTAAAAGAACTGATACAGCTGATAATGGAAAAATAGTTGTTGCTTTAATTGATGAACATGAGGCTATGCTAAAAAGAATTAGAAGAAAAGGTAAGGTAGTAGCACTTGAGAGTGCAAATAAAAACTATGAGACTAAAATTTTTGGTCCAGATAGAGTTAAAGTACAGGGCGTGTTAGTATCTTTATATAGAAACTTCTAGTAAAATAGTCTAAACATTTTCAATGAAAAAAGTGGCAACAAGATTTGCTCCATCTCCTACTGGTCCTTTGCATATCGGTGGTGTGAGAACAGCTTTATTTAATTGGCTATATTCAAAAAACCAAGAAGGCAATTTTTATCTCAGAGTGGAAGATACTGATAAAGAAAGATCTAAAGACGAATATAAAGATCAAATAATTAAATCTCTTAAATGGATTGGTATTAATTATGACGGAGAAGAGTATATACAATCTAAAAAAGTTGAAGATCATATCAAAGTTGCAAATGAATTACTTAAAAGTGGTTTTGCATATAAATGTTATTGCTCAGGCGAAGAAATAGAAGAACAAAAGAAAAGAGCAAGACAAAAAAAAATTCCTTATATATATGATAGAAAATGGAGAGATAAGAAAGAAACTGATGCTCCTAAAGATATAAAACCGGTTATCAGATTTAAAAGTAAAATAGATGGAACATCTATATTAAAAGATTTAGTTCAAGGTGATGTTGAAATTGACAATAATACTATTGAAGATTTTATTATCTTAAGAAATGATGGAACTCCAACTTACAATTTATCAGCATCAGTCGATGATTATCAAATGGATATGACACACATAATTAGAGGCGATGATCATAAGATCAATACTTTTAAACAAATTCAAATTTATCAAGCCATGAAATGGGAGTTACCTTCTTTTGCTCATATACCTTTGATTCACACAATTGAAGGTAAAAAACTATCAAAACGAGATAAAGCTTCAACGTTAGATGATTATTCTAAAATTGGTATTATGCCAGATGCACTAAGGAATTACCTTCTTAGATTAGGTTGGTCTTATAAAGATAAAGAAATATTTACATTAGATGAAAGTATTAAGCATTTTAATCTTGAAGGAATTGGTAAATCTCCTTCAAAACTAGATATGAGTAGAATTTTATCAATGAATGAGCGCTATATTAAGAATATTGATGAGAATGATTTATTCAATCAATTAACTGAATATTGCAAATTACATAAAAGTGAAATTAAATCAGATAAGAAAGATAATATTAAAAAATCCCTAACCTTCCTAAAAAATAAAGCTAAAACCTTGGAAGATATATTTAATAATTTTCAATATATAATAGTAGATGAGGTTAATTTTAATCAAGATGACATCAAGTTAATTGATGATAAGGCCAAAAAAGTCATATCAGATTTCAGTGCTAAACTAAGCGAAGTTGATAAACTAAGCAGAGAAACATTAGAGCCAATAGTAAACGAATTAATTAAATCAAACGATACTAATTTCAAAGGGGTTGGGCAGCCTTTAAGAATAGCTTTAACAGGTTCAAAATTTGGACCTGGAATATATGACATAATTATTTCTCTTGGAAAAGAAGAAGTATCAAAAAGATTAACTAATAAGAAACTTAGTTAATACTGATGAAGCTTCATCAGAAGATGAGGTTTTTGATCTGATTTTAGCTAAAGTTTCCTCACAATCATTAATTTGCTTTTTCATTAATTCTGGATTTTTTAAAAAATAAATAACAGAATTGTAAATCTCTTTAGCATTACACTCTTTTTGTATTAATTCTGGAATTATTTCTTTGTTATTAATTATATTAATGATGTTAGCAAACTTTATTTTTACAAGCATTTTAACAATTAAAAAATTCAAAAAATTCATTTTATAGATGATTATAGAAGGAACATTAGCATTACAGATTTCAAGAGAAACTGTGCCAGATTTAGAAACTGCAAAAATAGATTCATTTAGTATTTGTTTTTTTATATTTTCATCAGAAATAACTTCAACATTATTCAGATTTACATTATTAATTTTTTCATTAATTAAATCTTTATTCTCATCGGTTGCATGAAATACAAAAGTAAAATTATCAAATTTTGTATTCATCATATTTATAAAATTTATTAATATAGGTAAAAGTAAATTTACTTCAGATGATCTACTTCCAGAGAAAAGAGAGATGATTTTTTTTTTATTTGATATGATGCTAGAAAGATCTATTTTATCTTTTGATACTTGTTCTAATAATGGATGTCCCACAAAAGTATTTGGGATATTCTCTTTATCAAAATATTTTTTTTCAAAATCAAATAATAATAAAATATGATCTAAAAACTTTTTAAACTTTTTTACTCTTCCCTCTCGCCATACCCATACTTGTGGAGCTACATAATGAACAGTTTTAATCTTACTATTTAAATTTTTAACTTTTTCAGCAATTCTTAATGTAAAATCAGGACTATCAACACTAAACAAAATATCTGGGTTAAATTTTATTATCTCCTCTACAGTTTTATTTATTCTATTCTTTATTTTGAAAATATTTAAAAAAACACTCGTGAAGCCAATGTAAGTGATTTCTTTAAGATCAAAAATAGATTTTATTCCCAATGAATCTAAATGTGTTCCACCAACACAAGAATACTCAATATTTGGATTATTTTTTTGAAGTTTAGATATAACTTTAGAAGCAAGTTTATCTCCAGAAGGTTCACCAGTTAATATAAAAATTTTTTTCATTTTACTAAAATAAACATCTTGTTTTTATTGACAAAATCAATGCAGGCTTTTTTTTCTAAAAAAATATTTTGCTTTTTTTTAAGAACTATTCCTTTAAGTCCTGTAATCTTACATTGCTTAAAAGTATTTAAACCAACTGTTGGTAAATCTATTCTTAAATCTTGTTTCTTTTTTGGAAATTTAACTAAAACTCCTTGATTTCTAATTTTTTTACTTCTGCTTTTTTCAAGCATTTTTTTTGTTCCACCTTTTCCTTCAATAGCAACAACTTTTTGATTTCTTACTACGACCCCTTGGCTAAAATTATATTGTTTTAGATTATTTAGTATTTTAATTGCTTTATTAATATCTAATATATCTTGTTTATTTGCTATAATCTTTGAGTGATTACCTTTTTTTAAAGATAACTCTGGATTGAATATTAATGAATTTACTGTTTTTATTTTGTTTTGAGCTAATATTTTAATGATTTCTTTAAGTATTGCTGCATCTCCAAGTTTAGATGCTTTGATTATTCTAGGTATATAATAAATTCCCATAAAATCTAATCTAAGTTTTGAAAAGTTAGGCTTGTTTACTTTTCCTGCAAATAAGACTTTTTTACAGTTATTTTCCTTAAGAATATTAATGATTTTACCAAATTGACCAATGGATACTGAATAAGATTTGTTATCTTTTCTAAATTTTTTTGATTTCGATAGATCAATTATTAAATATTTAATTTTCTTTTTTTTAACAGTTTTAAGAATTTCCTTTGGAAAATCAGTATCACCAAAAATTAAACCAATCATCTTAAGAATATGGTGTGCAAATAGATCTTTTTTTATCTTTTGTTATAAAGTCAATTACATTCTTAACTAATGGATTCTCTTGAAAAGAACCATTTAATTTACTTATATTTTCATTGATATTTTTTGTAGCAAATATCTCCTTATAAGCTTCACTTAAACCTAAAATGTCTTTATTATCATACTTAGCTCTTCTTAATCCTATTAAGTTCAATCCTTGTAATGAGTTTCTATTCCCAATTGATAATCCATATGGAATTACGTCATGCAGCACACCTGTCATCCCACCAATCATTGCCATTTTACCAATTCTTGTAAATTGTTGAACTGCAGAGTTCCCTCCTATAACAACATTATCTTCAATAATTGCATGTCCTCCCAGTGGAACATTATTTGCAATTATTACATTATTTCCAACCTGACAATCATGAGCGATATGAGATGAGATCATAAATAAACAATTATTTCCAATAACTGTTTTACCACCGCCACCAACTGTACCTGGATTTATAGTCACGTATTCTCTTATTCTATTATTATCTCCTATTATCAAATTTGTAGATTCTCCATTATATTTTAAGTCTTGTGGATCGTTTATTGATACAAAAGGATAAATTTTATTTCCTTTACCAATTTTAACATTTCCTGAAATATTTACGTGAGATTGAATAATTGTACTTTCCCCAATCTCAACATTTGGGCCTATTACACAATAAGGTCCTACTTGAACATTTTTATCTAATTTTGCTTTTGAATCAATGATTGCAGTTTTATCTATCATTTATTATCTTTTAAAAATTGTCTTAAATCTTTTGAGGGATATCCCATAACTTTACTATTGTCTGGAATGTCTTTAATCACTCCACTACCACCACCAATTTGAACATTATTTCCAATTTTAAGATGTCCTGAAATACCGGCTTGTCCTCCTATCATTACATTGTCGCCTAAAGTAGAACTTCCTGCAAAACCAACTTGTCCAGCAATGATGCAGTTGTTACCAATTTTATTATTATGTGCTACGTGAATTTGATTATCTAAATACGTATTTTTACCTATCACTGTGTTAGACATAGATCCTCTATCTATAGTAGATCCGCATCCAATTTCCGAATTTTCTCCAATAATTACTATTCCTATATGAGGGTACCTGATGTTTTTATCTTTATTAGGAAAAAAACCAAATCCTTTTTTTCCAATAACACATCCATCAAGGACGTTTACATTATCTTCAATAATTGAATTTCTAATTATAACATTAGATCCTATTGAACAGTTAGATCCAATATTAACATTTTTTTCTATAATTGAATTATGACCTATTGAACAATTTTTTCCTATTATTACGTTTGAACCAATTAAAACATTTTGTCCATGATTTATATTATTCTCAAATTTTAAGTCCTCAATTTTCTTTGCTGAATTATCAAAATCATCATTTATAGAATCTGGATAAAACTTAGAAGTTATTTTAGATAAAGCTAATAATACATTTTCAACTAAAATAACTTTACAACTATCAGGTAAGTAACTTGATAGATTTTTAAGTGTTAAACAGTAAGTTGCTTTAGTTTTAGATGCCATTGAATGATAAATTTTTTTATGAAAAAAAGTCAGATGACCTTCCTTAGCAGAATTCAAATCTCCTATATCATAAACTAAATCATCTTTAAAATTTATCTTTTCGTATAATTTTTGATCTTTTAAAATATCTAAGATTTTAAGAGGTCCATGATTTTTAAAAAAAGGGTTATTCACAATTTGTTAATATCAAAATATTTAAATATTGATTATCAACAATTATTTCTAATTATTTTTATCTACAATTGTTGCAGACCATTGAGCATCAGCCATTCTTTTTCCCTGAACAAAAGCCTCACCTTTATATTTCCATACTCTTCCATGAGACCTTACGGCTTCAATTTTTAACTCAAGTTTACAATCAGGAACAACTGGATTTCTAAATCTTGCTTTTTCAACACTCATTAAAAAAACTAATTTATCCTCAAATTCTTTTCTATCAATTCCATGAGCAGTAAGCGCTGCTGCTGCTTGGCCAAATGCCTCAACAATAAGAACACCAGGCACTACTGGATTATTTGGAAAATGACCATTAACAAAAAAAGCATCTTTTTTTACGTACATTATGGCTGTTGCTGATTTAAGTTTTACAATGTTGGTTAATTCATCTATTAATAACATTGGTTCTCGATGTGGAATTAGATTAGCTATTTCGGATTTATTCAATTTCATTTTTATTTTATCAATTTGACGTTATTTGAGTTTATAATTTTTAAAATTTCATCTGTGATGTCTAATTTTTTTGAGCCGAGTAAAATATCTTCTTTTTTAATAATAATATCTATTGAATTTTTAGTTGAATAATCATTTAAAATTTTTCTTAATTCTTTAGAAAAATTGGATCTTACTTCTCTTCTTAGATTATTAATTTCTTTCTTTTGAATTTCAACTTTTTTATTAAATTCTTTTATCTCATCATCAATTTCAGTAAATTTTTCATTATAATCGGTCTCTGATAAAATATTTTTCTGTTTTATCAATTTATCTTTTTTTATATCAACATCTTTTTTAAATTGATTTAAATTATTTTCTAATATTTTAATTTTTTTTTCTATAGATGTATTTGCTTTATTGCCTGAAACAGAATTATTAAAAACATAATTAACATTCAAATAGACAATCTTATCATTTGCAAATATAAAATTATCAAGATTTATTATTGAGAATATTAAAAGTATATAAACAAAAAATTTCATTAAAAGGTTGTTCCAAGATTGAACCTAAAAGTTTCAGTTTTATCCGATGAAGCTTTTGTGATTGGTTGAGTAAATGAAAAACTTAATGGACCAACTGGTGTTAAAACATTTAATCCAATTCCTGTTGAACTTCTAATTTTTGAATTATCAAGTGAACTATCATAATCAACGCCCCAGACATTTGCTATATCAATAAAATAATTAAAATCAAAGTTCTCTAAAGTCGTTAATATTCCGGGAATGTTGGTAGAGAGATTTAAAGTGGAAATATAGTTTCCACCTATATAATCATTATTGTCAACTGGGCCAACTTTACCTTTCTCAAAACCACGAAGCCTATTATATGGTACATTTGCTCTTTTAGAAACTCTTACATCTGATCCATCAAAACCATTTATTGCTCTCAAATACAAACTTGCTCTTCCTACCATTTCTGATGATTCATTTAATTCTTTGTAGCTAGTATAAATTAATGTGTTTGAAACTTCGTTGTTTTCTGCAACAACTGGTAGCTCTTGATAAAATGTAGTTAAAGAGCCTTTTTTTGTGTTGTATGAAGAGTCCCTAATATCGTAATCTAATCCATAATTAAAATAAAAATCTGTATAACTACCTTCTTGTTTTTTTATATTACTCGACGCCGTGTTATTTGTTGATAAATCCTCAATCATAAAATCTATTTCGGGACTAAAAAAAAGATTTTCATATTGTTCATATTTTGTACCTACAGAGAAACCTATTTCATCAGTTTCATAACCATATAAGGATAAAAAATCACTATTAATAGATTTTAAAGAGGTAAAAAGGGTATTATCTGTATAAGCAAAATTAGGTTTAGAATATACGATCTCTCCCTTTATCGAGTCTTCGGATAATTCAAAATTAGTATTTAAATTAATTCCTTTGCCAAGAAAATTTCTCTCTATTATGCCACCACCTGTTACAACACCATCAGTTCCTACTCCAGCGGCTAAAGATATTTCACCAGTTGGTTGTTCTTCAACTGTAATATCAACTACTTTTAGATTCTCATTCGATCCATCTTTAATATCTGACTTAACATTTTTAAAAATTCTTAGTGATCTTATATCATTTAAAGATTTATTGAATAAAAGATTATTAAGTGGATCTCCTTCATCTACAATTAATTTATTCCTTATAACTTCCTCTATTGTTGAATAATTTCCAAGAATATTTATTCTTTCAACATAATATTTGTTTGAGTCAGAAACAATAAAATTTAAATTTAATTTATTCCCATTAATAATTTCCTCTTGAACTTTAGCGTCAATGAAATCATACAAACGATTCGAGGCTATTAGTTCAATCTCATTTAAAATATTATTTATAACTTTGAGAGAATAATTTTTATTAATACTTTTTTCAAAAATATCATTAATATTTTCAAAATCATCTTTGATATAGTCTTCTGGTAATTTTAATGTTAAACTGTTAATTAAAAATTTATTTCCTGCATCTATATTATATGTAAGATTAAAAGATGAATTTTTTTTATTCAATTCAACAAAATTATCTAAAATTTTGACATTATAAAAACCTCTATTTTTATAAAAATTTTCTAATAATCTTTTATCCAAATCAATTAAATTTTGATTTAGAAATACTTTATTAGATATAAATTTCCAAAATTTATGTTCTTCAGAAGCGATAATTTCTAGTAACTTTTTATCTTTAAATTTTTTGTTACCAATAAATGAAATATTCTTAATTTTAGCTTTTTCACCTAAGTCAATATCTATATTCAATCTGATAGTGTTTAGATTCTCATTTTTGGCAATACTTGTTTTGATACTAGAAAAATAATAACCATTTGTTTTCAGTATATTATTGATCAAGCTCACATCTTTATTTAAATAAAATTCATTAAATGAAACTCTCTCTTTCAAATAAATATTTTCACTGATAAATTCTAAAAAACTTTTCTTTTTTACTCCTGTTATTTCTAACTCTTCAATTATCGGATTCTCATTTAAATCAATTATAAGTTTATTATTTTCGAATGATATACTGATATCTTCAAAAAAATTTGTGTCGTAAAGATTTTTGATAGATTTATTTATTAAATCATCATTAATCTCATTTCCAATATCTAATTTACTAAAAACTATGACAGATTCTTTTGAAAATCTCTTGTTACCATTAACCTCAATTTCATTAATTATTTGAGAAAATAATAATGTCGAAGATAGAAAAAATATTATTAGAGTTTTGACTATTAATTTTGACATAAAAATTAACCTTATATACCTAAAATATCTAATTTTAAACTCACATATTCCCTAGTTTTATAGATATCATTAATATTTTTGATAGGTATTTTTTTTAGTTTAGTAAAATTACTATGATTTGAATATCTACAAATTGATCTTATTAATGTTAAAAAGTTTATCTTATTTTCTAGAAATTTTTTTACGAAATAATCGTTAATTGTAACTAGTGCAGTCTCATATAAAGAATTTATATTTGGTAAAGAATTTAAAATTTTAATTGTTGGAAATTTGTTATGGTTAATTTTTCTGAAATCTAAATTATTTAAAATATTTAAATTTAAATTTTTAGAAGTAATTTTTTTTGAGATATTATAATATATAGAATTATGAATTGGTATTTTCATATCTGGATCATGTGCCAAAATTTTTATTTGACCATTGTTAAATTTAATCAAAGCGTGAATGTATGATTTTGGGTGAATTAAAATCGAAATTTTTTTATAATTAATATTAAAGATATTTTTAGCTTCTATTACTTCAAATACCTTGTTCATCATTGTTGCAGAATCAATTGATATTTTTTTTCCCATTCTCCAGTTAGGATGTTTTAAAGCATCTTTAACTGATACATTTAATAATTTTGAGTTTGAATAATCTAAAAAAGGACCTCCAGAAGCAGTAATATAAATTTTTTCGATTGTATCTATTTTCTTATATTTGATAATTTCAGATATTGAAAAATGTTCAGAGTCTATTGGAATAAAATTTGTTTTAAACTTTTTTAATTTTTTTGTAATCAACCCCCATCCACAAATTAAAGATTCTTTATTAACTACAGCTATATTTTGAGAATATTCTATCAATTTTAAAGTTGGTTTTAATCCATCTAAACCAATTATTGAAATCATCCCATAATAAATTTTATGTTTACTTAAAATCTTATCTAATATTGAAAAAGAATTGTGTATTTTAATATTTAATTTTTTATATTTTTTTTTTGCATTTAAAAATTTTTTCTGATCATTAATTATAATATTTTTGACTTTAAATTCTTTTGCTTGTTGGATAATTTTCGCAACATTGCCATTTGTAGATAACAATTTGATTTGAAAATTTATTTTGTCTTTTCTTAAGACAGATAAAGTATTTTTGCCAATAGAACCTGTGGAGCCCAATATTACAATATTTTTTCTCATAATAAAATTGATACAACTAAATATATACTGGGGAAAACAAAAATCATTCCATCTATTCTATCCAATATGCCACCATGTCCAGGTAAGATATTCCCTGTATTTTTAATTTTATATAATCTTTTAAAATAAGAAATTATTAAATCTCCAGCTTGGCTTAAACCTGAAATTAGTATTACTATGAGAATAAATTCCAATTGATTTGCATCAATTACACCTGGTTCATAAACAGAAATAAATAAATTGGAAAAAATTGTTGCTAATAAAAAACTTCCCATCATACCAGTATAGGTTTTGTTTGGACTTATTTTAATCAATCTTGGACCTTTAAATAATTTTCCAAAAATATATCCACCTAAATCAGTTGAGATACATACAATTACGATTGTAAAAAAATATACTAAATCTTTTTCCCTAAGAAAATATGTTGAATAAAAAGAAAATATTAAAAAAAATATTCCAAACACTCTTAATTCCATATTTTTAGCCATCTTTAACCATTCATATGATGAGATGATAAAAATAATTGTAAGAAAAGAAATAAAGAAAAGTGACCCTTTAATTATTAGAAAAAATGATAAAGGTATTAAAATTACTGAACTTAATATTCTTTTCTGGAGTTCTAATGTCATTATATTTTTCCAAAATTTCTTTTTATATTTCTGTATTTATTCAATATTCTATTATAATCTTTTTGATTAAAATCAGGCCAAAATTTTTTTTCAAAAAAAATTTCTGAATAAGCAAGTTGCCATAATAAAAAATTACTTAATCTTTTTGTATTTCCAGTTCTAATCAATAAGTCTGGGTCTGGTGTCTTATATGTTTGTAAATATCTGTTGATATTTTTTTCTGAGATTTTTTTTTTATCTTTTTTAATATTCTTAAATGCATTTATCAATTCAAATTTTGAACCATAATTAAGTGCAAGATTAATTTGCAATTTTGTATTTTTAGATGTTTTTTTTTCTGATTGGTTCAAAATATTATTCAACTTTTTAGAAAAATTTTTTACTCCAATTATTTTTAATTTTATATTTTGATTATTTAATTCTTCGATTTTATTTATTAAAAAAGTTTCTAATAATTTAAATAGATAATTAATTTCTTTTTTAGGTCTTCTCCAATTTTCTGTTGAAAATGCATATAATGTTAAAAATTTTATCCTGTGTTTTATCGTTTCTTTAATTATTTTTTCAACTGTATCTAGGCCTGCTCTATGTCCAGCATTTCTTGAATTTTTATTTTTTAATCCCCATCTACCATTACCATCCATTATAATGGCTACGTGACTTAAAGGATTCATATTGTCATAATTTCTTTTTCTTTAGATGATACTTTTTCATCTACGATAGAAATATGTTTATCTGTAATTGTTTGCACGTTTTTTTCAAAAGATTTTTCCTCATCTTCTCCAATTTTTTTTGACTTTAATAAGTTTTTTAATTCTTCGTTAGCTTCTCGTCTAATGTTTCTAATTGAAACTTTACATTTTTCACCTGAGGCTTTAATTATTTTTTTTAATTCTATTCTTCTTTCTTCATTTAATTCAGGGATAGGTAGTCTTATCAATTGACCATCTATTTGAGGATTTAATCCAAGTTCAGATTTTTTAATTGCAGCATCTACTAGATTTACGTTATTTTGATCCCAGATTTGAATATTTATCATTCGTGGTTCAGGAGTTGTTATACTGCCTACTTGATTAATTGGCATTTGTTGACCATATACGTCAACTCTAATTAAGTCCAACATTGCAGCATTAGCTCTGCCGGTTCTTAGAGAGGATAATTCTTTAGTGAAAACCTCAATCGCCTTATCCATTTTAAGACTATATGACTTATCATTAAACATTTATTCACCTATTTTAAATCTTACAAACTCTTTAATCTTTAAGTCTGAAATAGAGAGTTCTTTTAAAATATCTTGAACTTTTTTGTTTGGTTCCATCACCCACGGTTGAGTAAGCAAAGAATTTTCCTCTTTAAATTTGTTCATTTTGCCTACACTTATCTTTTTAATTATATCATCTGGTTTACCAGAATTCTTAAGTTCTTCAGCAACCAATTCTTGTTCTTTGTCTATAACAGATTGATCGATTGAGTTTTGATCTAAAGCAAGAGGATTTGAGGCAGCTATATGCATTGAAAGTTGTTTGCCGAAATTTTTGACTTTATCTGAGATATCTCTGGTTTCCAAAGAAACTGCTACGGCTAACTTTGCTAAATTATCCTTCACAACTGTATGTAAATATTTTGAATTTACAGAACCAACATTTTCTATTGTTTTAGTTTTACCAATTGTAATTTTTTCTCCAATTTTTGAAATTAATCCTACGAGATTGTCATCTACTGATTGTCCATTGGCCATTTTAACTTTTTTTAAATTTTCTAAATTTGAATTAACTTGATTGTTTAGATTGCTTAATTCTTGAACAAAATTTATAAAATCTTCATTTTTAGCTACAAAATCAGTTTCACAGTTCACCTCAATTAGAGATATTTTTATATCATCTCCACTTACAGCAATTACACCTTCTTTAGCTTCTCGAGACATTTTTTTTGAAGCTTTTGTAATTCCTTTAACTCTTAAAATCTCAATTGCTTTATCAAGATCTCCTTTAGATTCCTTAATTGCTAAATTACAATCTTTAAACCCTGCACCTGTAGCTTCTCTTAATTTTTTTACTTTTTCAATATCACTCATTAATTAAGTGACCCTTTGATATTTTTTGAAAATTTATTTTCTAATTTTTCTCTATCTAGTTCTTGTATTGTTTTGGTCGATTTTTCTTCTTTTTTGTTATCTAATTTTTTATCTAGCTTTGGAGCAGTTTGTTTTGATGAAATTATTGTCTCTTTTATCAAATTACAATAAAGATCAATTGATCTTCTAGCGTCATCATTACCTGGAATTGGAAAATCAATTCCATCAGGATTTGAGTTACTGTCTAGGATAGCAATTATTGGAATTCCTAACTTTACGGATTCTTGTATAGCTAATGACTCATAATTTGTATCAATAATAAACACAAGATCTGGTATCTTTTTCATTTCTGAAATCCCACCTAAAGATCTTTGTAATTTATCTTTTTTTACACTCATCTTTAATAATTCTTTTTTAGTAAATCCTCTATTCTCAGAAACAAGATCTGTTTCTAATTTTTTCAGTTTTTTTATTGAATTTGATATTGTCCCCCAATTGGTTAACATTCCACCTAACCATCTGTAATTAACAAAATATTGATCTGTTTCCTTAGCAAGTTCTGCTATCGCTTCTGAAGCTTGTTTTTTAGTTGAAACAAAAAGTATTTTTCCATTATTTGAAATTGTTTCGTGAACTTTTTGTAAAGCTATTTTAGTTAATTCTAATGTTTGTGTTAAATCAATTATGTGAATTGAATCTCTTTTTCCAAAAATATATTTTTTCATTTTTGGATTCCATCGCAATGTTTTATGTCCTAAATGAACACCAGCTTCTAGTAATTGTTGAATAGTAACGTTAGGTATCTTCATATTTATTCCCGGTTGAGCCACCATAGTAATTTCCACTTAAGGACCGGAGGTATAAAACCAAATACTATGTGCGTGTTAGTTAATTTACGGGGTATTTACTAATTTTTTATAGATTAAACAAGTAATAATTATTCAATATTTAAGCTAATTTCTTTATTTCTTAAAATATTAACAGATTTTCTATCAATGTTCCTCGGTGTCTTAAGCTTAAACTTATGAATTTCAGTCTCATTTTGTATGTTAATATTGACTAAAGTTTCTCCTTTTTCATCTAAAAAACTTTGAATATCTTTGAGTTGGTCCTGAGATTTAAGGTTAAGAGTAATCTCTTTAATTTGTTTGCTAAACAAATCTTTAAGAGATGCAATTTTTCTAACATTTATTCTTTTTGTTTTCTCGTTATCAAAAGAAATAGTTTTGTTTAAAGTTAAGATTAATGATGAGCCTTCTTTTAAGATCTCCCTATTAAGCTCTAAAACATCTGAAAAAATAAATAATTCAAAGACATTACTTAAATCTGTTAATTTTAGAACTGCATAAGAATTACCTTTTGCTGTTTTTCTTTCATGAATTTTTAATAAAGTAGCTGCAATATTATTTTCTTTTAACTCATTATCATCATAAAATTTTTGATACTCTAGTATTTTATAATCAGCAAATATCTCTTTAAATTGATTTAGGGGATGATCAGATATAAAAAAACCAAGAGACTCAAATTCTTTAGATAGTCTTTCCTCAAAATGCCAGTCTTTAATATTTTGTATTATATCTGTTTGATTTTCTTCAATATCTCCAAATAAATCAATCTGATTTATAGACTTGGTGTCATAATCATTTTTAGATTTTGTTATTAAATTTGGTATAGACTTAAATATTGATTGTCTATTATTATTTAAGTTGTCGAAAGCACCAGCTTTAACCAGTCCTTCTAACTGTAATTTGTTAATATCTTTTGGATTCACTCTTTTTATGAAATCAATGATAGATAAAAATTTTCCATTATCTAATCTTTCTTTAACAATGTTGGAAATTGCTTCTGATCCTACAGCTTTAACTGCACCTAAAGCATAATAAAATTTATTATTTTCAGTTTTAAATTGAGAAAAACATTCGTTTATATTAGGCCTTACCACATTGATATTTAATCTTTTTAATTCTTCGTAAAATTCACTCAACTTATTTTGATTTGAAATGTCCATTGTCATTGAAGCTGCTATAAACTCTTTTGGAAAATAAGTTTTTAAATAAGCTGTTTGATAAGATATAATAGCATAAGCTGCGGCATGACTTTTATTAAAACCATATTCTGCAAATGGTTCTATCTTTAAAAAAATACCAGCTGCAACATCTTTGCTGATACCATTGTTGACTGCTCCAGCAATAAAATTTTGTTTTTGTTTTTCTAATTCAGCTCTTTTCTTTTTTCCCATGGCTCTTCTTAACAAATCAGCTTGTCCAGCTGTAAAACCGGATAACTTTTGTGCGATTTGCATAACTTGTTCTTGATAAATTATTACCCCATAGGTAGGCTTTAAAATGTCTTCTAAAAAGGGATGGAGATAATCGGGTTTTTTTCTACCATGTTTACAATCATTATAAATTTGAATATTGCTCATTGGTCCTGGTCTGTATAAAGCAACTAATGCTATGATATCTTCTATATGATTTGGCTTCATATGAACAAGAGCATCTCTCATACCTGCGCTTTCAATTTGAAATAATCCAACAGTTTTACCTGATGACATAAGTTCAAAAACTTTTGGATCTTCAAAACTTATTTCTTCGATCTCAAAATTTTCATTTTTTTTTCTAATTAATTTTTGTGTATTACTTATTACTGTTAATGTTTTTAATCCTAAAAAATCAAACTTAACTAATCCAGCATTTTCAGCTGAGTACATGTCAAATTGTGTTGAGGGCAATAATAAATCCGCTGAAGAGTCCTTGTATAAGGGAACTATATCTTTTAGTTTTTTATCAGCTATTACCACTCCAGCAGCGTGAGTTGCAACATTTCTATTAAGTCCCTCTAATTTTAATGATAATTCAGTAAGTTTTTTTACTTTTGGATCCTCATTGATCATTTTTTGTAATCTTGGTTCACCAGCAATACATTCTGATAAAGTTTGTGGTCTTGATGGATCAAATGGTATCATTTTTGAAATATTATCGACAAATCCGTAGGCAAAACCTAAAACTCTTCCGACATCTCTGATAACCATTCTTGCTTTTAATTTTCCAAACGTGATTATATGTGCAACACTATCTTTATATTTTCGATTAAGATATTCAAAAACTAAATCTCTTTTTTCCTCGCAAAAATCTATATCGAAATCAGGCATTGAAATTCTATCCGGATTTAAAAACCTTTCAAAAATTAGATTATATTTAATGGGGTCTACATCAGTAATCGACAAACACCATGCAACAAGAGAACCAGCGCCTGAACCCCTTCCTGGTCCTACAGGTATATCATTATTCTTTGCCCATTTTATATAATCTGATACAATAAGAAAATAACTTGAATAATCCATTTTAATAATTATTTCTAATTCATGATACAATCGATCTTTATAAATTAAAAAATTTTTATCATTTTCGATTTGTTCAGGATTCAATCTAAAATATTTTATAAATTTTTCTTTTAATCCATTGATAGAGTCTTTCTTAATTATATCATTTGCATTTCCATCTTCTAAAGAACTGATATTTGGTAAAATTGGTTTTGAAAAAAGTGGCCTAAAACTACACCTTAAAGGAAAATTATAATTATTTTCAAGTGCCTCTGGTAAATCAAAAAATAATGCTGACATTTCTTTGTCATTTTTTAAATAATGCTCAGAACTATACCTAATTCTATTTTTTTCGTTTAGATAAGTTTTGTTGCCGATACAAATTAAAGCATCATGTGCTTCGTGCATATCCTTTCTTAAATAAAAAACTTCATTCGTTGCGATTAATGGTATCTTTAATTTTTCAGATGAATTAAGATTATATCGTTCAAAAGCTTGTTCATTTCGATCATTGTGTCTTTGAATTTCAATGTAAAATCTATCTTCAAATTTTTTTTTAAAAATCTTATAAAGATTTGATATTTCAGAAAACTTACCTTTATCAAATAATTTTCCAAATAGACCATAGGATGTACCAGAGAAAACAGAAATTCCATAATTATCAGTTTCTATCAAACTATTCAAATCTAGATGAGGTTCAGACTCTTCGTTATTATTTAAATAAGAGTTAGATGAAAGTTCAATAATCTTCTTATAACCCTCTTCATTAAGAGCAAAAAGAGGTATTAAACCAATGGTATTTTGAAATTTAAAATAAATTTGCGTTCCAATTATAGGTTGTGTTCCAACTTTTGAGAGTTTCTCAGAAAATTCAATTGCACCACACATATTCGAGGTATCACATAATCCTAGTGTTTTTAATTTCAATTCTTTAGCTTGATCTTTTAAATCATCAATTTTTAAAGCTCCTTCACAGATTGAGAATTGTGAATGAATTTTTAAATTGTTAAAATTTTTATTTTTAGACTCGCCCATTAATGGTTTTTATATTACCATCTATCATCTCTAATAAACAATCAGACTTATTTGCAAAAAATCTATTATGAGTTGCAAAAATTATTAATCTTTGTGAATTTATTTGTTTTTTCAACAAATAGAATATTTCTTGGGAGGTATTTTTGTCAAGACTTCCTGTTGGTTCATCCGCTAAAATAATTTTAGGTTCATTGATTAAAGCTCTTGCAATAGCTACTCTTTGTTTTTCTCCACCAGAGAGTTCGGTCGGATAATGCTCCATTCTGTTTGAAAGGCCAACATTTTTTAATATTTTTTTTGATTTGGATTTTGCCTCTTCTATTTTATTGCCTGATGCTAAACTTGATAGATAAACATTTTCTAAAGCAGTAAAATCAGATAATAAATTATCTTGTTGATAGATTATGCCTATATTATTCGCCCTAAACATATCATTATTTTTCTTTTTATTGAAATCAATTTGTTTGCTTTCAAATTTGATTGAACCATTTGAAGGCCTATCAATTAAAGACATAAGATTAAGTAAAGTTGATTTGCCAGATCCTGAGGGACCCATTAAAGAGTATATTTTTCCTGCTTTGAATTTATAATTTATCTTTTTTAAAACTTTAATATTTTTTTTTGTATTAAAAGATTTTGTTAAATTAGATAATTCTATAATAATCTTATTCATATTTTAATGATTTTACAGGATCGAGTTTTGCAGCTTTAATAGCGGGAAAAATAGAAACTAAAATAGTTATTACAATTGAACATATTGAAATCAAAAAAATTGAATTAATATTTATTTCAGATGGCATAGTACTTAAAAAATATATTTCCTCAGGAAATAAAGTAACATCAAAAATAGAACTTATAAATTCTCTTATATTTTCAACATAAATAGAAAAAATAACACCAAGTAAAATTCCAAATAATGTTGCGGATGTCCCGATTATAACTCCGATTAGAAAAAAAATTTTAATAATTGAATGATTTAATACGCCAATTGATTTGAGTATTGCTATATCTCTAGTTTTATTTTTTACCAATATTGTTAAACCTGAAATAATATTAAAAGCTGCTACAATTATAATTAAAGATAAAATTATGAACATTACATTTCTCTCAACTTTTAAAGCAGAAAATAATGATCTGTTCATATCTGCCCAAGTATAAACTAAATCATTAGGAAATATATTTTGAACTATTTTTTTTTGATTTTCAATATTTTTTGGATCTCTTAAAAAAATTTCTAAATTACGTTCATTTTTCGTAAAATTAGAAAATTCTTCTAATGTTTCTAAATTAATAAATGCAATATTATTATCAAAGTCTACTAGACCGCTATCAAAAATAGATGAAACTATAAAAGTTTTCTGTTTTGGCAAATTTCCTATGATTGTTTGTAAGCCTGAAGATGACATAATTGTAATATTATCTCCTATTTGTAGATCAAGAGCGTAACTAAGTTCTTTTCCAATAGATATGAAATTATTTTTAAGTATTTTATTTTTACCAGAAAAATTTTTTTTATTTATTAATTCTAGTTTTGAAAAATCTTTTTCAAGATATCCCCTAAGTAAAATTCCTTTTGAATTTTTTTCTCTTATTATTATTGCTTCACTTGAATTACTTAAAATTAAATCTTTTGCTAACAATCTTAAATTATCAAAATTTTTTTCCTCAATATTTATAGATCCTTCATAGGATTTAACTGTAATATGTGGATTAAATCCTATGATTTTATTTATTAATTCAGTTCTAAATCCATTCATGACTGACATCACTATAATTAGTACAGCTACACCTAAGCTTATTCCAATAAAAGAAAAAATTGAGATAACATTTAGAAAACCATCTTTTTTTCTGGCTTTTAAAAATCTGAACGTAACTTCCTTTTCTAGAGTAGAAATCAAATTTTTTCTTTTTCTTTTTTAATTATTTTAATGACTTCGTCTAACTTAATATGTGTAGATTTTTTTCCAGTTTCTTTAAATTCTAATGTATCTCCATCAGCTTGATTTCCAATAATTATCTGAAAAGGTGAGCCTATCAAATTCATTTTTTTTAATTTTGAAGATAAATTTTCATCAGAGTCATCTATGATAGCTTCAATGTTATTTTTGATAAATTCAGTATTTATTTTTATACTTTTTTCAAGCGCAGTGTTATCATTTTTGTTGATCATCGGAATAATTGATACATCATATGGAGCAATAGAAATTGGCCATTTCATGACTTCATTTTTGTCATCATATTTAGCTTCAATTATTGCACCAACTAACCTAGATACACCCACTCCATATGATCCCATTTTAACAAAGACTTTTTTTCCTCCAGTTAAATCAACTGAAGCTCCCATGGGTTTTGAATATTTGTCACCAAAATAAAATATATGACCAACTTCTATACCTTTTGTGATTAATCTATCTTGTTCTGTAACTTTTTTTTCAAACTCTTCATTATTAAATTTCTCGTCCGTAACAGCATAAAATTTTTCATATTTTTTTCTAAGTTCTTCCAGTGATTGTTTTTCAAGTTTTGTGTCATCACTATTAACTTCAAATATTTTTTTATCAGTAAATATTTTGCTTTCACCTGTTTCTGCTAAAATAACAAATTCATGAGAAAGATTGCCCCCAATAGGACCTGTCTCAGCAGCCATTGGTATTGCTACTAAATCTAAACGTTTAAAAGTTCTCAAATATGAGAGAAAAAATTTATTATATGAAAAAAAAGCTGCATCATCTGAGATATCAAATGAATATGCATCCTTCATATAAAATTCTCTACATCTCATAATTCCAAATCTAGGTCTAACTTCATCTCTAAATTTCCATTGAATATGATAAAGTAATTGTGGTAAAGATTTATAAGATTTAACTGAAGCTCTAAAAATATCAGTGACTAATTCCTCATTAGTTGGTCCATAAAGCATTTCTCTATTTTGTCGATCTTTAATTCTTAACATTTCTTGACCGTAATCTTCGTAACGACCACTTTCTTTCCAAATTTCACTTGATTGAATTGTTGGCATTAAAATTTCTTGTGCACCAATTTTGTTTTGTTCATCCCTTACAATCTGTTCTATTTTTTTCATAACTTTAAATCCTAAAGGAAGCCAAGAATATATACCTGAGGATGATTGTTTTATCATTCCAACTCTGAGCATAAGTTGATGGGATTTTATTTTTGCTTCTGAAGGATTGTTTTTAAGTATTGGAATAAATGATTTAGTAAAATACATTTTATGTAATTATATTTCTTAAATTTAAGTATTCAAATTTCATTAATAGATATATTATAATAAAGATAATAGTAGTTATTCCAGTACAATATAGAAATTTTTTTAACATTTTTGGGTTTTCAGGAGATCCAGGATCTTCTCCTTCAATTTTAATTGGTTTTGACCTGTTTACATCTATTGGTAGAATAGCAAAAAAAATAACCCACCAAATTATTATATAAATTATAGCTAAACCAGTATAACTCATATTAGATATTAACTAAATTAATATTAACAAAAGGTTTTTTTCCTATTTTTTCTTTTGAAATTTTACGACAAGATATTTTCAACGCATCAATTAAATTGTACTCTTGTTTTTTATTTCCTAATTTGTAAGTTTTAATTATCTTTTCGATTGCATTTTCAATTCCAAACTTAAAATCATCAATATCCTCAATCGGCAAACCTTTAAAGCTTATAACTGGATTATTATGAATATTTCCTTTTGGTGTAATCAAAATTGTAACTTCCAAATAACCATTAGAACTGAGATTTTTTCTGTCCTTTATGGATTGCGCATCTTCATCAACATTTATACTTCCGTCTAGATATAACCTTCCACTAGGTGCTTTATCGTAAACTTCTGGTTTAACGCCAGGAAAAAGTTTAACAATATCACCATTTTGTACTTGAACAGTATGAGGAACTTGCATCTCTTTGGCGAAATTTATGTGTTCTATCATGTGTCTATGTTCACCATGAACGGGTATTATACATTGAGGCTTTACCCATTTATACATATCTTTCAAATCCTCTCTATTAGGATGACCTGAAACGTGAATAAATTCTGTTTCCTCGGATATTACTTCTATTCCTTCTTTCACAAGTTGATTATGGAGTTTATATAATTTTTTTTCATTCCCAGGAATAATTTTTGATGAAAAAATAGCTGAATCCCCTTTTTCTATATAAACATCAGGATGTGTATAATTTGAAATTCTCATCATAGCCCCCATCGGCTCACCTTGACTTCCAGTACATAAATATAAAATTTTTTCTCTTGATAGGTTTTTTGCATCACGAGGATCAACAGGCTCAATTGTATTTTTTAAATAACCACACTGTCTTGCGGCTTTATAGATTTTGTGCATTGATCTTCCTACTAAAGAAATTTGTCTGCCTGTTTGTTCCGCACAATAAAATGCTGTTTCCATCCTCGCCACATTTGATGCAAATGATGTGATAATAATTTTTTTTTTCAATCGACTGACTATATTTAAAAGGTTTTTTCTCACATCTAACTCAGACCCTGATCTTCCAGCACTAAACACATTAGTTGAGTCACAAATCATTGCTAAAACTCCTTCTTCACCAATTTCTTTTAATCTTCTAGAATTAATTTCATCACCTATAAGTGGAGTAGGATCAACCTTCCAATCACCTGTATGTAAAATAATTCCACCAGGTGTTTTTATTCTTAAACCATTAGGTTCCAAGATTGAGTGAGTAAGAGTTATATATTCAATGTTAAATGGTTCGAGTTCAACATTTCCATTTAACTCAACAATTTTTAAATCATTGGTTATATCTATATTTTTTTCTTTAAATTTTTCCGTTATTAAAATTGCAGTGAATGGTGTAGCAAAAATTTTACATCTTAGTTTGGGCCATAAGTGAGCTATCGCTCCAATATGATCCTCATGAGCATGTGTTAAAATTATCCCTAATAAATTGTCTTTACGTTCAACTATAAATCCTGGATCAGGATAAATTAAATCTATGCCTGGAACAGAATCATCTGCAAATGTTACTCCTATATCAACCATAATCCATTTATGATCTCCCGGTTGACCATAGCCAAAAAGGTTCATGTTCATGCCTATTTCACCTGATCCACCTAGAGGACAAAAAAGAAGTTCTTCTTTCATTATTTTATAAGTTTTAAAATTTTTATTAGGCCTTTAAGAGTTATATCTTTGTTTATATTTACTTTTGTTTTTATAGAGTTTTTTAACAATTTAGAAAATCCTCCTGTAATAACTACTTTAAAAGATTTTCGAGTTTCTTTCTTAATTAATTTTACAATATTGTCAATTAATCCAATGTAGCCCCAAAAAAATCCTGATCTTACTGCAGTCACTGTATCTACACCAATAACTTTTTTTATATTTTTAAGGTTAATTTTTGGAATTAAGCTAGCCTTGTCTGATAATGTGTTTAAAGAAATCTTAATACCAGGAGCAATTATACCCCCTATATACTCATTTTTTATAATAACATCAAAAGTTGTCGCAGTGCCAAGATCTATAATTATATAATTATTATTTTCAGTGATTAAACTTATCGCATTTGTCAAACGATCAGAGCCTACTTGATTATAATTAACTTTTATCTTTAAAACTGAAGATAAATTCAGTTGTTTTATTTCATAACATCTTTTTTTTGTTTTAATCTTCAAATATTTTTTTATCATTGTAAAAGATCTTGGTACAACACTACAAAATAGAATTTTATTAATTTTTGGAAAATATTTTTTAAATGAATTGAATTGTTTTTTTATTTTAGAGTTTGATAATCGCTCATTTGCAAAATTTATCCTTTTGATAATTTTGTTTTTGGGACCTACAAGACAAACTTTTATTTCTGTATTTCCAATGTCACCAATTAAATACATAATTCTCTAATAACCTAATTAAAAAATTTTGAAAATTTTTTCTCAAAAATTGATCTTAATAATCTAGCTACTAACTTATAACTAATTTTTTTACCAGTAATTTCAAATAAATTTGTGGCTGGGTAATTTGGAATATTTGGGCTTTTTATAATATTGATACCTATACCCACAATAAGATATTTTTGATTATCTTTAATTATTATTTCCTGTAATATACCGCTAATTTTTCTATTCTTAATAAGTAAGTCATTAGGAGCTTTAAATATGATTTTTTTTTTATAAAATTTGAAAATTGTTTTTCTAACTAAATTGCAATTCAATTTAGTTAATTCTTTTATAGAAATATTAATATTTTTAAGATTTAAAAAAAAACTTACAAATAAGTTGCCTTTAAATGAGATCCATTTTCTTCCATATTGACCTTTACCTTTTTTTTGTAAATCTGAAATAATCATTCCATAATTTATATTTGATTTTCTGATAATATCTATAGCTGTCAAATTTGTGCTTTGCACCTTTTTAAAATTAAATTTTTTAAATTTCATTAAATAATATTAATTCTTGACACAACTTCAATTAATTGACCTGGAGAAATAAAATAAAATAAGATTAATATTGTTGAAATCATTAAGGAAAATTTTAACCATAAGCTATGATCTTCATCATATTTTTTTTGCTCTTGATCAAAATAAATAATCTTAATTATTCTTAAATAATAGAAAGCAGCTATAACAGTGGACAATAGTCCAACAATTGCTAAAAAATACATTGATTGTTCAATTACTGCTTTAAAGATATATAGTTTAGCAAAAAAACCAGCTAATGGTGGGATGCCAGCCAAAGAAAATAAGATAACTAACAAAGATAAAGATAATAATGGGTGATTTTTAGATAACCCAGATAAATCATCAATTTTTTCAAAATATTCATTATTTCTTTTCATCATAAGCAAGCATGAGAACAAACCTAAATTCATTATTATATAAATCGTTAAATATATTATAGAGCTCTGAATTCCCTCATTTGACGCTGAAGCTAACCCTGCTAAAGCATATCCTACATGACCGATAGAACTATAAGCTATAAGTCTTTTAATATTTGTTTGGCCAATTGCAGCAATAGCCCCAAAAAGCATTGATGCGATTGAAAGGAAAATCAAAATCATTTGCCATTGTTCTATTAAATTTTGAAATGGTATAAATAAAAACCTTATAAATACTGTTAAAGCTGCAATTTTTGGAACCATTGTGAAAAAAAGTGTAACAGTAGTTGGGGAACCTTCATAAACATCAGGAGCCCACATGTGAAATGGTACTGCAGAAATTTTAAATGCCAAACCAACTAAAATAAATACTATTCCAAATGTTAAAGAGTACTCATTTGAATTTAATTGAGATGAAATAACATCAAAATTAGTTGATCCTGAGAAACCATATATTAAAGAACATCCGTATAAAAGTAATCCTGACGATAAAGCACTTAAAACAAAGTATTTTAAACCTGCCTCCGAAGATTTAATATTATCTCTGTTAAAAGTTGCAAGTACATAAAGTGCCAAAGATTGTAATTCTAGCCCCATATAAAAAACAATCAAATCATTTGAGCTTATCATGATCATCATTCCTAGCACGGAACTCAAAATTAAAATGGGATACTCTATTTTCGAAATTTGAAATATTTTTAAGTAATTTTTAGATATAGCTAGAACAATAAAAGCAGATAACAACGTAACCATCTTCATAAAAGAGGATAAATAATCAATTACAAAACTATCACCAAATAAAAAAAATTTTTTAATTTCGATTGTCTCATTAAATATTATCACTGTTGAAATTAGCAAAACTATAAGAGAAATATTTTGTATTAAATTTGAACTATTTTTTTTGAATACACCTAGAATTAGTAAAAACATTATCGATAATGCTATAAATATTTCAGGAAGTACTAATTGTAAATTTTCCATTTTATTTATTTGTTAGGTTAAAACTGTACATTGTTATTAAGTTATCAACTGATACTTCAATAGTATTGAATATAGGCTCAGGATAAAATCCAAAGAATAGTATTGGGATAGCTAAACTTACCAAAATAAAGTACTCAGATTTATTTAAATCTATCATTTTCTCTAAGTCTTTATTAATTAATTTACCAAATACTACTCTTTTATAAAGCCAGAGAATGTAGGCAGCACCTAGTATCACCCCTACACTAGCTATCACAGCAACTAGAATGTTATCATTAAAAACTCCCATTAAAATCAAAAACTCTCCAACAAAACCAGTTGTACCTGGTAGGCCTAGGGATGCCAATGTAAACACCATAAAGAGAACTGAATACTTGGGTATAATTGATATTAATCCACCATAAGTATTAATTAATCTTGAATGCATTCTGTCATAAACCACCCCGACACAAAGAAATAATGCAGCCGAAACTAATCCATGACTAAGCATTTGAATTATACTTCCTTCTATACCTTGCTGTTGAATGGTAAATATACCTAAAGTAACAAAGCCCATGTGAGCAACAGATGAATAAGCAATCAATTTTTTCATGTCATCTTGCATTAAAGCAATAAGAGAAGTAAAAATAATTGCTATTACACTTAAGAGATAGATTAATGGAGTGAATAATTCTGAAGCTAAAGGAAACAATCCTAAAGAAAATCTAATGAATCCGTAACCTGCCATTTTTAATAAAATAGCAGCAAGTAAAACTGAGCCTGCAGTTGGAGCTTCAACGTGAGCATCAGGTAGCCAAGTGTGAACTGGCCACATAGGAGTTTTGACGGCAAAAGAACTAAAAAATGCTAACCATAATAAATTTTGGTATTTTGGATCAATACCTAGTTGGTAAAGTTTAATAACATCCGTTGTCCCTGAAATCCAATAAATTGAAATTATTGCTACCAACATTAAAACTGAGCCAAGTAATGTGTACAAAAAAAATTTAAAAGCTGAGTAAACTCTTCTTTGGCCACCCCAGATACCAATAATTAAAAACATTGGAATTAAGCCTGCTTCAAAAAATAAATAAAAAATTATTAAATCTAATGAGCAAAAAACTCCAATCATGAAAGACTCCATAATTAAAACAGCAATCAGAAAATCTCTTAACCTAAATTTAATACTATTGTTAATAGAGATGATACATAAAGGAGTTATAAAAGTTGTAAGAACAATAAATAATATTGAAATTCCATCTACTCCAACTTTATAATTAACAAATCCTGCTACCCATTCTCTTTCCTCAACAAATTGAAATTCTGAAGTATTTTGATCAAACAAATACCAAAGATAAATTGATAACATAAAATTTACCAATGAGGTAAATAAAGCTACGTATTTTACAGTAAAGTTACTTTCATTATTACTTTTAGTAAAAAATAAAAATAATGATCCTATTGTAGGTAATAGGATTAAAGCTGAAATTATGGGGAAATCCATTATTTGATGATTAGAAATGTTAAGAAAGCTGAAAAACCTAATAACATTATAAAAGCATATTGGTAAATATATCCGCTTTGAAATTTATTTGCTTTAATAGAAAATTTTTTAATCAAAAATGATATTCCATCAGGACCAAACCGATCAATAATTCTTATATCAAAAAATTTCCATAAAAATAGTCCAATTCTTTTTGATGGATTAATAAATACGTGATCATATAATTCGTCAAAATACCATTTATTTAATAGAAATTTATATAATGGTTGATTATTTTTTGCTATGGCGTGTGGTAAATCTGTATTTTTAACAAAAAGATAATATGAAAGAGGTATTGAAATAGTAACCAATATTGGAGTCAAAATTAAAAACCAAAATGGTGGGTGTTCTTTGCTAAGAGGCTCTAAAAAAAAAATAGATTTACCCCAAAAGTCAATGGACTCACTGTAACCAATAAATAAATCTTTAAAAGCTATTCCAGCAAAAATAGAACCTATTGATAATATTATTAAAGGTATTAACATCACTAACGGTGACTCGTGTATTTCATGTGATTTAACTTCTTTATTATTATAATTTCCATGAAAAGTTTTAAATATCAGTCTCCATGAATAAATTGATGTTAAAACTGCTGTAAAAACTCCTATGCCTGCTGCATAATATCCAACGGTGTTTCCTCTTATATATGCAAATTCAATAATAGCATCTTTAGAATAAAATCCAGATAATAGGGGGAATCCTGTTAAAGCAAGAGTGCCTATTATCATTAGAATGTATGTGTATGGTAATTTCCTCCAAACTCCCCCCATAGAATTAATATTTTGTTCATCTTTAAATGCGTGAATAACAGATCCAGAACCTAAAAAAAGTAATGCTTTAAAAAATGCATGAGTAAACAAATGAAACATAGCCACATTATAAGCTCCTACTCCAGTTGCAAAAAACATATATCCCAATTGACTACAAGTAGAATATGCAATTATCTTTTTTATATCTGTTTGAACTAAAGCAACTGTTGCTGCAAAAATTGCAGTGACCATCCCTACAATTGTAATTACATTTAGTGCTAATTCAGAATATTCATATATTGGTGAGCATCTTACAACCAAAAAAACTCCAGCTGTAACCATCGTGGCAGCATGTATTAATGCTGATACAGGAGTAGGGCCTTCCATTGCATCTGGTAACCAAGTATGAAGTAAGATTTGAGCTGACTTACCCATTGCCCCAATAAATAATAATAAGCAGATCAAATCAATAGCACTTGCATCTAATCCTAAAAAATTTAATTTTTTGTCTAAAACTGACGGTATTTGTTGAAAGACTTCATCATAATTTACAGTTCCAAATAAATAGAATATTAAAAAAATTCCTAAAGCAAATCCAAAGTCTCCAACTCTATTTACTACAAAGGCCTTAATAGCTGCTGCATTAGCACTTTCTTTTTTAAACCAAAATCCTATTAAAAAATATGAACAAAGACCAACACCCTCCCATCCAAAAAATAATTGAATAAAATTATCTGATGTAACAAGCATTAACATGGCAAAAGTGAATAAAGATAAAAAAGCCATAAATCTGGGTTTATGAGGATCATTGGACATGTATCCAATTGAATAAATGTGAACTAATGCTGATACTAAGGTTACCACAACCAACATTACTGCAGAAAGAGTGTCAATTTTCATTGACCAATTTACTTCGAGTGATCCGGAGTTAATCCATTTAGCAATAATTATATTGTCTTCAAATTGATTTACTATCACATTATAAAATACGATGAGAGAAAGAAGCGCTGCTATGGAAACAAATAGACTTGTAACTATTTCAGAATTTCTATCACCTATAAACCTGCCAAAAAAACCAGAAATTATTGATGCTAATAATGGTAAAAATATTATTGATAATTCCATTTAACCCTTAAGTTTATCTATTTCTTCAACACGAATGGTTCCCGCATTTCTAAAATAAACAACAATTATCGCTAAACCAATTGCTGCTTCTGCTGCTGCCACAGTCAATATGAATAGGGTAAAAACTTGTCCTGCTAAGTCGTTAAGATAAATAGAGAATGATACTAAATTAATGTTTACAGCTAATAAGATTAATTCAATACTCATCAAAATTACAATAATATTTTTCCTATTTAAAAATATTCCAATTATACCTATTGAGAAAATTATTGCCGCTAGAGTTAAATAATGTCCAAGTCCAATTTCAATCATCTATTTTAACTCCTTTATTTGATTCTACATTGAGAACCTCTACACCTTCACTTCTCTCGCGAGAAATTTGTTTTATGTAATTTTGTTTTTTAACACCTTCTCTTTGTCGAAAAGTCAAAACTATTGCTCCAATCATTGCCACTAAAAGTATCATTCCACTTATTTGAAAAATATGGATATAATCAGTGTATAATATTTGCCCTAATGAATGAGTATTGCTTACTGTGTCAGTAAAATTTAAATCTTTTTGATTGAATAAATCAGGTTTATACTTCCAGCCTCCTATTACAATTATTAGTTCAAAAAATATAATTATACTTATTATTAATCCTATTGGAATGTGTCTTGAACTATAAGCAGATGAAAACCATTGATTTGTTTGCTGAGCAACATTTAGCATCATAACTACAAACAAAAATAAAACTGCAACAGCGCCTACGTACACAATAAGCATTATCATACCTAGAAATTCTGCACCTATCATAATAAATAAACAAGATATGCTAATAAAATCTAGAATTAAAAAAAAAACCGAATGAACTGTATTTTTTGAAACAGTCACCATAATAGCTGAAATTATTGCAATTGTAGAAAAAATATAAAAGAAAATTGCATGTGCCATTTATTTATCTATAAGGATTATCAGCTTTGATATTTGCAGCTAAAACATTTTCCCATCGATCTCCATTATCTAATAATTTTTCTTTTGTGTAATAAAGTTCTTCTCTTGTTTCGGTAGAAAATTCAAAATTTGGTCCTTGGACAATTGCATCTACTGGACAAGATTCTTCACATAAACCACAGTAAATACATTTCATCATGTCAATATCGTACCTAGTTGTTTTCCTGCTACCATCTGAACTTTCAGTCGACTCAATTGTAATCGCTTGAGCAGGACAGACCGCCTCACATAGTTTGCAAGCTATACATCTTTCTTCCCCATTAGGATAACGACGTAGTGCATGTTCTCCTCTAAATCTTGGGCTAATTTTTCCTTTTTCAAATGGATAATTTATAGTTTTTTTTGGTTTAAATAATTCCTTAATAGCAATAATTAATCCACTAATAAAATCTATCATAAATATAGTTTTTAAAAATCTAGATAATTTCATTTAATTTACTGGTAGAAGGTTAAAATAAAATAAGTAGCTAGCTGTTAAAACTACCCAGATCAATGAGAAAGGTAAAAATATTTTCCATCCTAATCTCATTAACTGATCATATCGATATCTTGGCACTATTGCTTTAACTAAAGCAAATAAAATGAATAAAAATAAAATTTTAAAAATTAACCACAATGCCCCTGGCACTAAATTAAAAGGAAATAAATCTATAGGAGATAACCAACCACCCAAAAATAAAATTGACCCCATAGCACACATTAAAAGGATGTTAGCATATTCACCTAGCCAAAACATTGCATACATCATTCCTGAATATTCAGTTTGATATCCAGCAACCAATTCGGCTTCTGCTTCTGGTAAATCAAAAGGTGGTCTATTAGTTTCTGCCAATGCTGAAATAAAAAAAATTACAAACATTGGAAATAATGGAATTACAAACCATAAATTTTTTTGAGCCAAAACAATTTCGTTTAAATTTAGAGAACCAACGCATAAAAGGACATTTATAATAATAATACCAATTGATACCTCATAAGATACCATCTGGGCTGCTGAACGAATTGCACCTAAAAAAGGATATTTAGAGTTTGAAGCCCAACCTCCCATTATTATTCCGTAAACACCAAGAGATGAAACTGCAAATAAGTATAGAATACCAACATTTATATTTGCTATTACCTGGGTTTCGCTAAACGGAATAACAGCCCAAGCAATTAGAGCCAATGTCATTGTTATTATAGGTGCTAAAATGAAAATTACTTTATTTGAACTAGCTGGAATTATTAATTCTTTAAAAATATATTTAAGTGCATCTGCAAGAGATTGAAGTAAACCAAAAGGACCGACAACATTTGGGCCTTGTCTTTTTTGTACAAATGCCCATACTCTCCTATCCAACCAAACAATCATCGCTACGGAGACAAGAACTGGAATTAATAAAAATAAAATTTTGTATACCTCCTGAAAAATAATACTAAAGTATTCCATTTTTATCCATCTGTCCCAGTTTTTTGTATCTTTGTTTTAGAATTATGGCAATCTAACATTGTTTTTGAGGCTCTAGCTATAACATTTGAAAAATAATAATCTTTATTATAAATGGTCATTTTTTCATTTTTAAAATTTTCTTTTGATTGATTTTCTAAACTTTTTAAATTTTTGTTTTCTCTATTTAAATTGATAAAATTAAACATACTACTTTCTAGCTCATCTTTATCATTAAAAAGTTTTCTATTATTCATACTTTCAGCTAATTCATTTATAATTTGCCAATCTTCTTTTGAATCACCAGGCGGATATGAAGCTTTATAAGCTTTTTGTAATTTGCCCTCTAAATTTGTAAAATATCCATTCTGTTCTGTGTATGCTGCTCCTGGCAAAATTATATCTGCAAACTCTGCACCTTTATCACCATGACTTCCTTGATAAATTATAAACTCATCTTTTTTAGTAAAATCTAAGTTATCTTGACCAAGTAAATAAATTACCTCAAACTTATGATGATTTAAGTATTCAAAAATATTTTTTTTATTATCCAAAATTTTGAGATCCAAACAACCAACTGTTGATGCATCAATAGTAAGTTTGTTTAATGAATTCCACTCTTTTGAAATCTTATTATTATCTTTTAAAAATTTTTTAATTAGATGAAACAAAAATTTCGAATATTTTAGTTTATAAAAGGACTCTCCTAAAATTATCAAAGGTTTCTTTGAATTTAAAATTTCTTTAGAAGTATCATTTTGATTTTCAAAAATATTTAATAAAGTTTTGCTCTGACCATCTAAAAAATGATATGGATATGTTAAATCATTGAGATTATTTAAGGAAATAATTTTAGTATTATTTTGTAGAAAAGATTTTCTTATTCTCGCATTTAGTATAGTTGATTCTATCCTTGGATTTGTGCCTATCAATAATATTAGATCTGATTCTTCTAAACCGTTGATAGATGAATTAAATATATAGTTTTCTCTTTCACTAATGTCTATAAAATAGTCTGATGATCTACAATCATAAGTGTTCGTATCCAACGTACGATCAAAGAACTCTTTAAATATATAGCCTGACTCCATATTGATTAAATCACCAACAAATCCAGCAATTTTATCTTTTGGTGTACTCTTAAGTTTTGATTTTATTATTTTATAAACTTCTTCCCAACTAGCTTTTTCGAATTTACCTTTATATTTGATGTATGGAGTATCTAATCTCTGATTTGAAAGACCATCACATGCGTACCTAGTTTTATCTGATATCCACTCTTCATTAATATCCTCATTAATGATGGGTAATACTCGTTTAACTTCCCAGCCATAGGTGTCTACTCTTATATTTGAACCAACTGCATCCATTACATCTACAGATTCAGTTTTTTTTAGCTCCCATGGTCTAGCCTCAAAAACGTATGGCTTAGAAGTAAGTGCACCTACAGGGCAAAGATCAATTACATTTCCGGACATTTCTGATTGTACAGATTGCTCTAGATAAGTCGTTATTTGCATATCTTCCCCTCTTCCAATAGCACCCAATTCCGGCACACCAGCAATCTCAGTTGCAAAACGTATACATCTTGTACAATGAATACATCGAGTCATTTGAGTTTTAATTAATGGTCCCATGTTTTTGTCAGTAACAGCTCTTTTGTTTTCTTTAAATCTAGATTTATCTATCCCGTAAAACATTGATTGATCTTGAAGATCACATTCTCCCCCTTGATCACAAACAGGACAATCCAAAGGATGATTTGCTAACAAAAACTCCATCACACCCTTTCTCGACTTTTCGATATTAGGAGTGTTAGTCTTTATAACCATACCATCAACAGCAGGCATTGCACACGAAGCTATTGGTTTTGGAGATTTTTCCAACTCAACTAAACACATTCTACAATTACCAGCTATTGATAATTTTTCGTGATAACAAAACCTAGGAATTTCTACTCCAGCTTTTTCACAAGCTTGAAGAACTGTTAATCCCTCTTCTACTTCTACATCAATTTCATTTACTTTAATTTTAAACATTTTTATCTAACAGGTGTTGATCCACTAAATATGGAATATCTCTATTTTTTTTTACGATTGGATCAAATTTGTTCCTTTTTTTAATTTCATCTTTAAAATGTCTCAATAATCCTTGCACAGGCCAAGAAGAGCCTTCACCAAATGCACAGATAGTATGACCTTCAATTTGTTTTGTTACATCTTCTAACATTTCTACTTCATCTTTAGATGCTTCTCCTTTTGCCATTCTTTCAAGCATTCTCCACATCCAACCTGAGCCTTCTCTACATGGTGTACACTGGCCGCAACTTTCATGTTTATAAAATCTTGCAATTCGGGCCATACATTTAATAATGTCTTGATCTTTATTTATAACAACTATTCCAGCTGTTCCTAACCCACTTTTTTCAGCCATTAAAGAATCAAAATCCATAGTTAATGTCTCACATTTGTCTTTGGGAATTAATGGCATTGATGAACCTCCTGGTATCACAGCCTGTAAATTGTCCCATCCACCAATTACACCCCCTGCATGAAATTCAATTAACTCTTTTAGAGGTATATTCATCTCTTCCTCAACATTACATGGATTGTTTACATTACCAGATATACAAAAAATCTTAGTTCCTGTATTTTTTTCCCTGCCTAAAGATGCAAACCATTTACCACTTCTTTTTAATATTGTTGGAACAACTGCTATAGTTTCAACATTATTGACTATAGTAGGGCAACCGTAGAGACCTATAAGAGCTGGGAAAGGTGGTTTTAATCTAGGCTGACCTTTATTACCCTCTATACTTTCTAATAACGCAGTTTCTTCTCCACATATATAAGCTCCTGCTCCATAATGAATAAAGATATCTAAATCCCATCCACTTCCAGCTGAATTTTTGCCAATTAAATTTTTTTCATAAGCTTCATCAATTGCTTTTTGAAGTTTTTGTCCTTCTATAAAATATTCACCTCTTATATAAATATAACATACATGAGCTTGGACCGCATAAGACGCTATTAAGCATCCTTCAATTAATTTATGAGGTTCAAATCTTAAAATATCTCTATCCTTACAAGTACCTGGTTCAGATTCATCTGCATTGATAACTAAATAATGAGGTCTTGATCCAACTTCTTTAGGTGCAAAAGACCATTTTAACCCTGTAGGAAATCCAGCACCTCCTCTTCCTCTCAACTGAGAGCTTTTTATTTCCTCAATTATCCAATCCCTCCCTTTATCTAAAAGCTCTTTAGTGTTAATCCAATCACCTCTTTTTTGAGATGAAAGAATATCAGAACCCAAATCATTGTATAAATTTTGAAAAATTCTATCTTGATCTTTAAGCATTTTTTAAATCCATAAGTGTTTTTCTATTATTTTCTGGTTCAGTATTTAATCTTCCTCTATAGGAGCCTGGTTTAGGTTTTACTCCTTTTAAAATTTGATCTAATATTTTTAAAGTTTTTTCTTTATCTAAATCTTCATAATAATCGTCATTAATTTGCATCATAGGAGCATTGACACATGCACCTAAACATTCCACTTCTATCCAAGAGCAATTTTTATCAGTTGATAATTCTGACTCATTTTTTGAAATTTTTTCTTTGCATGCTTCTACTAATTGATTGGCACCTCTAATCATGCAAGGAGTTGTTGTACACACCTGAACAAAATATTTTCCAACTGGGGATAGATTGTACATTGAGTAGAAAGTAGCAACTTCGTAAACTTTTATATATGGCATACCTAAAAATTTTGCTATATACTTCATAGCAGACAGAGGAATCCAATTATCATTTTGTTTTTGAGCCAAGTAAAGTAAAGCCATTACAGCACTTTGCTTTCTGTCTTTTGGGTATTTAGTAATGATAGCATTGGCCGTCTCTAAAGAAGGTGAATTAAATTCAAAATTTTCTGGTTGCTCTTTGGCTGGTCTCTTTAAACTCATCTATCAACCTCTCCAAATACTATGTCTAAAGAACCAAGTACTGCAGGTACATCTGCTAACATATGTCCTTTAATAAGATAATCCATAGATTGCAAATGAGAAAAACCAGGGGCTCTAATTTTACATTTATAAGGTTTACTTGAACCATCTGAAATTAGGTATACTCCAAATTCACCTTTGGGCGCCTCCACTGCAGAATATATCTCATCTTTTGGAACTCTATATCCTTCAGTAAATAATTTAAAATGATGAATTAAAGCCTCCATTGATTGTTTCAATTCTTTTTTAGGTGGTGGACTTATTTTTCCATCTTGGGATTTTATTGGTCCTTTTTCTATTTTCAATAAACATTGTTTTATTATAGAAATACTCTCTTTCATTTCCTCAATTCTACATAAATAGCGATCATAACAATCTCCATTTTTACCCACTGGTATCTTAAATTCTAATTGATCATAACATTCATAAGGTTGGGATTTTCTTAAATCCCATGGAACTCCTGAACCTCTAATCATAACACCTGAAAATGAGTAATTTAAAGCATCTTCCTTTGTTACTATTCCAATATCAACATTTCTTTGTTTAAATATTCTATTATCAGTTAATAAATTCTCTAAATCATTTAAAATTTTTGGGAAAGAATTACAAAATTTTTCTATATCTTCTTCAAGACCTGCTGGTAAATCCTGATGAACTCCACCTGCTCTAAAATAATTCGCATGAAGTCTTGATCCTGAAGCTCTTTCATAGAAAGTCATTAAAGTTTCTCGTTCCTCAAAACCCCATAAAGATGGTGTAAGTGCTCCCACATCAAGAGCTTGGGTGGTAACGTTAAGTATATGACTTAGTATTCTACCAATTTCACAAAATATAACTCTTATGTACTGTGCCCTTATAGGGACTTCGATATCCAATATTTTTTCTACTGCCAGTGCAAAAGCATGTTCTTGATTCATCGGCGCAACATAATCTAACCTGTCAAAATAAGGGACTGCTTGTATATAAGTTTTATTTTCAATTAGTTTTTCAGTACCTCGATGAAGTAGTCCTATGTGTGGATCTGCTTTTTCTACAACTTCTCCGTCCAATTCTAATATTAATCTTAAAACACCATGAGCTGCTGGATGCTGTGGTCCAAAATTTAAATTAAGATTTTTAATTTTTTTTGTCATTATTTTCTGATTGATGTTTAATATATTTTGTGCCTTCCCAAGGACTTTCATAATCGAAATTCCTATAATTTTGCTCTAGCTTTACAGGCTCACTAATTACTTTTTTTTCATCTTCGCTATATCTAGCCTCAGTATGACCAGTTAAAGGAAAATCTTTTCTAAGAGGATGACCTTCAAATCCATAATCAGTCAGAATTCTTCTTAGATCCGGATGATCTTTAAAATTTATACCATACATATCAAAAACTTCCCTTTCCATCCAATTGGCAGATGGATAAATTGAGGTAAGTGAACCAATAACCTCATTTTCATTAACTAAATAACTTAAAATAATCCTTTGATTAAATTCGTGGCTTAAAAATAAAT
>CABYTL010000006.1 GCA_902521805.1 uncultured Pelagibacteraceae bacterium
TAAGTAAATTTGATGGTCACATTTTTACATTTGATTTTAAAAACAAAAATACCCCATGTATAAGAAGTTTTTTCCAAGAAGAAAAAATCTCAGATGACACTTTAAATTGTGAGTACGAGGGAATTTTAGGAACTGTGGCTGGTATTATTGGCACTATTCAAGCTAATGAAATCTTAAAGAAAATTTTGAATATTGGAAAAAATCTTAATGGATATATACTAATTTTGGACTTACTAAATTTAACTTTTAGAAAAGTTAAACTTAATAAACTAAGAGATGTTTAAGCAAGTAATTTTACAAAAAATTTTAGTTGTTATTATTTGTTTATTCTACTTTCCATTAGCTACAGCAGAAGATATTTTTCTATCTCTAAAAAAAAATAAAGTTAACGTTAGATATGGTCCAAGTTTTAATTTTCCAATAAAATATGTTTATGAAAAAAAAAATCTGCCAATTAAGCAGATAGATAAAAAAGAAAATTTTAGAAGAATAATTGATCATAAAAAAAATAGTGGCTGGATACATGTCTCTCAACTAAAAAAGATTAATTCTGTAATAGCTATGGAAGAAAAGATAATTTTTAAGAAATCTACAATTTTCTCCGAACCAATTGTAAAAGTCAAAAAAGGTAGATTATTAATCATAAAAAGATGTGAAGAGAATTGGTGTAAAGTTAGCTCAGGAAAATATGAGGGATGGATTGATACTCGCTACCTATGGGGAAAAGTTAATTAATATTTTAATATTAATTAATCTATTTTTGTTGTGAACAAATGTCTTTAATAACTGGAGTGTTAGCACAATCACCACACTTGGTTTTTTGCACTATGCAACCATCATCAAGAACCTCAATGTCTACAATCTTATTACACTTAGAACAAGTTGAGGAAATTGTTAAACCACATTTTTTACAATTAAAATTTTCAATCTGCATATCCTTAAATTAATTATGAAAAAAAAACATACAAGAAAAAAGAGTGAGAATAGTTATCATTCACACATTTTTTTCAAATAATAATTATTGTTAAATTTAATTGGTTAAAAAACTAAAATAAATTATAGTATTTATTTTTTAGATTTGCTTGCCCACCATTTATCTAAAATAAAATACCAAATTGAATTGGCGATTGGTTCAACAATTGCATCAGTTAGAGCTACTCCAAATGATACATCAGCAACAAGCATCAAAACAGTTATTGCAATTGCAAAATGTCCTAAAGTATAAATGACAGTTCTTAAAATTGAACCTTTATTATTTTGATAAACATTTCCTGCTGCTTTAAATATTCCGCTTGTAAGTTCCATTTAACTTCTAAAAGGACTTTCTAAAACACATGCTACTAAATGAATTCTAGCTTGTTCCCCTCCATTAAAAAAATTATGATATTTAGTGTTGTTTGTTATCCATACTTTTCCATCAGCTGGAAGATGTTTTGCAACATTTTCTATAACCATAGAGCAACCTTTATTAGTAATAATTGGCACGTGAAGTCTACATTCAGGGTCTTTATGCCAACTTAAAGTAGACCTTGGCTCTTTTAATAACAATCTAACTCTTCCTAATTTAAATCTTTTTCCTAAAGTCTGATATACTTCCTTGAAATAGGTATTTTCAAATTCTGGAACCAATTGAGTATATTTAGACTCATCTATAATTTTATCTCTTGAAACCTCTTCTCCTGACTCATCAGCAATTGTCCAATATCTACCTCTAATATTATTCCCTTTTATAGAACTTTCATCATTTGGAATTCGATTTATTGAAATAGCGCCAAAATGTGTTACGCCTGGAGAATTAAATTTTTTGTCTTTTAATACCTTCTCTAAATCGTTTCTCAATTTTGATATATCAAAATTTAAATTAGGGACTTCATAAAAATCCTCAAAACTAGTTGTTACCATGTTATTTTTCCGCTTTTTATTTTAATTTAACCTTAAATCAAACCTATCTGCATTCATTACTTTGGCCCATGCAGAAATGAAATCTTTAATAAATTTTTCCCCTGAATCTTCACATGCATAAACTTCTGCTAGAGCTCTTAATTGAGAGTTTGAACCGAAAATTAAATCGACTCTTGTTGCTTTCCATTTAGTTTTTTTTGTTTTTCTATCTTTTCCTACAAATGTTTGATCTGATCTATCTTCCTCTTTCCAAGTGGTATTCATGTCTAATAAATTTATGAAATAATCATTGGTAAGAGAACCGGGCCTATTCGTGAAAACACCATGTATAGAACCGTCATAGTTTGTATTCAATACTCTCATTCCTCCTATAAGTGCCGTCATCTCTGGTGCAGTTAGCCCCATTAACTGAGCTTTATCGACTAATTTTTCCTCTGCTGAAACATTTGAAGCTCCCTCATTTAGATAATTTCTGAAACCATCTGCTTGAGGTTCAAGAAGACCAAAAGAATTAATATCAGTCTGATCTTGTCTTGCATCTCCTCTTCCTGATGAAAATGGTACTTTAATTTTATAACCTGCTTTTTTAGCAGCTATTTCAATACCAACACCTCCAGCTAAGACAATTAAATCAGCCATTGATACACTTTTCTTTTTGTTATCAAATTTGCTTTTAATTTTATTTAAAGCCTTAATTATTACTGATAATTTCTTTGGGTTGTTAACTTTCCAATTTTTTTGAGGTTCTAACATTATTCTTGCTCCATTAGCTCCACCTCTTTTATCTGAGCCTCTGAAAGTAGATGCTGAAGCCCATGCCGTAGAAACTAAATCTGAAATAGATATTTTTGATTTGGAAATCTTATTTTTTAAATCATTAATATCCTTAGTTTTAAGTTTATATCTGGGTTTATCTATTGGATCTTGCCAAATTAATTGTTCTTTCGGGACGTCACTACCAAGGTAGCAGACTTTTGGACCCATATCTCTGTGAGTTAATTTAAACCACGCTCTAGCAAATGCATCATGAAACTCTTGTGGATTTTGATGAAAGTGCTTCGTAATAGGTCCATAACTTGGATCAACTTTCATTGATATATCTGTTGTTTGCATCATTGGTGCATGAAGCACACCTTTTTTATGTGCATCAGGGACCATCTTAATTCTTTGACCGTTTTTCTTTGGCGTCCATTGATGAGCACCAGCTGGACTTTTTGTAAGCTCCCAGTCATGATCATATAAACAATCTAAATATCCCATATCCCATTTAATAGGATTTTGAGTCCAAGCACCCTCAATACCACTACTTATTGTATCAACACCTTTTCCAGACTTATAACCACTATTCCATCCTGTTGATTGATCTTGAAGTCTCGATGCTTCAGGATCAGGACCTTTGTGAGACTCAGGTGCTGCTCCATGAGATTTTCCAAATGTATGTCCTCCAGCCACTAGTGCTGCTGTCTCATAATCGTTCATAGCCATTCTTCCAAATGTCTCTCTAATATCATGTGCTGCAAGTTTCGGATCTGGATTGGCATCTGGACCTTGTGGATTAACATATATTAAACCCATGTGTGAAGCTCCCAATGGCTGTTCTAAATCTCTTTTTCCACTGTATCTTTCTACACCTAGCATTTCTTTTTCTGAACCCCAATAAATATCATCCTCTGGCTCCCAGATATCAGCTCTGCCTGCTCCAAAACCAAAAGTTTTGAAACCCATTGAGTCTAAAGCTACATTACCAACTAATATAAAAAGGTCAGCCCATGAAATTTTTCTTCCATACTTTTTTTTAATTGGCCATAAAAGCAACCTTGCTTTATCTAAATTTACGTTATCTGGCCAAGAGTTCAGTGGAGCAAATCTTTGATTTCCTGTTCCAGCGCCACCTCTACCATCACCAGTTCTATAAGTTCCTGCAGCATGCCAAGCCAATCGAATAAATAGTGGACCATAATGACCATAATCCGCAGGCCACCAATCCTGTGAATCTGTCATTAATTTTTTTAAATCTTTTTTTAATCCCTTGTAATTAATTTTTTTAAATTCTTTAGCGTAACTAAATTTCTTATCCATAGGGTTAGATAAATTAGAGTGCTGACTAAGGATTTTTAAATTTAAACTATTTGGCCAAAAATCTCTAACTGTTTGACCTCTACCTGCAGAAAATTTTGCAGGTGAGCCTACTCCAGTAAATGGACACTTGCTTAGTTCTTTAGATTTAAATGATTTATTTTTAAAATTTTCAGTACTCATTATATTCCTTACAGTTAGAGATAATCATGTTAATATGTAGTTTATAATGATTCTAAATAAAGTGTCAATTGTATAAAAACGACGCTGAAGTGTATAAAAGATTAACTCTCTAATCTAACCAGAATTTCTACTGATTTAATTTTTTTGCCATCAATTTTTCTTTTTATATTAATAGGTCCAACATCTGCATTTTCTAAATCAATGAGTTTTTCCTCCTTTAGATCATAAAAATGATGATGATCAGAAACATTAGTATCAAAATATGTCTGATTGGAATTAATTGGAATTTGTTTTAAATATCCTTTTTTTTCAAAAGCGTGGACCGTGTTGTAAACTGTAGCTAAAGATATTTTGGTATTTGTCTTTTTTTTTATTTTTTGTTCGAGTTCATTAATAGTGAAATGAAATGTTTTATCTGTATCAAATAAAACCTCGCATATTTGAATTCTTTGCTTAGTGGGCCTTAAACCTGAATTTCTTAATTTTTCTCTATATTTCACAATTTCAACTATATTGTTAGTTATAATTATTCTAAACTACTATTATAATTATATTATAAAATGGCAAAATCAAGTAAATAAGAGTACTCAATTTTATGAAAAAAAACTCTTACTCATATGATGAGCTAATTAATTGTGCCGAAGGCAAATTATTCGGTCCGGGTAATGCAAAATTACCTCTTCCACCAATGCTCATGTTTGATAGAATTACTGAAATTAATGATAATATGGGTACTTTTAAAAAAGGTTCTTTAAAAGCAGAGTTAGAGATAAAGAAAAATCTTTGGTTTTTTGATTGTCATTTTAAAGGGGACCCTGTCATGCCTGGATGTCTTGGTCTTGATGCTATGTGGCAATTAGTAGGTTTTTATTTAGGTTGGATAGGTAATCCTGGAAAAGGTAGAGCTCTGGGAGTTGGGACTGTAAAATTTACAGGAGAGGTTTTACAGAATGTAAAATTGGTAGAATATGAGATTGATATGAAGAAAATTATGTCACCAGGTGGAACTACTGTTGGTCTTGCAAATGGATTACTTTTGGCTGATGGAAAAAAAATTTATTCAGCGGATAGTTTAAAAGTAGGATTATTTAAATAATGAAAAGGGTGGTAATTACTGGACTAGGAATTGTTTCTTGCCTTGGAAATAATCAAGAAGAAGTGCATCAATCATTATTAAATTCTAAATCAGGAATTACTTATTCAGAAGAGTATGAAGAACATAATTTGAAAAGTCATATTCATGGTAAGCCAAACATTAAACTAGAAGATTATATTGACAGGAAAACCATTAGATTTATGGGATCAGGATCAGCATATAACTATATTGCGATGCTAGAAGCTATTAAAGATTCTGGATTGGAGGAAAAGGATATAAGTAATTTTAAAACAGGAATTGTTATGGGTTCTGGAGGACCATCAATAGAAAATGTAATTTTAGCAGCAGACAAAACTAGGGCTAAAACACCAAAATTAATGGGACCATTTATCGTTCCAAGAACAATGGCAAGTACTGCTTCAGCTACATTAGCTGTTCCATTTAAGATTAAAGGAACAAATTATACTATGAGTTCTGCCTGTGCAACTAGTGGACACTGTATTGGAAATTCTATGGAATTAATTCAAATGGGAAAGCAAAACATTGTTTTTGCTGGTGGAAGTGAAGAAATTCATTGGGCAATGACAGCCATGTTTGATGCTATGACAGCTCTGTCATCAAAATATAATGATACTCCTGAGACGGCATCTAGAGCATACGATAAAACACGAGATGGATTTGTAATTGCAGGTGGTGGTGGGGTTCTAGTGCTTGAAGAATACGAACATGCAAAAGCTAGGGGGGCTAAAATTTATGCAGAATTGACCGGTTATGGAGCAACTTCTGATGGACACGATATGGTGGCACCTTCCGGAGAAGGAGCAACTAGGTGTATGAAAATGGCAATTTCTACTGCTAGAAACAAAATAGATTATATCAACACTCATGGAACTTCTACTCCTGTAGGGGATATTACTGAATTAAATTCAGTTAAAGAAACTTTTGGATCAGAAATTCCAAAAATTAGTTCAACTAAATCTTTGTCCGGACATCCATTAGGAGCAGCTTCTGTCCATGAAGCAATTTATTGTTTGATTATGATGAAAAACAATTTTATTGCTGGGTCGGCAAATATAAGTGAATTGGATGATGACGCTAAAAAATTTCCAATTATCTCAAAAACAGAAACAGAAGTAACTTTAAATGCAGTAATGTCTAATAGTTTTGGTTTTGGTGGAACCAATGCAGCTTTAATTTTTGAAAAGGTATAGTCATGGATTTAATGAAGGGGAAAAAAGGTTTAATCATGGGTGTTGCAAATGAAAGATCAATAGCGTGGGGTATTTCACAAAAACTAGCAGAAGCTGGTGCTGAGCTTGCTTTCACTTATCTTGGGGACGCTTTAAAAAAAAGAGTCGTGCCTTTGGCTGAAAAATTAAATTCAAAAGTTACGTTCAGTTGTGATGTAGAAAAAAAAGAAGATGTAATAAAATTATTTGAAGATATTAAATCAAAATGGGGTCAAATTGATTTTGTAGTTCATGCAATTGCATTTTCAGATAAGTCAGAATTGTCTGGGGAATATTTAAACACAACTAGAGAAAACTTTTTGAGAAGTATGTTAATTTCCTGCTTTTCATTTACAGAAGTTGCTAAAGAGGCTTCTAAAATACTGAGAGAAGGAGGGAACTTAATCACTCTTAGTTACGAAGCAAACAGAGCTATTCCTAATTATAACGTAATGGGTGTTTGTAAAGCTGCACTTGAATCAAGTGTTAAATACTTAGCTAGAGATCTGGGTGCAAAAGGTTTAAGAGTTAATGCTATAAGTGCCGGACCAATTAAAACATTAGCAGCTTCAGCGATTGGAGATGCAAAATTTTTATATAAATGGAATGAAGACCACTCTTTTTTAAAAAGAAACGTCGATATCCAAGATGTTGGAAATTCAGCACTGTATCTTTTAAGCGACTTGGCTAAAGGTGTAACTGGCGAAATTCATTATGTAGATGCTGGTTATAATAAAGTTGGGATGCCAGATCCTAAAAATATTTCTTAAAAACCCATATTTGACCAGTTATCTTTGTCATTGTACCTATTAAGCTCTTTTTTTGAAATAGGTCTAAAAAGTACCCAAATTACAACAACTAGCAATGTAGTAAGTATTATTGTCTCCATAAGCTTATTCTCCAGCTTGCTTCATTGACAGTTTCACTTTACCTCTATCAAAACCAATTACTTTCACTTTTACTTCGTCACCTTCTTTGACAACATCTGTAACTTTAGCGACTCTTTTATCTGCTAATTCTGAAATATGAACAAGTCCATCTTGTTTTCCTAAGAAATTAACAAATGCACCAAATTCCATAATTTTCATTACTTTACCTGAATAGATTTTATTCATTTCAGCTTTTGCAGTTATATCTTTAATTATTTGCATAGCAATGTTTCTAGCCTCTTCATCTGGAGCAGCAACTGTAACGACTCCTTCATCATTTACATCAACTTTTGCACCTGATTTTTCAACAATCTCTCTAATAGTTGCTCCACCTTTTCCAATCACAGCAGCAATATCTTTTTTATCAACAGTTATTTGTTCCATTTTTGGGGTATGTTTTCCAACATCAGATCTGGACTCGCCTAAAGCTTTATTCATTTCACCCAAGATATGAATTCTTCCATCTTTAGCTTGCTTTAGAGCTTGCTCCATGATTTCAAAAGTAATGCCAGTAATTTTTATATCCATTTGTAATGAAGTAATTCCATCTTTAGTTCCAGCAACTTTAAAGTCCATATCTCCTAAGTGATCTTCGTCACCTAAAATATCTGACAGGACACTAAAATCATCACCTTCTTTAATTAAACCCATTGCAATACCTGCAACTGGTTCTTTAATCGGAACACCTGCATCCATTAATGCTAAAGATGCTCCACAAACAGTCGCCATAGAAGAAGAACCATTAGATTCTGTAATCTCTGATACTATTCTAAAAGTATAGGGAAAAGCCTCTTTTGAAGGTAATGAAGAGTTGATTGCTCTCCAAGCTAGTTTACCATGACCAATTTCACGTCTACCAGTTCCAATTCTTCCAGTCTCACCGACTGAAAAAGGAGGGAAATTATAGTGAAGCATAAATCGTTCTCTTTGGAGACCATCTAGACTTTCAATTCTTTGCTCATCATCAGATGTACCTAGAGTAGTTACAACAATTGCTTGCGTTTCACCTCTTGTGAATAATGCAGAACCGTGCGTTCTTGGTAATACACCAACTTCACATTTGATAGGTCTTACGTCAGATAATCCTCTTCCATCAATTCTGTTTTTATTTTTAAGTATATCTGTTCTAACAATTTTCTTCTCTAAATTTTTAAGCTGAGAGTTGACATCTAAATCAGAATAATTTTCATTTTCTTCAAAAAGCTTTTTGGCTTTTTCAGTAATCTCTGAAATTTGATTTGATCTATCTTGCTTATCTCTTGTTACAAAAGCTTTTTTAAGATCTTCTGTAAAAGTTTCTTCAAGTTTTTGTTTAACTTCAGATAAATCTTTTTTTTCAACAATCCACTCTGGTTTTCTACACTCTTTTGCAAGTTCCTCTATCATTTCAATTACTGGAACAAATCCTTCATGACCAAATTTAACTGCTGCTAACATTGCTTCTTCAGACAAACCAGATGTTTCTGATTCAACCATAAGCACTGCATCTTTAGTACCTGCTACAACTAAATCTAAACTTGAGTTTTCTAACTCAACTTTTGAGGGATTAAGAATATACTTACCGTCTACATAACCTACTCTAGAAGCTCCTACAGGGCCCATAAATGGCATTCCAGATATAGTTAACGCTGCTGACGAGGCTATAATTGCTAGAATATCTGGTTGGTTTTCTTTGTCATATGAAATTACTGTTGGTAACAACTGTACTTCATTTTTAAACTCATCAGGAAACAAAGGTCTGATTGGTCTGTCAATTAATCTAGAGATTAATGTTTCGCTTTCAGTTGGTCTTGCTTCTCTTTTGAAATATCCACCCGGGATCTTTCCACCTGCATAATATTTTTCTTGGTAGTTTACTGATAAAGGAAAATAATCCATATCTGGATTCACTTTCTTTGCTCCTACGACTGTTGCTAAAATAACCGTTTCACCACATGTTGCGATGATTGCTCCGTCTGCTTGTCTTGCTACTTTACCTGTTTCTAAACTTATCTTCTTTCCTGCTACTTCTATTTCTTTCTTGTGTATTTCAAACATTTCATTTCCATTTCATTGCGTTCGTTTTGTTCCATTCCGTTCTATCTATCTTTATCTTTATTTTCTAATATTCAACTTAGACAGTAGATTTTTGTAAGAGTCCATTTTATTTTTCTTAAGGTAATCTAACAATTTTTTTCTTTTATTCACTGCTCTTAACAATCCTACAGAAGAATGCTTATCCTTCTTGAATTGTTTAATATGTTTTGAGAGCACTTCAATTTTTTCAGTTAGCAATGCAACTTGAATCTCAGAAGATCCAGTATCTTTATCATGAATTGCTAATTCTTTTAGTTTACTATTCATACATACTTTTCCTTATTTGTTAGTTTGTTTTATTAAATTTTCTATTTTTTCTGCGTACTCAAATGAATCATCTTTCCTAAAGATTAGTTTTGGTAAATATTTTATAAATACTTTTTTTGATAAAGTTCTTTTAACTAAAAATGAGTATTCCACGAGTTTTTTGATAATTTCATCGGCATCTTTACCTCCAAGAGGCATTACATATACTTTAGCAATTTTTAAATCTTGACTCATTTTTACTTCTGTAACTGTTATAATATTAGTCTGTAAATCTGGAACTTTTGCCTCATTTTTAATGAATATCATACTTAAAGATTGTTTTATCATTTCTCCAACCCTTAATTGTCTTTGTGAAACTGATTTTCCTATTCTGTCCGCCATTATATTGTTCTCTCTTTGGAAATTACATTAAATGCCTCTATTGTGTCATCTTTTTGAAAATCCATATATTCTTTTATCGTAATTCCACATTCCTGACCATTATTAACCTGTTTTACCTGATTTTTTTCTCTAAATATAGTTCCCACTTTTCCACTAAATATTATTTTCCCATCTCTAATCAATCTTACCTCAGAAGTACTATTAATTTCTCCCTCGGTAACCTTGCAACCAGCTACTTTACCAGCTCCTGAAACTTTAAAAATTTCTAAAATTTGTGCAGTTCCTGATATTGTTTCTTCAACATCTGGAGCTAATAAGCCTGACATCTTTAATTTAATAAAATCTAAAACTTCATAAATAATATTATAAGATGAAATTTTTATTTTTTCATTTTCTGCGAGTTTCTTTGCCTCTTTACTTGGTTTTACGTTAAATGCAATTAAGACAGCGTTAGATGCTTTAGCTAAATTAACATCAGTTTCATTCACCATACCAATATCTGATAAAATAATTTTTGGTTTTACTTCATCATGTTTGATCTGACTTATTGCATTTTTGATAGCTTCAGAAGATCCTTGAACATCTGATTTGATTATCAAATTTAGCTCCTCAGAGGATTTATCTGTAAAAGCTGACTCCTGAGTTGCAAATGAGAGTGGATTTTTACCATCTTTCGACTCCTCTGCTCTATTTTCACTTAAAATCTTAGCTTCTTTTTCATTATCTAATACTATGAAATCATCTCCGGCTTTAGCCGCGCCATTAATACCTAAAATTTCTATAGGTGTTGATGGAGAAGCTTTATCAATATTTTTACCTTTGTCATTAATAATTGCTCTTACTTTCCCCCACTTTAAACCGCTTACAAAGAAATCTCCCTTTTTTAATGTACCCGTCGTTACAATAATATTAGCAACTGGTCCTCTTCCAACATCAATTTTTGACTCAAGAACAATTCCAGTGGCTTTTGACTCAAAATCGGTTTTTAAATCTAGAATTTCAGCTTGAAGTACAATAGCATCAATTAATTTATCTAAATTTAATTTTGTTTTTGCAGAAATTTCTACCATTAATGTATCTCCAGATAAATCCTCCGCTATTAATTCATGCTCAAGTAATTGATTTTTAATTTTTTGAGGATCTGCTTCAGGTAAATCACATTTATTAATTGCCACTACTATTGGAACTTTCGCTGCTTTTGCATGTTTGATAGACTCTACTGTTTGGGGTTTTACCCCATCATCTGCAGCTACAACCAAAACTACAACGTCAGTTAATTTTGATCCTCTTGCTCTCATCTCCGTGAAAGCAGCATGGCCTGGTGTATCTATAAAAGTTAGTTTACTAGATTGACTTTCTATTTGATAAGCACCTATATGCTGGGTAATACCACCAAATTCTCCTGATACTACATTTGCACTTCTTAAAACATCAAGCACAGAGGTCTTTCCATGATCTACGTGACCCATAACTGTTACTATAGGAGGTCTATTTTTTAAATTTTCTACCCTTGTAGCTTTTATTTTTTGAATAATTTCCTCTGCTTTTTCTTCTCTAATTGGATTATGTCCAAATTCTTTAACTAAATATTCTGCTGTATCAGCTGCTAGAGTTTGATTAATTGTAACAGTGACTCCCATTCCAAAAAGATGTTTTATTACATTGCTAGATTGTTCCGCCATTCTATTTGCAAGTTCTCTTACCGTGATAGCCTCTGGGATATTAACGTCTCTTTTAATAGGTTTTAAATTATCTTTGTTTACATCTTTATTTAAATTTTTTTGCTCTTTTTCTCTTGCTCTTTTTACGGATGCTAAGCTTCTTTCTCTTGCTTCAATTTCATCACTTAAGGCTCTAGATACAGTCAATTTTTTTTCTCTTTTATTAGTATTAGTACCTAATTTAAGTTTTTTACCAGCAGGGTCCCCTTTAAGTCTCTTTGTTGCTCTTTGTTCTGCAAGCTTTCTCCTCTCAAAATCATTTGTTATTGCCGGTATCTTTAATCCAGATGGCTGTTTTAAAAGTGTGTTACGACCACCAGGAGTAAGGAATGATTTTGTTCTAGTGTTAGTTCCAGTTTGTTTAAATGAGCTACCCCTTTTAGAAAAATTACTTTTTGACTTTTCTATTACAACTGAATTTTTTCCATGAGTTTTAGCTATCTCAATATTTTTGATCGATTTTTTGGCTGTGCCAGAAATTGTTAATTTTGTTTTTTTGTTTTCCATATCTCATCACTCAATCTTTATAAATTATATTTCTAGCAGACATAATAAGCTCATCTGCCTCTTCTTTAGATAGAGCAAAATCTTCTAAATACCCTTGAATTTTTACTCTTTCACCTTTTACTACATCATACCCACCAGTTAGTTCATCCGAGGCTAAGTCGGCGAAATCCTCAAGTGTAAGAATTTTTTGCTCACCCAATGTTACTAACATTCCTGGAGTAAGACCATTTAAACTAATTAGAGTTTCCTCAAGACCAAGATCTTTTATTCTTTGAGATATATCCTCCTGATCTTTTTCGTAAAATTCTTTTGCTCTTTCAATTAATGCCTTGGCTGTATCTTCCTCAATACCCTCAATTTTCATTAAATCTTCTTTGTTACTGTCTTTAATATCATCTATTGTTGAAAAACCCTCGGCAACTAATAGCTGTCCCAAAGTTTCATCTAATTCCAAATTTTTTACAAAATTTTCTGTTTTTTCCTTAAACTCTTGTTGCCTTCTCTCGGAATCCTCTTGATCAGTCATAATATTTATTTCATAATTTAAAAGTTTAGTTGCAAGACGAACATTTTGACCTCTTCGACCAATAGCTTTACTTAAATTCTCTTCTGTTAAAATCACATCCAGTTTTTTTCGATCTAAATCAACATTAACTCTTTGAACTTCCGCAGGAGATAGTGCATTTGAAACAAGTATTGCAGGATCCTCTGACCAATTAACAATGTCAATTTTTTCTCCTTGAAGTTCATTTACTACAGCTTGAACTCTAGATCCTCTCATACCAACACATGCTCCCACAGGATCTAAAGATGTATCAACTGCTTGAACACAAATTTTTGCTCTACTTCCAGGATCTCTTGATGATGATTTAATCTCAATTAAACCATCATAAATTTCTGGAACTTCCTGAACGAAAAGTTTCTCCATAAACTTGGGATGAGCTCTTGATAAAAAAATTTGCTGACCTCTTGTCTCTCTTCGTACATCATAACAATAAGCTTTCACTCTATCACCAGCTTTAATATTCTCCCTAGGTATCATTTCATTTTTCTGTATAATTGACTCAGTTCTACCTAAATCAACTATAACATTTCCAAATTCTAATCTTTTAACTATGCCACTTAAAATAGTATCTTTTTTTTCTATAAAATCGTTATATTGCCTTTCTCTTTCAGCCTCTCTTACATTCGTGCTAATTACTTGTTTTGCCGTTTGAGCGGCTATCCTTCCAAAATCAAATGAAGGAAGTGGCTCCAAAACCTCATCTCCAATTTTTTTATCTTTATTATATTCATTTAGAGATATTGCATCTTCAAGTTTAATTTCAGTATTCGCATTCTCAGGATTTTCAGAAATTATGAGTTTTCTAAAAAGTTCAATATCTCCATTTTCCCTATTAATAAGAACTTTGATCTCATTCTCTTGGCCAAATTTTGATTTTGCTGCTTTTGCTATTCCTGTCTCCATTGAAGTAATGATTAGTTCTTTATCAATAGATTTTTCTAAAGCTACAGCTTCAGCAATTCTTAATAATTCTAATTTATCTGCTCTTTTGTTTAACATGTATTTATTTCTTCCAAAAAAAAATGGGCCGAAGCCCATTTTGAAATTTTAATAATGTTTGAAATATATTTATTTTTTTTTAATATTCAACTCTATTTACTTACTAAATAAGTCTGATTTATCTATCTTTTCCCAAGAAAATGATCCAATCTCATCTGGAATTCTTCCAAAGTGCCCATATGCTGAAGTTTTCTCATAAATAGGTTTATTTAAACCCAGCATCTCTCTTATACCTCTTGGACTCAAATCAAAATTTTCATGAATAAGTTTTTCTACATGTTTATTTTTTTCATCATCATTATCAAATAAATCAACATATATTGATAAAGGTTTTGATACACCTATTGCATAGGCAAGTTGAATGAGACATTTATCAGCTATTTTAGAAGCAACAACATTTTTCGCCAAATACCTAGACGCATATGCAGCAGACCTATCTACTTTGGTAGGATCCTTCCCTGAAAAAGCTCCACCTCCATGTGGAGCTGCTCCACCGTAAGTATCAACAATTATTTTTCTTCCTGTTAAACCACTATCACCATCTGGTCCACCAATTACAAAATTTCCAGTTGGATTTACATAAATTTCTTTTTCGTCTAATGAATTTAATAATTCTTTGGGTATAGATCTCTCAATATATGGTTTAACTAAATCTCTAACTTGACCTTGATTCACATCAGGTGAATGCTGAGTTGATATAACAACTGATTTCACACAAGAAGGTTTTCCATCCTTATATTCAATTGTTATTTGGCTTTTTGAGTCTGGTTCAATGTTTTTTAATTTTCCAGATTTTCTATCTTCTGCCATAAGTCTTAGGATTTTATGAGAGTAATGAATAGGAGCAGGCATTAAAACATCTGTCTCATTACAAGCATAACCAAACATTATGCCCTGGTCCCCAGCTCCTTCATCTTTATTTCCTGAAGAGTCTACACCCATAGCAATATCTGCAGATTGTGAATGTAAGTGACTTTCAACTGAAGTTGCTTCTTTCCACGTAAAGCCCTCCTGATCATAGCCAATGTCTTTAATACAATTCCTTACTTTTTGAATTAAATCATCTTTTTTAATTTCAGGACCTCTAACTTCACCAGCTAAGACAACCTTATTAGTTGTTGTTAATGTTTCACAAGCCACTCGTGATTGAGGTTCAGCTGCTAAATATGTATCTACAACCATATCAGAAATTCTATCACATACTTTGTCTGGGTGACCTTCAGAAACTGATTCACTTGTAAATAAGTAATCTTTTTTCATTTATTCTCCCTTATTTTTAAAATCACAATTAAGGTAGTATAAAATAGAACAAAATAAAAGAAGATCTTATTACCGTTTTTTGCAAAATAGGTTTTATCAACACGTTTAATATCTCTTACATCAAAATATCCCTTCTCACTTATATAATTAATAATTTGTCCTTTAGGATTTATATGAGCGGATATGCCATTATTAGTTGCTCTTATTACATTCTTTCCTTCCTCTATAGATCTAAATATTGAGTGAGATAAATGTTGTTTGGGACCAATAGTTTTACCAAACCATCCATCCTCAGAGATATTAAGTATGAAATCATAATTTTCTTTATTTGGATTAATTATTCCTGAATAAATTATTTCGTAACAGATAAGTGGAATAAACTTTAATTGATTTATATTAGCAATTTCTCTTTTACTATCTGCTGAAAATGACTGATAACCTTGGGTTATTTTTTTCAAACCGAATTTTCTAAATAAACTTTCAAAAGGCATAAATTCTCCAAATGGAACAAGTTTATTCTTGTTATATTTATATAGTATCTTTACATCCTTGTTTATTACTATTAACGAATTGTAAATTTTATCATCTGTAAGATTATTAATACCTAATATAATTTTATGATTTGAATTATAGTTCTCAATAAAAAGTTTTTTAAAAAATTTTAAATCGTTTAAATTGATACTGTTTATTATGCCTTCTGGAAAAACAAATATAATTTTTTCAGAATAAATAGGATCACTCAATTTGATCAATTCCAAGATATTTTTTTCTGGATCTTGATAAGTTAAGAATTTTTCTATTGGAATGTTTGGAGAGATAATTCTTATTACAGAATCTAAATTTGAATATTCTTTTTCTTTAAATTTTTTAATATTATAATTTCCATAAATAAAATTTATCAATACTAAAAATGAGCCAAGTATTAAGATTAATGATTTAGTAAAATGTTTATGTTTTAGAAAAATTACAACAGGAAGGAGATAAATTGTGATTAATATTAGATTAAATGAATAAGTTCCTACATAGGATAGTATTTGCAACGAAGATAATTGACTAGAGACACTAAATAAAATTAGATTCCAAGGAAAGCCTCCTAAAATAAAACTCCTTAAAAATTCTACAGACCCAAAAAAAACTGAAAAAATTAGTAATGAGGAAATTTTATTCTGTAGATTAAAGATACTACATAAAAAAGTAACCAGACCATAAAACAATCCTAAGAATGATGGAATTAATATAATTGCAAAAGGAATTAAGTATTTAAAAGAATCATAAAAAGTAAGAGAATTTGTAATCCAATACAGATTAGAAATAAAATAAGCAGTTCCAAAGATCCAACCAATAAAAAAGGATTTAAATTTTCCTGATACAAAATTTATTAATACGAAAAGTAATATTGGATATGTTAGAAAATTGATTAAGAAGAGATTATATGGAGGAAGACTAAAAGATGTTAGAGTGCCTAAAAAAAAAATTAATAAATATAAATTTATTTCTTTTTCTAAAATATGTCTCAATTTACTTTATTCAGTTTTTTGAAAATTAAATTTTCTCTTTTAGTCATAACTTTATAATCTTTATTCTTTCTATGATCATATCCTAAAAGATGTAGATAACCGTGGATCCATATTTTATCTAATTCATGATCAAAACTAGATAATCTAGCCCTCTTGTTAATTATTTCAAATGAGATTGCTATATCTCCTAAATACATCATTTTTTTTCTCTTTATTTTTAATGGAAAAGAAAGAACATCTGTAGATTTATTCTTATTTCTAAATTTTAAATTTAAATCTTTCATTATTTTATTATTAGTCAGTAAAACAGTGAATTCCTGATTTTTATTTTTAAAATTATTTAATTTAGAAAGTTTATTAAGTTTATTTTTAAAATAAATTTCAGGCTTTTTAATCTTTTTACTCCAAATTTTTTTATCTAAAATTATATTGGCTTTTATCATCAATCTGAAGATTTATCAGAATAAGCCTTTACTATCTTAGAAACTAAAGGATGTCTCACAACATCTTTGTGGTCAAAATCTATGACGGATATTTCATTTAAGTGACCAAGTAACTTTTTTGATCGATCTAACCCTGACTGTAATTTATTAGGTAAATCTATTTGAGACGGGTCACCATTTATAACAATTTTAGAGTTTTCTCCAATTCTGGTTAAGAACATCTTTATTTGAGTATCTGTTGCATTTTGTGCCTCATCAAGAATTGCAAATGAATTCTTTAAAGTTCTTCCTCTCATAAAAGCAAGTGGTGCAATTTCAATATCTCCCACTTCTATCTTTTTTTGAATCTTTTCAAAATCTAACAAATCATATAGTGAATCATATAGAGGCCTTAAATAAGGATCAACTTTTTCTCTCATATCTCCTGGTAAAAAACCTAATCTCTCTCCTGCTTCCACAGCAGGTCTTGACAAAATAATTCTCTCTATTTTTTTGTCCAAAAGCATTGTTAATGCAACCGCAACCGCTAAAAAGGTCTTGCCTGTTCCCGCAGGTCCTGCTGATATAACAATGTCAGACTCTTTCAAAGCTCTTATATAATTTTTTTGTTTTTCAGATCTAGGAATTACTGATTTTTTGGGAGTTTTAATGATATATTCAATATTACCATTTTTACTTGTAACTTTTTCATTTATCATAAATTTACTTATAGAAGACTCTATATCTTTTTTTTCAATTGTTCCATTATTTAAAAATTGACTTACAAGAAATTGAATAGCATTCTTTATTAACTCATTTTTCTCTGGACTATTTTTTAATAAAATAGAATTACCTCTTGAATACATTTTAGATTTAGTAATCTTTTCTAAATCCTTTAGATTTTTATTAAATTCTCCAACTAATCCCATTAAAATATCATTGTCATGAAAAATCACACTTAAAGTATTGTTATCTGAATAAACAAATTTTAAATTTGAATTAACATTTTTTTTTCTACTTATGCTCAAATTCTAGGCTACCTTTTCATTAGTTGAGTCTATCACATAACCAAACAAAGTATTTTGATTACTATTTTTAATTTTAACATTCACAATTTTCCCAATTAAATTATCAGCACCATCAAATAAAACTGATGTCATATATTCAGATCTGCCAAAAAGTTTAGATTTATCTTTAATTCTGTTTTCAACCAAAACTTTTATTGTTTTATTTTCAATAGATTTATTAACCTTTAATTGATTATGAACTAATTTTTTTTGGACTACTTTTAACCTATCAAGTGACTTGTTTCTATCGATGGTCAATAAATTTGAAGCAACAGTTCCAGGTCTAGGACTAAAAATAAATGAAAATGAATTTATAAACCTAATTTCATCGATAAGTTTTAAAGTATCTTTAAAATCTTTTTCATCTTCTCCTGGGTAGGCTATTATGAAATCGCTAGAGAAAGCAAGCTTAGGATTTATCTTTTTTAATCTATAGTATATTTGTATGTATGTTTTGATAGTATGCTTTCTATTCATGAGCTCTAAAACTTTGTCTGATCCACTCTGAACAGGTAAATGAATTAGTGGCATTAGTTTTTTTGATTTTTTATACACATCAATTAAATCATCTGTCATGTCTCTAGGGTGTGATGTGGTATATCGAATTCGTTTTAATCCAGTTATTTTTTCTAGTTCTAAAATTAAATCAGATAGTCTACTCCCTTCAAAATCATAAGCGTTTACATTCTGTCCTAAAAGGGTAATTTCTTTTGATCCACTTAAAACTAATTGTTTGGCCTCCTCTAAGATTTGATCAAATGGTCTTGAATATTCTGGGCCTCTTGTAAAAGGGACAACACAAAAATTACAAAATTTATCACAACCTTCTTGTATTGTTAAAAAAGACGAAATTTTGTTGGATTGATTTTTGATTTTACTTAAATAATCAAACTTAGCGAATGCATCAAATTCTGTTTCTTCTTCCCTTTTTTTTTTATTTTGATGTTCCAATATAGTATCATTAATCTTATGATAAGCCTGTGGCCCTAAGACCAAATCTATATAAGGTTCTCTTTTTAACATCTCCTCATGCTCTGCTTGAGCAACACAACCTGCAACGATTACTAAAGGTTTTAACTTTGACCTGAATATTTTTTTGACCCTTCCAATTTCATGATAGACTTTTTCTTTAGCCTTATCTCTTATGTGACAAGTATTTAATAAATAACAGTTAGCATTTTCATATTTATCTGTTTTTTCATATCCAATTTTTTTAACTGTGTCATATATTCTATTTGAGTCATACTCATTCATTTGACAACCAAATGTTTTAATAAATATCTTTTTTTTATTTATTGAGTTATCTAAGTATGGTTTCAAAATTTCAAAACTCATTTATCTTTTTTTACACCATATAGCTCTAGTTTATGATCAACAAGTTTGTATCCATATTTTTCTGCAACTTTTTGTTGGAGCTTTTCAATTTCTTCATCTACGAATTCTATTATCTCACCTGATTTAATATCAATTAAATGATCATGATGACTCTCAATCATTGCTTCATATCTTGCCTTTCCACCTTTGAAATCATGTTTTGTGAGTATTCCAGCCTCTTCAAAGAGTTTTACAGTTCTGTAAACTGTCGCTATGCTAATTTTAGGATCAATTTTAGAAACTCTGCTATAAAGTTCATCAACATCTGGGTGATCAGTCTCTCCATATTCTTTCTTGGAGTCAGAAATAACTTTTGCAATTATTTTTCTTTGATCAGTAAGTTTAACACCTTTTGATAAACATTTTTGTTCAATTGTTTTTACCATGTTTAATTTTAACTTAAATAAATAGGATTAATCAAATTTTTTTTAATCTTAAATTTTTCGCATAGATTGGGAATATTTTCATATTTATGATCTTTTATTTTGTCAAAATCATCAAAACTGAAACAATAATAGTCTATCTTTTTGGCAACATAAATAGCTTTTACAACAGCGAGGGAATTTCTTATTCCTGCATAACTTCCGGGACCTCTATTAACAAACAATTTTGAAATATTATGAGTTTTCAAGTGATAATTTTTTAAAAAATCATTAATTAAAATAGTTAATTTTTCATAATTAGTTTTGCTATTTTCATGACAAACATTATAAATATTTTTATCTTTAATGAGTACTAAAATTATTTTTTCTTCTGTGGCATCTATAATAAGATTGTTCATAATTTTTTTTTTACTTTTAACAAATCTTAAAGCAGAAGAAAATAATATCAAACAATATTCAAAAGACGAGGGAATATTATCAATTATGTATCACAGATTTGATGAAAATAGATATCCATCAACAAATATTAGAATGGATGTTTTTATAAAACACATAGAACTTATAAAAAATTTAAATTACGAATTAATTCACCCAAATGAATTTATAACCAAATTTGATATTCCAAAAAAACGAAAGAAAATTCTTCTTACTATAGACGATGGTTTCAAATCATTTTATGATGTTGCATGGCCTTATTTGAAAGAAAATAATATCCCATTCATTCTTTTTATATCAACCGAACCAGTGGGAAATCAAGGTTACATGACTTGGGATCAGATTAAAGAAATAGAAAAAGAAAGCTTTGTATTAATAGGGCATCATTCTCACTCTCATAAATATCTAATAGAAAATAGCAATGAAGAGTTTCTTAAAGATATAGAGACGGCAAATTTAATTTTTAAAAAGCAACTTGGATATATACCAAGTTTATTCTCTTATCCGTTTGGAGAATATTCTGAATTTATGAGAAATTATATTTCTGATAAATTTATTTTTGCATTTGGACAACATTCAGGAGTGATTGATTTGAATAAAGAAAAATTTCAATTACCGAGATTTCCAATAAATGAAAATTACGGTCAAATGAAAAGATTTGAGTCAATTATAAAAACTTATCCACTTGAATATAAAAAATTAAGTCCTATTGAAAAGAAACTTAAAAAAGAAAATAATCCTCCAAAATTTTATGTAGAATTTTTTAATGAACAAAAGAATATAAAAAATATTAATTGTTATTCAAATGAGGGAAATGAATGGGGAAAATCTAATTTAAAACTTAATGGAAATATATTATCTATAAATTTTAAAAAACCCTTTCCTCCAAGAAGAGGAAGGATTAATTGTTCTTTAAATGATAACGGTAAGTGGAGATGGTTTGGTGCTCAATTTATAATCCCAGATAATTAAATTAAGCTTTCTAACTCTAGACTTGAAGGTAAAAGCTTTGCGTTGTCAAAATCTTTCAGCTTATTTTGTTCAATTATTTTTTGTAAGGTCTTAACATATTGCTGGCCAGTTTCAGCATATTCATCTAAATATTGAGAAAGAATAACACTATCCAACACTTCTCCTGCATCTCTTAATTGTGCTCTTACAAGTCTAAATTCCTTATATGACTTATGTGTGTTTAAATTCCTTTGGTAAGCCCTAACCGAGGCTTGCAGAACATTGAATTTCATAACTTTATGACCTTGGCTTTTATCTGACTCCTTAGGTTTTAGACCCTCTCCTGACCATGTCCATTGACCAAAAAGAGCATTTCCCTCTTGAGCAAATCTAGAAGTTCCCCACCCTGTCTCTTTGGCGGCTTGTGCAAGAGCTAAAGAAACTGGAATTTCATCCATTCTAATTTTTAGAGTAGATAAATCTTTTGATGGTATGCCATATTGTTTATATTTCTTATTCAGCCATTTTTTTTCTAAATTTGTGTTATTACTTTTATTAATTATGCTGAAAAGTCTTTTTCTATCTAATCTTATGTTATTGTTCTCTTGAAGTATCAAAGGTAATACAATTTGAATAAAAAAATCTTTTCTTTTTTTTGTATCCTCTATCATTTTAATTTCACGAGGAAATGAGTCAAGGGCTATAGGTTTGACTAATTTACTTTTTCTAATATCCTCTAGTTTATAATCTGTGTCCTCATAGAGTTGTTTAATCGTAGAAGCATCTAATCTTACAGCATCAGTTTCTTTTTCATTTAAACTATAAATATCTACTAATAGATCTCTTTCATCATACGTTTCACTAGTTTCTTTGTTATTATTATTCTGTTTATCTAATGTGTATGCAAGAACCGTTTTTGAATTATTTCTAAATTCTTTTGTTTTTAAAATTTTGTCGTTTGTAAAGTTTAAAATTATAGGCAATGAATAAAACACAAAAATAATTACAATACTGCTTATTAATGTCCTTGCAAAAGATCCTAAATTATTGTCATCCAAAGTCTTTAAAACTTTAATTTTTTTACTTTTAATCGTTTTTTTCATTTTAAACTGCTTCTACTCTTTTTACTTCTGGTAAATAATGACATAGAAGATTCTGAACTCCTTGTTTTAATGTCATTGTTGAACTTGGACATCCAGAGCAACTTCCTTGAAGTTGAACAATTACTACACCATCTTTAAATTCTTTGAATTTGATATCTCCACCATCTTTTGCTACTGCGGGTCTTATTTTTTGATCTAATATTTTAATAATCTTTTTCTCAACATCTCCAAAAGTTTCAACTGTCTCATAAGGGCTTTTATCAATTATAAATTCTTTGCCACCAGCATAAAAATCATTAATTAAAGATATTACAATATGTTTAATTTCATCCCACTCAATGTAATCATATTTATTAATTGATATGAAGTCACTGCTTAAAAAAATTCCCTCAACTCCATTAACTGACATTAAATTTCTCAGTAAGTCGTTTTTCACATCGTCTTTTTTTGTTATTTCAAAAGAACCGTTTTTTGAAACAGTTTTACCTGGCAAAAACTTTAAAGAATTAGGATTGGGTGTGATTTCAGTTTGAACAAACATATTTACTGTATAATCAATTATTATAAAAATGGAACTTGTTTAAAAATATTAATCAAAAACCCATTAATTTATGCATTTTTTTTACTTTTTCAGAGGCAATTTTATTAGCTTTTTTATGACCATCAAAAAGAATCTCATCTAAAAATCCCTTGTCATAAATTAATCTTTTTATTTCTTTAGTAATTGGGTCAATTTTTTCAACTAAAACTTGAGAAAGATTTTCTTTAAACTCTGAAAAATTTTTTCCTTTAAATTCATCAACAGATTTATCTAAAGTCGTATCGGTAATACTAGAATATATTCCTAAAAGATTTTTTGCCTCAGGCCTTTCAATCAACTGATCGATGGTGGATGGAAGTGGTAATGTATCTGTTTTTGCTTTTTTAATTTTATTAACTATAGAGTCTTTATCATCAGTTAAGTTTATCCTGCTCGAATCTGATAATTCAGATTTACTCATTTTTCTAGTTCCATCTTTTAGACTCATAATTCTTGAAAATTCTTTTTGAATAAGTGGTTCTGGGATTTTTAAAAATTCATCAATACCATAATCATTGTTAAATTTTTGAGCAATGTCTCTACATAGTTCTAAATGTTGCTTTTGATCTTCACCCACAGGTACATGAGTAGAGTCATATAATAAAATGTCAGCTGCCATTAATACTGGATATGAAAAAAGCCCAATACTTGCTTTTTCTTTATTTTTTCCAGCCTTTTCTTTAAATTGTGTCATTCGATTTAACCAGCCCATTCTCGCAGAACAACTCAGTAACCAGGCAGCTTCTGAGTGAGCTGGAACACTTGATTGGTTAAAAATAATACTTTTTTCTGGATTTATTCCACACGCAATAAAAGTTGCTACAGTCTCTCTAATATTATTTCTTAATTCTTTTGGATCTTGTTTTGTTGTTATGGCATGTAAATCTACAACACAAAATATACACTCATTTTCTTTATCATTGCTTAATTTAACAAAATTCTTAATTGCACCTAAATAGTTTCCCAAGTGTAAATTGCCAGTAGGTTGAACACCTGAAAATATTTTTTTATTCATTATCAGTACTTTAATTTAATATCTTTCAATTGGAAAGCTTTGATCCAATACGATACTAACAAATAAAAAATTAGCCCTAAAAAGACAGAAAGAATTAGATAAATAGATTTAAGAGAGTTTTCAAAAGATAATTGGTCATTAAATATTACTAATAGATAATTAAAAAATAGACCCATTAATATTGAGGAAAAAATAATTCTAAAAAAACGCTTAATAAAAATTTTATTAAAAGAGAATAAATTCCTATTTTGAAGAACCAAAAATAAGATTATCAAGTTAAACCATGATGAAATGGTGGTTGCTATTGGTATTATTATAAAACCAAGTGATCTAAAAAAGTAAACACTTATTAGAATATTTAAACAGACTGACAATAAAGAAATATAAAAAGGTGTTTTCGTGTCATGATTTGCAAAAAAAAAATTTGAAAAAACTTTGATCATTGCAAAAGCAGGTAGCCCATAGCTAAAATAATATAACGCATTTGCTGAATTAAAAACTGAGTTTTCATTAAATTGTCCATATCCAAAAAGAGCTGAAATAATCTCTTCAGATGCAATCAGTAAAGCTATTGCAGCAGGTAAGCTTAAAAATAAACTTAACTCTAAAGCTTTATTTTGAATTAAATCTATTTTTTTTTTGTTATTTTGACTTATATATTTTGATAACTGTGGGAGTATAACAACACCTATTGCAATTCCTGCTATTGCTAAATTAATTTGGTAAATTCTATCTGCATAGTAAAGATATGATACAGCGCTTGCTTGGAACGAAGCAATAATTGTCCCAACCAAAATATTAATTTGGGTTACACCTGACGAAAAAATACTTGGGAGAAGCTTATTAAAAAATATTCTTACTTTTTTAGATAATTCAAATTTAATTGAAAATTTAAGTTTGAAATAATTTTTTACGAAAAAATATAAAAATAACAGTTGTAAAAAACCTGCAAGAGTAACACCATAAGATAGATAATAAATTAAATTATCATTTAATAATTTTGCAAATAAAAGTATAATTATTAAAATTATATTTAAAATTATTGGTGCTGCAGCAGACTCTGCAAATCTATTGTGTGAATTTAATATTGCAGAAAAAAATGATGCTAAACATACCAACATTAAAAATGGAAAAGTTATCCTAGTAAGTTGTATTGCTAGATTCATTTTTTCATTATCATCAACAAAACCAGGCGCAATTAGAGAGACAAATAAAGGCATAAAAATTTGAATAATTAAAACTAAAGTTAATAAAACCAAAAATAAAAAATTAAAAACTTCTTTTGCAAAAATATTTGATTTAGTTTTTCCTTTAATTAATTCTGAAGAGTAGCTAGGCACGAAAGCAGCATTAAAAGTTCCCTCTGAAAATAATCTTCTGAAAGTGTTTGGAATCCGAAAAGCTACAAAAAAAACATCTGCTAAAAAACTAGTTCCTAGAAAGATAGCAATCAATATATCTCTTAAATAACCGAGTAATCTGCTTATAATAGTAAAAAAACTAAAAGTCCCAGTTGACTTAATTAAGTTCATAAATCATATTAGTCTTAATTTTACCCCATTTGTACATCTAATTATCAAAAATGAAAAAAACAAAACCAGATCATTATACTGAAAAAGAAGCCCTAGAATTTCATAGTCATAAAAAGCCAGGAAAAATAGAAATTGTATCATCAAAAAATATGACAACTAAGCGAGATCTAGCTCTTGCATATTCTCCTGGGGTAGCAGCTCCTGTAAAAGCAATTAGTCAAAATCCTGAAGCTGCCTATGACTATACAAGTAAAGGAAATCTTGTAGCAGTAATCAGCAATGGCTCTGCAATTTTAGGTATGGGAAATCTAGGAGCTCTAGCCTCAAAACCTGTAATGGAAGGGAAGGCTGTTTTGTTTAAAAGATTTGCTGACATAGATTCGATAGACCTTGAAATAGACTCCAAAAACTCTGAAGAAATAATAAACTCAATAAAAAATTTTGCACCTTCATTTGGTGGTATTAATTTGGAGGACATAGCTGCCCCAGATTGTTTTATAATTGAGGAAAAACTCAAAGAAATTTTAGATATTCCAGTATTTCATGATGACCAACATGGTACAGCCATTATAACCACTGCTGCTTTAATTAATGCTTTGGACATAAACAAGAAATCAATAAAGAAAATTAAAGTAGTTGTTAATGGTGCGGGCGCATCAGCAATGGCGTGTGCAAATTTATTTAAAAAAAGTGGTGTACCTCAAAAAAATTTAACAATGATTGATAGAACTGGGGTTATTTACAAAGGCAGAAAAAAATTAAATCAATGGAAGTCAGCTCATGCGATAGAAACATCAGCTAAGACTTTGGATGATGCAATAAAAAATGCAGATGTATTCTTAGGACTTTCTGCCAAAGGCGCTTTGACAAAAAATATGGTTAAGAAAATGGCAAAAAATCCAATTATTTTTGCGTGTGCAAATCCAGATCCTGAGATTACACCTGAAGAAATTGAAGAAGTACGTAATGATGCAATTATTGCAACTGGTAGATCGGACTACCCTAATCAAGTAAATAATTTAATTGGTTTCCCATATATATTCAGAGGGGCTTTAGATGTAAGATCTACAACAATTAATGAAGAAATGAAAGTTGCCGCAGCTAATGCAATTGCTGAACTCGCTAGAGAAGATGTGCCTGATGAGGTTGTAGCTGCAATGGGTGGTGAGAGACCTCATTATGGAAAAGATTATATTATTCCATCAACTTTCGACCCAAGATTAATAAGTATAATTCCTGCCGCTGTTGCTAAGGCAGCAATGGAAACGGGTGTAGCTAGAAAAAAAATTAAAAACTTTGAGATATACCAGGAACATTTAAAACAAAGATTAGATCCTACAGTGACTATAATGCAAGGTATAAATGGTTATATAAAAAAAAATCACAAAAAAATTGTATTTGCTGATGGAGAAGATGAAAATACTCTTAAGGCTGCAATAGCATTTAAGAACTCAAAGTTAGGCACACCTATTCTTGTAGGGAAAGAAGAGAAAATCAAAGAACAAATCAAAAAGATTGGTTATAGTGAAAATTTTGACATAGAAATTATTAACTCTAAAGATAAACCCAAAAGAGAAAAATATGTTAAATTTTTATTCCAAAAACTTCAAAGAGAACAGGGATTACTAGAGTGGGACTGTGATCGACTTGTAAGAAATGATAGGGTTATCTGGGCATCATGTATGGTTGCATGTGGTGATGCTGATGGTGCAATTACTGGAAATACAAGGAGATTTGGATCCTCTTTAAAAAAGATCACTCAAGTGGTAAAAGCAAGGCCTGGTGAGATTATGTTTGGCCTAAATATGGTTGTTTATAAAGGTAAGACTATTTTTGTAGGTGACACAAGTGTTCATGAATACCCTAATTCTGAACAACTATCAGAGATAGCAATTTCAAGTGCTAGAGTAGTTAGGTTATTTGGATTTGATCCAAAAGTCGCTTTTGTTTCACATTCTACTTTTGGCCAACCACTAACAAGTAGGACCAAACATATTAAAGAGGCTGTCGAAATTCTTAAAGAAAAAAAAGTAGACTTTGAATTCGATGGAGACATGCAGCCGGATGTTGCTCTTAACGAAGAGTATAAAAATTTATATCCATTTTCAAAAATTGTGGGAAATGCAAATATATTAATTATGCCTGGTCAACATAGTGCTGCAATATCTTATAAAATGCTAAAAACATTGGGAGATACAAAGGTTATAGGTCCATTGCTGATTGGATTGGGTTTGCCTATTGAAATTGCTCCATTAAGGAGCTCAACTTCTGAAATCATTAATTTAGCCTCTATTGCAGCTTATTCGGCAGATGTAATTGATTACATAAAAGACTAGTCTTTTTGAATTCTTAAATTATCAACAAGAAGTATGCTAGCTATTACATCCTCAACATCTAAAATTTCTTTGGCTTCTTTTATAACTTCTTTTTTTTCATCAAAAGAAAGAGCAATTCCATAAACATAAATTTTCTTTTTATAAGTATCAATTTGATAATTAGTTGCTTTTATATTTTTATTAAAGATCATTGCTGACCTTAATTGTGAAGTGATCAAAATATCTTTAGCAGATTGTTGAAAATTAAATTCTTCTTTAATCTTAACATCGTTTTTAACAGATCTCGCACCATCTGTTTCCCAGGCAAGTTTTGTAAGTTTAAGTTTTTCCTCTGGGTTATCTACTTTACCTGTTAGAAAAATTCTACCATCTAGTACTTTTGTTTTAATTGATAATAGATATTTTTTGTCCAATATCAGCACTCTCGCCGCTAAATTTTTTTGCATAATAGAATCATCAACCTGTGTACCAACGGATCTTGGATCAAGCGCAACACTCACCCCGGTGCCAAAAATTCCTTTTGATGCCACACCAACACAGCCAAATAGAAATAGGCTTGCAATTAATATTATAATAAATTTATTCTTCATTTTTTAATTTTAAGCAATATTTATAAATTTCTCTTTTTGAAACTTTACTATTTTGACTTATTAATTCAGTAATTTCTTTTATGCTTAACTTATTAATCATAACTTTAATATTTCTTTTATCTGATTCATTCAAAATTTGAGAGTTTTTTTTCAATAATTTTTTTTCTGAAATTACAATAGTTAATTCACCTTTTGGTTCAGTTTTAAAAAGAGATAACTCCTTAACATCTGATCTAATAAATTCTTCATAATATTTAGAAATTTCTCTACAAATTAGTATTTTTCTATCTCTAAAATAATTTTTTATATACGGTATAACTTTATTTATTTTTTTTGGGGATACAAAAAAAACTAAGCAAATATTTATGTTTGATAATCTATCCAATTCTTCATTTATTGCTTTATCTTTTTCAGAAAAAAAACCATAAAATAAATATTTTCCATTAAAACCACTAATTGATACAGCTGCAGTTACCGCCGAAGGACCAGGAACAGGAATAACATTTATATTTTGTTTCGCACTTTCATTTATCAATATTGCACCTGGGTCTGATATACCTGGTGTTCCTGCATCAGAAATCAAAGAAACGATTTTGTCTTTTTTTAATATTTCAATAATTTTAGATAAATTCTTAACTTCATTAAATTTGTGGTTAGAGATCAATTTTGATTTTATTTTAAAGTGGTCTAATAATTTTTTTGATACTCTTATGTCTTCACAAAGTATAAAATCTGATTTTTTAAGCACATCTATAGATCTTAGGGTAATGTCGCCTAAGTTCCCGATTGGAGTTGATATCAAATATAAACCTTTTTTTAACTTATTATTATGTATTATAGGGTTTACCATAATTTAAACAGTATTAGAGTAATAGTAACATTAAATGAATAAAATTTTTATAATTCTTTTTTGTATTCTTTATAATTTACTAATTGGTTCTTGCTTAAGTATTGCTGAAGAAACTAAAATCAAGATTGGTTTACTGGTTCCCCTCACAGGAAATAATGCTGAGATTGGTAAACAAATTATAAAATCTACACGTTTAGCTTTAAAAGATATAAATTCTGATAAATTAGAAATATTTCCAAAAGATACTCAATCAGACCCTAATCAAACTTTACGTTCTGCAATAGAATTAAACAATCTTGGTATTAAAATAGTAATAGGCCCAGTTTTCTATGAAAATTTAATTTATCTTAATGAGCTTAAAGAAATAACCTTTTTATCATTTACTAATAAAACCTTAGATCTTCCTAAAAATGTTATAAGCACAGGAATAAATTCAACTTCACAACTTAACACCATTAAAAAATTTATCGATCAAAATGAAATTGAAAGATCAATATTTCTTATACCAAATCTAGATTATGATTTAGAGGTAAAGGAGGGAATTAAAAAATCAAAAATTAAAACTTTAAAACAATATTTTTATAACATTGAGCCTACAAAGTTAACAAAGCAAATCGAAAAAATCACAAATTATGAAATTCGAAAACAAAATTTAATTGATGAAATAACAAGATTAGAAAACTCCAACGATCCAAACAAAGAGGTAAAAATTAAAAATCTTGAAAAAAAATATACAATTGGAAATGTAAATTTTGACTCTGTTATAATTGCAGATTTTGATGAAAGTCTCAAAAGTGTTATTACATCATTGCTTTACACAGATGTATCTCCAAAAAATAAATACTTCATTACTTTTAACCAATGGTTTGATGAAAGTTTACTTAGTGAGACTGCTTCACAACCAATATACTACCCATCAATAAACAAAAAAAATTTAGAAGATTTTGAAAAGAAATTCATAGATCAATTTAAACAAAATCCCAATCATATATCTTTATTGAGCTACGACTTAGTAGGTTTGATTTATTATCTATCATTAAAAAATGATATCACTAAAATTAACAAAGCGTTTGATGCAAAAAATTCTTTTAAAGGCAAAATTGGAGTTTTTGACATTGAAGAAAATAAAATTAATCATCAATTAAATTTTTATAAAATAGAGAATGGTTTAGTTGAAGAAATTTTTTGATTTTTTTAAAAGCTTCAAATCTATGATCAGTTTTATATTTTACATTAGAAGAAATCTCACCAAATGTAAGTTTTTTACCAGCTGGAATAAAAATAGGATCATATCCAAAACCATTTTTCCCCAATGGATTGGCTGAAATAGTACCATCAACTTTACCTTGAACACATATAATTTTTTTATCCAAAAAACTAATTGAAAGTGCACAAACAAATCTTGCTTTAATTTTTTTTTTTTTCCAGTTATTGTCTTTTTTTTCTAATTCTCTATAGACCCTAGCGATAGCTTTATTAAAATCAAAGTTTCTTCCTCCCCATCTGGCAGAATAAATACCTGGCTCTTTGTTCAAAATATCAATCTCTAAACCAGAGTCATCTGCAATACACGGTAAGAAAGTTTTTTTTGAAAAATATTTTGATTTAATTATTGAATTATCCTTAAAAGTTTTGCCATTTTCTATCGGACTCTTAAGATTAAAATCTGATGTAGAATAAGTTTTTATATATTTTGGGAGTAAAGCTCTTATTTCCCTTAATTTACCTTTATTATTAGTCCCAATTAACAAATTATAAATTTTTTTCATTTAAACCTAGAAATTTAAGAAATTCTTACCATATAAGTTGAAATGGAGAAAGAACAAGAAGAACAAAAAAAAACTACAAAGGAAAAAAGATTTTCAGATAGTGAGACTGAAAATAATCAGGCTGAAAATCCAATAGATAAAGAATATAGTTCAGAAGAAAATGATAAAAAGAAAGAACTAAGTCCTGAAGAAAAAATAAAAGAATTACAAGATAAATTAGCAAGAACATTTGCTGAAATGGAAAATCAAAGAAGACGTTTTGAGAAAGAAAAAGATGATGCTTTTGAATATGGTGGTTATTTATTTGCAAAAGAAGCGTTGAATCTAATTGATAATTTAGAGAGATCTAAACAGATTTTGGAAAATGATGAAAAGTTAAAAGATACTGAGGCATTAAAAAAAACTTTAGAACATTTTAAAATAATCAATACAGATTTAATTTCTGTTTTTAACAAAAATAATATTAAACCAATAGATTGTTTAAATAAAAAACTTGATCCAAACCTTCATCAAGCTATGATGGAAATAGAGGATAATGAAAAAGATCCTGGAACTATTGTTCAGGAAATACAAAAAGGCTTTACAATCAAAGATAGGCTTTTAAGACCATCACTGGTTGGCGTTTCTAAAAAAACCCAAAATGAAGATCTAGAAACCTTAGAAAATAGAGAGAATAAAGAGAATAAATAATGATTAGACCAACTTGTAGAATTAGATTTAACCCCTATATGAGTATCGAAAGTATAATATTATGAGCAAAATAATTGGAATAGATCTTGGAACCACGAATTCATGTGTTGCAATAATGGAAGGTAGCCAAGCAAAAGTTTTAGAAAATGCTGAAGGTGCAAGAACAACTCCTTCTGTGGTTGCTTTTACTAATGAAAATGAAAAACTTATTGGACAACCGGCAAAAAGACAGGCTGTAACAAATCCAGAAAATACTATATTTGCTGTAAAACGATTAATCGGAAGAAACTTTGATGATCCTTCAGTAAAAAAAGATGTAGAGTCAGCACCATTTAAAATAATTAATTCAGATAAAGGTGATGCTTGGATAGAAGCTAGAGGAGAAAAATATTCTCCATCACAAATATCAGCTTTCATATTACAAAAAATGAAAGAAACAGCTGAAAAATATTTAGGTCAAGCAGTGTCCAAAGCAGTAATAACTGTCCCAGCATATTTTAATGATGCTCAAAGACAAGCTACAAAAGATGCTGGTAAAATTGCTGGTCTAGAAGTGTTAAGAATTATTAACGAGCCTACAGCTGCTTCATTAGCATATGGTTTGGATAAAAAACAAAATAAAAAAATAGCTGTTTATGATTTAGGTGGAGGTACATTTGATGTATCAATACTTGAATTAGGTGATGGAGTATTTGAGGTTAAATCAACAAATGGAGATACTTTTTTAGGTGGAGAAGATTTTGATAATACAATTGTTGAGTATTTAATTTCCGAATTTAAAAAAGACAATGGGATAAACTTAAAATCTGATAAATTAGCACTTCAAAGATTAAAAGAGGCTGCTGAAAAAGCTAAAATTGAATTATCTTCAGCAGAACAAACAGATATTAATCTGCCTTTTATCACAGCAGATAAAACTGGCCCTAAACATATTAATATTAAAATGACTAGAGCAAAACTAGAGGCTTTAGTTGAAGATTTAATTGCTAAAACAATGCCTCCTTGCAAAACAGCTTTAAAAGATGCTGGCATAACTGCTAATGAAGTTGATGAAGTAGTAATGGTAGGTGGTATGACAAGAATGCCAAAAGTAATTGAAGGAGTAAAAAATTTCTTTGGTAAAGAACCTAATAAAAGCGTCAATCCAGATGAAGTTGTTGCGATGGGAGCTGCAATTCAAGCTGGTGTATTACAAGGAGATGTAAAAGATGTACTTCTTCTTGATGTAACGCCTTTGTCACTAGGTATCGAAACTTTAGGTGGGGTATCAACTAAATTAATTGAAAAAAATACGACAATTCCTACTAAAAAAAGCCAAGTTTTCTCAACAGCAGAAGATAATCAGCCTGCGGTATCGATTAGAGTTCTTCAGGGTGAAAGAGAAATGGCAACTGATAATAAAATTTTAGGAAACTTTGAACTAGTTGGTATTGCACCCGCTCCAAGAGGTGTTCCACAAATTGAAGTAACATTTGATATTGACGCTAACGGCATAGTAAATGTATCAGCTAAAGATAAAGGCACTGGTAAAGAACAAAAAATTCAAATTCAAGCTTCTGGCGGATTGAGTGATGAAGAAATCGAAAAAATGGTAAAAGACGCTGAAGCAAACAAAGATGCAGATAAAAAGAAGAGAGAGTCTGTTGATGTAAGAAATCAAGCAGATACTTTAATTCATTCAACCGAAAAAAATCTTAAAGAACATGGTTCTAAGATATCTGATGCTGAGAAAAAAGCCATTGAAGACTCATCTGGTTCCCTTAAAGAGGCCTTAAAAAGTGAAAACATTGAAGATATTAAAAAGAAAACAGAAACATTAGTTCAAGCTTCAATGAAACTTGGTGAAGCAATTTATAAATCACAACAAAGCTCAAAATCATCTTCTAATGGAGATGAAAAAGATGAAAAGGAAAAAAAAGACGATAATGTTGTTGATGCGGATTTTGAGGAAGTAAAAGAAGAGAACAAAGAAAAAAGCGCTTAACTGACATCTATTTGTCCAGGTATTTTACATGGCTAAAAGAGATTACTATGATGTCTTGGGTGTGGAAAAAAACGCTAATCCTGAAGAATTAAAATCAGCTTATAGAAAACTAGCTGTCAAATATCATCCCGATAAAAACCCAGGTGATAAAACTGCCGAAGATAAATTTAAAGAGGCAAGTGAAGCTTATGGAGTTTTGTCTGACAAATCAAAAAAAGAAAATTACGATAACTTTGGTCACGCTGCATTTGATAATGGTGGCGGGGGTCAGGGAGGGTTTGGTGGATTTAGTGGTGCAGATTTTTCAGATATTTTTGAAGATTTTTTTGGAGATTTTGGAGGTGGTGGAAGACGAAGTTCTAGGGGTAGAAATTCAAATAATAGAGGTTCAGATTTAAGATATGATCTCTCAATTACATTAGAAGAAGCATATTCAGGTAAAAAAGAAAATATACAATTTGCAACCTCAGAGAGGTGTAATACATGTAAAGGTAACGGATCAAGACCTGGCTATAGTCCAGATAGATGTAGTTATTGTGGAGGTAATGGAAGAATAAGATCTAATCAAGGTTTTTTTACTGTTCAACAAACTTGTCCTCAGTGTGCTGGTAATGGAGAGGAAATAACAAATCCTTGTCCTGATTGTGCAGGAAATGGTAATAAACAAATTTCAAAAAAAATATCAGTTACAATTCCAAAAGGAGTTGACGACGGAACAAGGATTAGACTTGCAGGGAAAGGTGAAGCAGGAACAAGGGGTGGTACTAGTGGAGATCTATATTTATTTATTAATGTTAAGTCTCATGAACTTTTTAAGAGATCAGATGTAAATTTATTTTTTGAATTTCCAATTTCTATTGCAGATGCTGCACTTGGAACAACGATTGAAATCCCAACAATTGATGGGAAAAAAGCAAAAATTAAGATTCCAGATGGAACTCAAGATGGTAAACAATTTAGATTGAAAAGAAAAGGTATGCCTTTTATGCGAAGGGGAGATTATGGAGACCTTTATGTACAAGTAAAAACAGAGGTGCCGGTATTTCTCAATAAAGAGCAAAAAGAACTTTTGGAAAGATTCAGAAAAATTGAAAATGAAAAATCAAATCCAAGTATTAAAAAATTTTTTCAGAAAGCCAAAAGTTTTTGGAATAGTTAAAAAATGGGATTAGAACAGATAATCCCCTCAATTTTTTTAATCGCAGTTTTAATTCTAATAATCCCAGAATTTTTAAGATCAAATTTAAAATCAAAGCAATTTCTTAAAAATTTTTTTATTTGGTCTTTAATAGTTGTATCCATTATAATAATTTCATATCTTGTCTAAATATGAAAACATTTGAGAAAAATCCACCAGTCTTGGATAAAAATGAAATGTATGAAGAAATGAAAATATTCACAAATCTATATAAAAATAGACCAATCAAAAAAAATATCCATGGAATGAGATTTCAACATATGTTTGCTACATATTTCATTCTTAAAAAAATAAATCCAAGTTTTGTAATTGAGTCTGGAGTTTTAAAAGGTCAATCAACATGGCTTATTGAAAATGCTTTGCCAAACTCTGAAATTTTATCTATAGATATTGATTTAAGCCAAAGAGAATATGTTTCAAAAAAAGCAAAATATTCAAATATAGATTTTAAGAACCAAGATTTTTCAAAAATTCCAAAGGACACCTTGGTTTTTTTAGATGATCACGTTAATCATTATGAAAGATTATTACAGGCAAAATTTTTTAATATTAAAAATATAATTCTTGAAGATAATTATCTTACAGATAAAGGAGACTTTTATACTCTTAACCACGCTTTAAATAATAGAGGATTTAAACACGATTATACAAAATTGAGTCTTTTAAAAACTTTTTTAATTTTTTCTAATGAATTAATTAAAAAAATTTTTTTTAAAAAATATATTATTCAATTTGAAAAGATTAAATTCAGACTTAGAGATTATCCTGCTAACGAAAATGATTTTAAAAACATAGAAAAAAATATTAAGACATACTATGAATTTCCAAATCTATCTAATATAGCTATTAATAATTTAGAACTTTCAAAAGAGGAATTAAATTCTTATAATCATTTAACGTATATAGAGCTATATTAAATTATGAAAAAAATAAATTTAGCAGTTACAGGTTGCATGGGTCGAATGGGCCGCCAGATAATTAAATCTGTAAAACTTGATAAAGAATTTAAATTAGTCTCTCTTACTGAATTCAAGAAAATAAATAAAAAAATTAATGGTATCGAAGTAAGTTTAAATAATGAGAAAGTATTTAAAAATATAAACGTAATAATAGATTTCACGGTTCCAAAGTGTACTCTTGAGATTTTAAAAATTGCATCAAAATTAAAAAAAAGAGTTATTATTGGAACAACTGGATTTTCTAAGAAAGACGAAAGTGAAATAAAAAGACACTCTAAAAAAATACCCATCTTAAAGGCTGGAAATATGAGTTTGGGTATAAATCTGTTGATGTATTTAACAGAAATAGTTTCTAGCTCTCTTGGAAAAAATTTCTTAAGTAAAATTTTAGAAATTCACCATAAACACAAAAAAGATTATCCTTCAGGTACTGCTTTAATGTTGGGTAGAGGGATTGCTAGAGGAAAAAATAAAAATTTTTATCGATTGATCGGAAAAAAATATCTAAATAGTAAAAAATTTCCGTATGGTAATAAAATCAATTTTAATTCATTAAGAAAAGGTGAAATTATTGGTGAACATGAAGTCAAATTCTCTAGTGGTAAAGAAATAATTACTTTGAATCATGAGGCGTTTGATAGAGCCTTATACTCAGAGGGTGCGCTCTCAGCAGCAAAATGGTTAATGGGTAAAAAACCTGGACTCTATTCAATGAGAGATCTTATGAATTTCAAATAATGAATGAGAGACAAAGAGCAAAAATTGTTCTAAAAATTTTAGAAAAAACTTACCCAAATATTAATGTACCACTAAAAAGTAGGAATGTTTTTACTTTGTTAATTTCTGTGCTTCTTTCTGCTCAATGTACTGACACAAATGTAAATAATGTTACAAAAAATATTTATCCAAAATATTCTAAGCCAAAACACTTTAGAAAATTAGGTCGAAAAAGAATAGAAACCCTAATAAAAAAAATAGGAATTTTTCGAATCAAAGCAAAAAGTATTTATAATCTATCAAAAATATTAATTGAAAAATATGATAGTAAGGTCCCTCAAACTTTTGAGGAATTAGAAAGTTTACCTGGTGTAGGACATAAGACAGCAGGTGTAGTGATGTCTCAAGGTTTTGGACAACCTGCGTTTCCTATAGATACTCATATTCATAGATTGGCTCAACGGTGGGGATTAACAAATGGTAAAAATGTTACTCAAACAGAAAAAGATTTAAAAAGACTATTCCCAAAAAAAAAATGGAATAAGCTCCATCTTCAAATTATTTATTATGGAAGGGAATATTGTAAAGCACGTAGCTGTGAAGGATTAACTTGTAAAATTTGTACTACTTGTTATCCTAATAGAAAAAAACCTTTTATTGCTAGAAAACCATAATGAAAATTTTAGGTATTGGGAATGCTATAGTCGATGTACTTTGCAAGGTAACAGATGATTTTTTAAACAATCATGGACTTACTAAAGGCTCAATGAAATTAATAGATGAAACAGAGTTTAAAAAATTAATATCCTTATTAAAAATTGAAGAAACTATCTCAGGAGGATCTGTTGCTAATTCTATTGTTGGACTATCTCAATTAGGTAATGAAGTTGGTTTTATAGGAAAAATTAATAATGATAAACTTGGACAAAATTACGAGGAAGGTTTGAAAAAAGAAAATGTTAATTACCTTTATAGAAAAAAAGATGAACCAATACCAACTGGTTCATGTTTGATATTAATAACACCAGACTCAGAGAGAACAATGTGTACTTTTTTAGGTATAGCTGGAAAAATTAATGACCAAGATGTAAGTGAAGAATTTATAAAAAGGGCTGATATAATTTTTCTAGAAGGTTATTTGTGGGATGAAGGTGAACCAAAAAAAGCATTCGATAAAGCAATTAAATTTTCTAAAAAAACGGCAATGTCACTTTCAGATTCATTTTGTGTCGAAAGGCATAAAACTCATTTTCTTAACCTAGTCAAAAATAGTTTAGACATAGTTTTTGCAAATGAACAAGAAATAATATCATTAATCGACGCGAAATCATTTGAAGAGGTAATCTCATTTTCTAAAGAAATTAAAAAAAATATAATAATTACAAGAGGTGAGAATGGAGCAGTATCCATTAATAATGATCAAATATTTACGTGTAATGCTCAAATGAATTTAAAGATTAAAGATTTGACTGGTGCTGGTGATTTGTTTGCAGCAGGATATTTACATGGAATAATAAATAATTTATCAATCAACGAAAGTTTAGTTAAAGGAACAGAATTGTCATCAAAAATAATTCAAAAAATTGGCGCTAGAATTTAATTTTTTTTCTTTTAAAACTTCCTCTACCCTTTTTAGGTTTTACAATTTTAGGCTTGTATCTTTTATTAAATAAGTTTTTTGCAATAGGGTTTTTTTTCAATTTAGAAAATATCCTTTTTTATCGTATCCTATAAAACAATTATCACTAAAATTTTTAAGAATTTTTTTTCTAATTCTGTAAATATGTGTTTCAACTGTATGGGTTTCTAAATCAATTCCATAATTCCACACATTCTTTTGAATTTCTTTTAAGCTAACTTTTTTATTAGTTTTTAAAAATAATAATAAATCACACTCTTTTTCTGTTAAATTTAAACTATTCCTATCAAAACTTATTTTTCTTGAATTCAAGTCTAAAGTATACTTGCCAATTTCAATTTTTGATTGATTATTAAATTTATTTCTTAAGAACCTTAAATTTATTTTTTCTATTAAATCATAAATATTTAAAGGCAAATTATCTATAACAAGACAATTTTTTAATTTTTCGCTAAATTTTGTAGTCACAATTATACTATTATCATATTCTTTAAAATTCGTCTTTTGATGACTATCTTGATCAATATGATTAATTTCAAAATTTAAGTTTTCTCTTATTTCACTTAATATCTCAAATAATTTAATTGAATTATATACAAATAATACTTTTTTAGACATTATACTAAAATGCAAATTATAATTAAAAATAAAGATACACTTTTATATGATGATTTTAAATTTAAATGTGTGTTGGGAAAAAAGGGGATAACATCAAAGAAAGTTGAAGGAGACAATAAAACACCCAAGGGCACATACTCATTAGGTCCTTTGTATTATAGAAAAGATAGAATTTCTAAACCTCTAACTAAACTTAAAACAGTACAAATAAAAAAAAAATTAGGCTGGTGTGATGATATAAATAGCAGATTTTACAATCAACCAGTAAAAATCTCTTTAAAAGTAAGATTAGAAAAATTATTTTTGAGAAAAAAAAATTATGATTTATTAATTCCAATCCATTACAACTCATTTAAACCAAAAAAAAATAAAGGAAGTGCGATTTTTCTACATTTAACAAGTAATTATAAGAAAACTCAAGGCTGTATAGCTATAAAGAAAAAAGACATGTTCATCCTTCTAAAATTGATAAATAGAAAAACAAAAATAAGAATTATTTAATTTCTATTACCGAAAATTTTTGACCCAATCCTTACAAAAGTAGAGTCACATTCTATGGCATCCATGTAATCTGATGACATCCCCATACTCAATTCTTTCAAGCCAATAAATTTTTTTAGATCTTTCATCTGTCTAAAATAAGTTTTAGTTATCCCATTTTGAGGAGGTATACACATTAATCCAATTATATTTAGATTATAATCTTTAATACATTTATCATAGAAATTTTTTAAACTATTTCTGTCGATTCCACTTTTTTGGTTTTCATTTCCAATATTCACTTGAATAAATATTTTAACATTTCTATTCTTCTTTTTTTGTTCAATTGAAATTTTTTCAGCTAATTTAACATTATCCAAAGAATGAATATAATCAAATAAGGAGACAGCATATTTTACTTTATTAGTTTGTAATTTACCTATCATGTGAAGTTTAATATTTTCTAATGAATTCTTAATATCACTCCATTTTTCAACAGCCTCCTGTACTTTATTTTCTCCAAAATGAATATGACCATCATTAATTAACGGTTCAATTTTTTTAATTGGAAATGTTTTGGTAACGGCTATTATGTTTAAATTTTCAAGGTCACCAAATTTTGACTTTATTTGATTTTTTATTAAAGCTAAATTGTTAATACTTATATGCAAAAAAAATTACCTAAAATTTACTGTTTTGTTGACGAATTTAACTTAACAGATTTATCTAAATTAAGTAAGGATATATGTATTATTTACAGAAATTATAATGATATTGATCATCTAGATAATATTCTAAAACTTAAAAAATTTTGTAAAATAACAAAAAATAAACTTTATATTTCAAATAACGTTAAACTCTCAATAAAATTAGGATTAGATGGAGTTTATATCCCCTCATTTAATAAAAAAATTAATTATGCGCAAACTTTCAACTATCCTAAACATTTTAAAATAATAGGTTCTGCTCACAATTATTCTGAATTAATTACAAAGCAAAAACAAAAATGTTATGAAGTATTTTTATCTCCAATATTTAAGGTAAAAAAATCAAATAAATTTTTAGACATAACAAAATTTAATCTAATAGCTTTAAACAGTAGAATTAAATGTATTGCTTTAGGTGGTATTACAAATAAGAATTTTAAAAAAATTAAAATGTTAAAATCTAAAGGTTTTGCCTCTATAAACTGGGCAAAAAAAAACGGCCTGAAAGATTTCAGGCCGTTTTAAAATTTAACTTTTTACGTATAATTAAAACGCAAATGCTAAAGAAATTTCAGTGAACGTTCTATCCGTTCCTGCAGTTCCAAGTAAAGAATCTGTTTTATTAGCTACTGCACCAACGGTCATTCCACCCATAGTGTAAGAAGCTGAAAAACCCGAACTTTCTTCATCAGTTTTTGTAGAACTTTCATACTCTACATTAGATACACCGTAAGAAACACTTAAGTTTTCATTTACAGCAAATGATAATGCAGCATGTTCTCTATCTACATCTGAGTCTGCAGCAGTTTTATCTATTTCAGAAAACTGTACACCAAATGTAATAGGTCCTGATGTATATGTTCCCCATACTGTTGTCATATCATCTTCAGATGTGTTTGATATAACGTTAGTACCAGTACCAATACCAAATGAAGCACCATCAACTAATTCGTTAGCGATAAGTACCACTGAGTTATCAGTTCCTACTCCAGTTCTTGCATAAGAAGCTGAAGCTGTAATTCCAGACATAGTTATTTCATAACCTAGAGTGTTATCACCACCTAAGTCAGTTACACCTTCGTCAGTGCCGTCTACGTCATCCCATACTTGCTCACCAGCAGTTGGCATTTTATCAGAATATTTACTGATACCAGCTTGGTGTGAAACGTTACCAAATGAAATAACACCGTTATCTCCCATATCTAAAGCAAGTTTAGAACTTGAGAATATTGCGTTAGCCATTGTATAACCGTAGTTAATAGTCATACCATTATCTAAATCACCTGATCCAGAGAATGTAATTGTTGTTGCATCAGACCAAGGATTTCCTGTTACTCTTTCAGAACCTTTAGACTGATACTTCACTTTAGCTGTTCCAGTAACATCTAAGCTACCTGCTACAGCAGTTGAAGCAACTAAAGATCCGGCAAGAGCCGTTAATCCTAGTTTTTTTAAGTTGTTCATATTTTACTCCTATATATTTATAATTATAAACATTGATAAATTATTCAAGAAATCAGAATTTACGAATATAATTAACGATATGACTAATTAAAATCTAATAGTGTTGTAATAATACAACACTTAGTTGATTAGTTATGAAAATAACTATTTTTTTTAACTTTTTAATATAATACTCTTGAAAATATTATGATTTTATCAAAAAATACAACCAAAATTTTGTTTTTAATCACTTTATTAATGTTTTTAGCCTCTTGTGGAATTTATAGACCCACTGATGCTAAAGAATTCCCTCCAGAACCTGAAAAAAGGGTTAAAAAAAATCTCGAAGAAGGTAGAGGATTTAGATTATTCAAAGACGATAAAGTAGGTGGGACTTTTGATTTTGCTACTTCAAACGAATTATGGAGAGCAAGTTTAGATACTCTTGATTTCATGCCACTGATATCGGCTGATTATGGTGGGGGTATTTTAATAACAGATTGGTATAATGAGAATGATAATTTTAGGGATTATATAAAAATCTCAATTAGATTTTTAACAAATGAAATAAGGTCAGACTCACTTAAAATTAAAGTTTACACAAAAAATTGTGAAAATTTAAATAAATGTACAATTAATGAAGATAACCCTGAAATCTCAAAAAAACTTGTAAAAACAATTTTAACAAAAGCGTCTAAATATAAGCAAGAAAAAACAAAAAAAAATGATTAATTTATTATTTTTAAAATAATTACTCTCGAGAAAATTGCTGCAAGTGGATAGATATAATTTTAAAATAATTGAGGATAAATGGCAAAATATTTGGGAGAAAAGTAAACTTTATTCATCTCAAATAGATAAAAACAAGAAAAAATTTTACTGTCTAGAAATGTTCCCCTATCCATCCGGAAAAATTCATATGGGTCATGTAAGAAATTATACTATAGGTGATGTTTTATCTAGATATAAATCTTTGATGGGATTTAACGTTTTACATCCAATGGGATGGGACTCATTTGGAATGCCTGCTGAAAATGCCGCTAAAGAAAATAATCTTAATCCAAAGAAATGGACGGAAGATAATATAAAAGTAATGAAGTCCCAACTTTTAAAATTAGGACTTTCGCTAGATTGGGATAGAGAAATTTCTACTTGTTCCTCAACTTATTACAAGCATCAGCAAAAAATTTTTTTGGAGCTTTATGATAAAGGATTAGTTTATAGAAAAGAAAGTTACGTAAATTGGGATCCTGTAGATAAAACAGTTCTTGCAAATGAACAAGTAATAGACGGTAAAGGTTGGCGTTCAGGTGCGATAGTAGAAAGAAAAAAACTTAATCAATGGTTTTTTAAAATTTCAAAATTTTCTAACGAGTTACTTAAAGATTTAGATACTCTGGAGGAATGGCCAGAAAAAGTAAAGACAATGCAAAAAAATTGGATTGGTAAATCTTTCGGTTGTGAGATTGATTTTAAAATAGACAAATCTGATAAAGTAAGTTCAATCAAATGTTATACAACTAGACCAGATACTCTTTTTGGAATGTCTTTTCTTGCACTTTCTATAGATCATCCTGTCTCTAACTTTTATTCCAAAGATAAAAAATTTTTAGATTTTAAGAAAGAATGCTCAACTTCAGGAACTACAGAAGAGTCGATAGCTTTAGCTCCTAAAATTGGTTTTAAAACAGATTTACAGGCAATAAATCCTCTTAATCCAAAAGATAAGGTGCCAGTTTATTTTGCAAATTTTGTACTAATGGATTATGGATTAGGTGCTGTTTTTGGTTGTCCTGGTCACGATCAAAGAGATTTTGACTTTGCAAAAAAATACGATTTAAAAATTAAAACAGTAGTAAGACCTAAAGATAAGGATGATAATTTTAAGGTTATAAATAAGCCCTATTCTGACGGAGGCTTTATAATAAACTCAGAATTTTTAAATGGATTTAAAGTTCCAGATGAGTCTATTGATAAAACTATTGATATTTTAGAAAAAAAAAATCTTGGAAAAAAGAAGACTAATTTCAGATTAAAAGATTGGGGGATTTCAAGACAAAGATACTGGGGATGTCCAATACCTGTTGCTTATGACGAAAATAATAAAATATTAAAAATACCCGAAAAAGATCTGCCCGTAACGCTGCCCGAAAATATTAATCTTAACACAAATGGAAATCCGTTAGATGAGAATGAAAATTGGAAAAATATCACCATCAATGGAATGAAGTGTAAAAGAGAAACAGATACTTTAGACACATTTGTAGACTCTTCGTGGTATTTTTTAAGATTTTGCTCGGCAAATAATAAACTAAAACCATTCGAAAAAAATGATTTAGATTATTGGATGCCAGTTGATCAATATATTGGAGGCGTCGAACACGCTATATTACATTTACTTTATTCTAGATTTTTTATGAGAGCGATAAATATGAATAATAATGAAATAGATTTAAAAGAACCTTTTAAAGGATTATTTACGCAGGGAATGGTATGCCACGAAACATATAAAGACGAAAAAAACAATTGGCTTAGCCCAGAAGAAGTATTAACCAAAAATGGAAAAGATTTTTTTGAAAAAAAAAACCCTTCAAAAAAAGTAAAGGTTGGACCTTCAGAGTCCATGTCAAAATCAAAGAAAAACACTATAGATCCACAAAGTATAATTGATAAATATGGTGCTGATTCTGTGCGATTTTTTATTTTATCGGATAGCCCTCCTGAAAGAGATGTACAATGGTCTGAGGAGGGAATGTTATCTTCGTATAAATTTGTCCAAAAACTTTGGGTGTTAACTGAAAACATTTTTGATATTTCTAATAAAGATCTTGTTGAAAATAGTGAAGAAATAGAGGTTTTTACAAATCAAGCACTTAATAGAATAAATTACGCATTAGAAAAATTTAGATATAATGTAATTATAGCTATATTTCACGAGATATACTCATTTTTTAGGAAAATATCTGAACAAAATAAAAACTTTAAAAATTTAAAAAGAAATTTTGAAAAAATTTTAATAATTATGTCACCTGTCTTACCTCATTTTACAAATGAATGTCTAACAAAATTTGATTATAAAGATATCTATAAATGGCCAACAATTAACCAAAAATATTTAATAGAAGAGGAAAACCTAATAGTAATTCAGGTAAATGGAAAAAAAAGAAGCTTTATTACTATTAACAAAAAACTAGAAGAAAAAGAATTAATTGATCAAATAAAGGATAAACAACTAATATCAAAATATTTAGATAATGGAGAATTGATTAAAACAATATATATTAAAAATAGGCTAATTAATTTTATTATAAAGCAATGAAAAAAGTTCTGGTTATTATTTTATTATTTATTTCAAATTGTGGTTACCAACCTGTTTATTTAAACAAGAATCTTCAGAATTTTGAATTTAAAAGAATAGTTTTGAGCGGAGATAGTTATATTAATAAAAAAATAATAGATACTCTTTCTATAAAGGAAAATAATGAGATGGTAAGTCAAAATAAATTTTCTCTGGTAAGCAAATATGAAATTAAGGAAATTTCGAAAGATTTAAAAGGACAGGTGGAACTTTACAAAAATATTGTAAGCGTAAATTTAAAAATCGAAAATGAAAGTGATGAAAAAATACAAAATAAAAGTTTTACAGAAGAATTCACGTATAATAGCAAACAGAATCAATTTGAGTTATTTGCATACCAAAACTCAATTAAAGATGTTTTAATAGATAAAATTATAGGCGACATTATAATTTACTTAAATTCGGAATGATAATTAAGCACTATGAAATACAAAATAATTTAAGAGAACAAGTAAATTGTTATCTTTTTTACGGTCTTAATACTGGATTAATAGAAGAGACTATTAACAAAAGATTAAAACCAATTTTTTCTAAAAATGTATTCAATTACGATGAATCAGAAATTTTAAATAATATAGATAGTTTTAAAGAAAGTTTACTCAATAAATCATTTTTTGAAGAAAATAAGCTTGTTATAATTAGTAGAGTCACAGATAAATTATTGGATTTAATAAAAGACTTAATAGAAATAAAAGATCTAAGTTTAAAGATTATCTTAAAATCAAATAATTTAGAAAAAAAATCTAAATTAAGAAACTTTTTTGAAAAAAGTAAAGATTTAATTATAGTTCCATTTTATGAAGATAATTATCAAACTCTTTTAATGCTTACTCAAAATTTTTTCAGAGAAAATAAAATAAAAATTTCAAGTCAAAACATCAACTATATTGTTGAAAAATCAAGGGGAAATAGAATTTCTCTCAAAAACGATATACAAAAAATTAAGATTTTTTCTCAAAATAAATCATCAATTGAATTCGAAGATATTTTGAGGCTTACAAGTTCTGCGGAAAATTACAATATCTCTGAACTAGTAGACCAATGTCTTGTTAAGAATAAGAAAAAAACAACTAATATTTTAAATGAGAATATTTCTTCTACAGAAGATAACATTTTAATTTTAAAGTCATTTCTTTATAAATTAAAAAGGCTAAAAAAATTAAAAATAGAATTTGAAAATAAAAAGAATCTAGAACTCACTTTATCGTCATTTAAACCACCAATTTTTTGGAAAGATAAAGACATAATAAAACAACAACTGAATATGTGGTCTTTAACTGATATTCAATTATATATTCAAGAAATTAATAACTTGGAAATCACAATCAAAAAAAATTCACAAATTTCTAATCAAATCATTAATAATTTTATTAATGAGAGACTGGAAGCTTAATAGTTAGACTTTATAATTTCAATTATTTTATTCAGTTGATCAATTTCTTTATAAGAAAAAGTTATAGTACCTTTGTTTCTCTTATTATTTTTGATAACAACATTTAATCCAATTTTATCTGAAATTGAATTTTCAAGATCTTTTATATTAGGGTCTTTTGTTGAAATTTTATGATATTTTTTATTTTTGAAAATTTTAACAAAATTTTCAACCTGTCTTACTGAAAGATTTTTTTCAACAATCTTATCTGCAACAAATTTAGCGTTTTCCAAACCAACGAGGATTTTAGCATGTCCCGTGGTTATTTTTTGTGATTGAATTAATTTAATCACCTCATTAGGCAATGTTAAAAGTCGCAAAGAATTCGTTATATAACTTCTACTTTTACCTATAAACTTAGCGACCTTTTCTTGATCGTATGAGAAATCATCAATCAATTTTTTATATCCTTGGGCTTCTTCTAAGGGGTTTAAATCATGGCGCTGAACGTTTTCAACAATTGCAAATTCTAATGACTTTAGATCATCTACATCAGTAACTACAACTGGCACACTGTGTATTCCAGCCCTTTGCGCTGCAAGCCATCTTCTCTCGCCCGCTACTATTTCAAATTTTGAATTATCTTCAGTTGAATTTCTAACAATGATCGGCTGTATAATTCCTCTTTCTTTTATAGAATTAGTTAAATCTTCAAGCGCAGCTTCTTCAAATATCTTCCTAGGTTGATACTTATTAGGAACTAGATCGCTTACGGAAAGTTGATTGGTTTTATCCTCTAACTTAGTTTCTCCTATTAAAGATGATAATCCTCTACCTAAGCCTTTTTTAATTTTATCCATTAAGCTGCACTCCCAACTGTAGACTCTTGGTTTATGAATTCATCAGCAAAGTTGAAATATGATTTGCTTCCAGGACAAGATTTATCGTAAATTAAAACTGGCATTCCATGAGATGGAGCTTCAGATAACCTGACATTTCTAGGTATTACTGTAGAATAAACTTTTTCGCTAAAATAATCTCTAGCTTCTTTTTCAACTTGAGATGAAAGCTTATTTCTTTTGTCATACATCGTTAATAGTATCCCTCTGATTTTTAAATCTGGATTTAAACTTACTTTTATCCTTTCAATCGTCTTCATTAGTTGGGTTAGGCCCTCAAGAGCAAAAAACTCGGTTTGAAGAGGTACCAATAGTGAATTTGAGCTAACAAGAGCCATCACTGTCAATAAACTTAGTGATGGTGGGCAGTCAATTAACGCATAATCATAAGATCCTCTGGAATTGTTTAAATATGCGACTAATTTCGTCTTTAATATGAAGGCTCTATTGCTATCATCAGCTGTTTCAACCTCCAATCCTGATAAATCTACATTAGAAGTAATGATATCAAGATTTTTAAAGTGAGTTTTTTTAATCACTTGAGAAATTTCTTTTGTTCCATTCAGAACTCCATAAATTGTATCATTAGAGTTATCCATGTTGGACAATCCAACACCTGTTGTTGCATTTCCTTGGGGGTCTAGATCAATTATTAAAATTTTTTTATTCATTTGAGACAAACCAGCTGCAAGATTTATTACTGTAGTTGTTTTTCCTACTCCACCCTTTTGATTTATGACAGAAATAATTTGCATTTAATTTTTTTTTTTAATTTTTTTTATATTTATTAAAAACGAATCTTCATTTGTTAAACTTTTTTTTTCTGTATATTCTAATTTCCAATTTTTTTTAGAATTTTCAAAAACTTTTTTTCCACTCTTCCCCATAAAAAAAATTAAATTTTTATATTTAAAAAAATTTTCATATACTAAATCTAAAACCACTGGCATTGGTTTAAATGCTCTTGACATAATCGTTCCTGTTTCTAAATTTTTTATTTCAAATATATTTTTTTGAAAAACTTTTGTTTTTAATTTTAATTTCTTTGACACTTCCTTCAAAAAATGGCTTTTATGATAGCTTTTTTCATAAAGATGCACATTCATATTATTTTTCATGTTTTTCAGGATAATTGCCACTATAATCCCAGGCATGCCACCTCCTGATCCTAAATCAGTGGTTGTATTGCTGTTTAAATCAACAAAATCAATGATTTGTGCAGAATCTATTATGTGACGGTCAATTATAGTCTTTTTTGATGCTGTTTTTTGACTAATTATATTAATTTTTTTATTTTTTTCAAGAATCATGGATATATAGCTTTCAAAATCTAAAAATGTTTCACGTGAAACATTTAAATCATTGAGTCTTGAATAAGAATTTAAAATTTCATAATCCATTAAGCTATATGCTTAATAGACTTTCTTTTAACATGTGACAACAAAATATATACAGCAGCAGGAGTTATTCCATCAATTCTAAGCGCCTGACCCATTGTTTTGGGCTTTATTTGCTTAAATTTAGCTTTTACCTCATTTGAAAGTCCTGAAAACTGGTCATAATCAATATTATCAGGAATTGATAGATTTTCGTCCCTCTTAAAAGCAAGAATATCTGCTTTTTGTTTTTTAAGATAACCCCTATAATGAGAGTTAATCTCTATCTGTTCATCAATCTCAGCACCATGATTAAGAATTTCAGGCCAAATTTCCCTAATTTTACTCATATTAACATCTTTTTGGGTTAATATTTCTTCAGCTGCTCTAAAAACACCATCTTTAGCAATTTTAATTCCAAATTTTGTAGCTTTAGAGGGAGAAATATTTAAATTAGACATCTGCAAGGATATTTTGCTCAGTTTTTGAAATTTATCCTCAAATATCTCTTTTCTGTTATTTAAAATTAAACCAATATTAATTCCTTTGTGAGTAAGTCTTAAGTCAGCATTATCCGATCTAAGACTTAATCTATATTCAGCTCTAGATGTAAACATTCTATAGGGTTCAGCAACACCCTTAGTTACTAAATCATCAATCATTACTCCAATATAAGCATCAGATCTATCAAGGATAAAAGGCTCCATTTCTTTGAGTGAGAGGGCAGCATTAATCCCAGCTATGAGACCTTGGGCTGCAGCCTCTTCGTATCCTGTGGTTCCATTAATTTGACCTGCAAGGTATAGATTCTTTATTTTCTTAGTCTCCAATGTTAAAAAAAGTTCTCTAGGGTCTACGAAATCATATTCTATAGCATATCCTGGCCTAATCACTTTAACATTTTCTAAACCATTGATATTGTTGAGTATTTCATGTTGTACAACCTCAGGTAAGGATGTTGATATGCCATTTGGGTAGATTGTATTATCATTCAGGCCTTCTGGCTCTAAAAATATCTGATGTCTAGTTTTATCGGCAAATTTTACTATCTTATCTTCTATTGAGGGACAATATCTTGGACCAACACCTTGAATGCTACCAGAGTACATTGCACTTTTATTTAAATTCTTTTCTATAATCTTATGAACTTTTTCATTGGTATAGGTCATAGAACACGATACTTGGTTGTTTAGATTTTTTTTTGTTAAAAAAGAAAAAAAATAAGGATCATCATCTGCAAATTGTTTTTCCAATTTTTCAAAATTAATAGTTTTAGAATCTAACCTTGGTGGTGTCCCAGTTTTAAGTCTACCTATTTTAAAATTATATTTCTCTAACTGTTCACTTAAACCAGTACTTGGCTTTTCATTAAATCTACCAGCAGGAGTTCTTTCATCACCAACATGTATCAAGCCGTTTAAAAATGTGCCAGTTGTAAGTATTAACTTGTTACAACTTACTTTATTACCCTTTAATGTTAAAAATCCACTTATTGCATTATTATTAAAAATAAACTTAATTACAGGATCAGAATAAATGCTTAAATTACAGTAGTTTACAAGTTTTTCTTGCATAAATTTTCGATATAATGATCTGTCGGATTGAGTTCTAGGTCCTCTTACTGCTGGACCTCTACTTCTATTTAACAGTCTAAACTGTATTCCAGACTTATCGGCAACCTCACCCATAACCCCATCTAGAGCATCAATTTCTCTTACCAAATGACCTTTACCTAAACCACCAATAGCAGGATTACATGACATTTCTCCTATAGTATTTTTATTGTGAGTGAATAGGGCAGTGTTAATTCCAAGTCGAGCTGATGCAGCTGCTGCCTCACATCCTGCATGACCCCCACCAATTACTACCACATCATATGATAAATCTTGTTTCATGAACTTAATTTATATTCGATTAGAATATTTACAAGATTTCAGTTTTTTTCCTTAAATAAGCTATATTTATCAACCAAAATCGAAAAAAAAGGCCTAAAAATGAAGCAAAATTGCTTTTATTTCCCAATGCAAAAATCGTTGAAAATACTGCCTAATATCTCCTCTACATCAACTTTTCCGACAATCATACCCAAATGTCTAGTTGCTAACCTTAAATCTTCAGCTGCTTTATCAAAATCTTTTTTACTATTTTTATCCAAAAAGTTTTTCAAATGATCTGCGCACTGAACTAAATGTTGTCTATGTCTTTCTCGAGTAATTAAAATATCTTCCTCAGCTATGAATTTATCTCTTAAATAGTTTTTAATTTTTTTGATCAACTCATCAATGTTTGAGTTGTCTTTTAATGAAATTAAAACGTGATTAAGTTTAAGAATTTCAGGGTTTAACTTATCTTTTAATAAGTCAGATTTATTAACAACAAGAATTGCATCATTTTTTATCAAATCATTCAAAAAACCGCTTAAATCAATACTTTTAGCATCAACTACTACTAATTTTAGGTCAGCATTTTCAGCTTTTTTTAGAGATAATCTTATTCCCTTTTTTTCGATTTCATCTTTTGACTCTCTTATACCGGCTGTGTCAGAAATAATAACAGGATATCCATCTATATTTAGATGGGTTTCAACAACATCTCTCGTTGTGCCAGCTATCTCAGAAACTATAACAACCTCTCTGTTAGATAAATTATTTAATAAACTTGATTTACCTGCATTAGTTGGTCCTACGATTGCAATTTTAAAACCTTCACGGATTATCTCTCCAACTTTTTGATCATTTAATATTTTATTAATCTCATTTAATACATCTGCAGACTCTTGTTTTATTTTTTTTAAATTATCTTCTGGTAAATCTTCATCAGGAAAATCTATTTTAGCCTCAACAAATGATAAAATTTTCAATAATTTTTCTCTTAACTCATTAAATTTCTCTGAAGATTTTCCTCTCATGATTTTTACAGCTTGTAACCTTTGAATTTCAGTTTCAGCAGATATCAGATCTGCTATACTCTCAGCTTTAAGTAAATTTATTTTCCCATTTTGAAAAGCAACCTTTGTAAATTCTCCTGGCTCGGCTAATCTACAACTTTTGATTTTTGAAATCTCGTTTTGAACTGCCAAAACTACAGCTTTCCCTCCATGCACATGGATTTCGGCCATATCCTCGCCTGTGTAGCTCTGAGGGCCTGGAAACCATATTATAATCCCTTCATCAATCAGCTCAGAAGTGTTGATATTGTTTATTTTCCGAAGGGTTGCCATTCTAGGCTTAGGAGCTTCTTTGCCAGTAAGAGATTTGATAACATTTGACGCTTCAGGTCCTGAAATTCTAACTATAGCTACACCAGAAACTCCCGGTCCACTTGATAAAGCGTAAATTGTCATGGCTTTATCATATTAAAATCGTACAAAATTAATATTAAATTATATTAATTTTTTTAACATTTTTTGTAAATGATTTTGATATGGATCAAATGAATTAATAGAATCTTTATAAATAGGTTTATTTGCCTGAGATACACTTACTGTTTTAATTGGGGTTTTGCTAAATTTTGTAAAATTATAACATTTTTCACTTATATCTAAATTACAAAACTCTAAAAGTTTATCTATTTCACCTTTATCATCTTCTATTAATCTCTCGTAATTTAATTCATAAATATCTTTTGGAATTTTAACTTTCCAAAAATTCATAAGTTTATGATATTCATTATAATATTCAGCAATTTCCTCCTGATCAAACGACCAATTCATAGTCGATGAAGGAAAATCATTCTTAAAAAGAGAAACACAATTATCCTTTGGATTTCTTTTACAGAGAATAATAATTGCATTAGGAAAAAAAATTTTTATAAAACCTATCCACTTAAAATTTTGAGGTGTTTTGTCTGTTATTGTGTTTTCTTTGATATTGTATATTTCAAAAAATTGAAGATATTCTTTTATTATTTTTCCTGATGATAAATTTTGTAAATCAATTATTTTTTGTTTATCAATTTTGTTGGATCTGAAAAAATTTTTATTTATTATTTTTTCTAGATATAATAATTCACCAGCTCCATAGACTTCTGGATGAGCTGATAAAATTTGCTCGATTAAGGTTGTGCCAGATCTAGGCATACCACAAATAAATATAATCTTTTTTGAATTAATTTCTCCTTTTATCTCTTTAAAATCAACGTTTTCAAAATTTTTCGTTAAACTTTGAAAAATATTTATTTCATCTTTTAAGTTTGAATTGATTAATTTTTTTTTATTATTGTTAGCTATTTTCAATAAATCGAATGATTCATCATATTGTTTAAGATCTTCTAGAGATTTGGCTAAAGCAAAAGATAAAATAATTTTATTCTGATCATTCAAATTTCCTTTCGAATTAATCTTTTTCATATCTTCAATATGAGATAAAGAGTTCATATCATCGCTAGAATATTTTGTAATTTCGCTCAATAATTTGTGCGCTGGTGCAAAATCTTTCTTTATTAAAAATACTTCATCTAGAATTTTTCTTACTTTTTCTAAATTATTTATACTTTGATACACTCCTGCTAAAGAGAGCATAATGTCTAAGGGTTTGATATTTCTTTGATTAGAAATTAGTATAGCCTTTTCTAAAAGAGGAATTGCTTCATTATGTTTATTTATTTCAATTTTTAAATTTGCATAGTTATTTAAGGCGTGAACATAATTATGGTCGATGTCTAGAATCTTTTTATAAATCTTTTCGGCCTCTAAATAATTTAACAGTCTCTTATGTGTGTTTGCCAAATTATTCATCGCTGCAATATTTTTTTCTTCGTATTTAAGTGCAAGGGTAAAAAACTTTAACGCAGATTCATTGTCGTCAAGATATTGACACGTTAGTCCCCTAAAATTTAATAAATATGAATTATTAGGAAATTTTTTTAATAATTTATCTAAAGTCTCTTTAGCTAGAACAAATTTTTTATTTTGGATAAGATTATGTATTGATCTAATTTTAATCTCTAAATCCATACATTTTTAATTAGGTGATTTGATTTTAAGAAGGTTTATTCATTGAATTAAAAAATTCAGCATTATTTTTTGTATCTTTTAGCTTAGAACTTATAAATTCAATAGCGTCCATGGTTCCCATCGGGGCTATAATTCTTCTAAGAACGTTCATTTTTTGTAGATCATTTTTATCAAATAATAATTCTTCTCTCCTTGTTCCAGATTTAGTTATATCTATTGCAGGATAAATTCTTTTATCAGCTATCTTTCTATCTAAAACGGTTTCACTATTACCTGTTCCTTTAAATTCCTCAAAAATTACCTCGTCCATTCTACTACCAGTATCAATTAGAGCTGTTGAAATAATTGTTAAAGAACCTCCTTCTTCTATGTTTCTTGCAGCACCAAAAAATCTTTTTGGTCTTTGTAATGCATTAGCATCAACTCCTCCAGTTAAAACTTTACCTGAACTTGGTATTACAGCATTGTAGGCTCTTCCAAGTCTAGTAATAGAATCTAAAAGAATGACTACATCTTTTTTATGTTCTGTTAATCTTTTTGCTTTTTCTATGACCATTTCTGCGACAGCAACGTGTCTTTGTGCAGGTTCATCAAAAGTTGAGCTTATAACTTCTCCTTTAACTGTCCTTTGCATATCTGTAACCTCTTCTGGTCTCTCATCAATTAAAAGCACAATTAAGTAACATTCGGGATAATTTTTAGCTATAGAGTTAGCGATGCTTTGTAAAATCATTGTTTTTCCCGCTTTAGGCGGAGAAATAATAATTGAACGCTGACCCTTTCCTATTGGACTAACTAAATCAATTAATCTTGGAGTAAGATCAGGTTTTTTTTCAATTTTTGTAGTTTCAACTTCCATGACTAATTGTTTGTCAGGATATAGAGGAGTTAGGTTATCAAAGGCAATTTTATGTCTTGATTTATCCGGTTCCTCAAAATTTATTTTGCTAACTTGAAGTAAAGCAAAATATCTTTCACCTTCTTTCGGTGCTCTAACTGGTCCTTCAACAGTATCACCAGTCCTAAGACCAAATTTTCTTATTTGACTTGGACTTACATAAATATCATCCGGTCCTGGTAAATAGTTAGATTCCATTGCTCTCAGAAAACCAAATCCATCTTGCAATAATTGTAAAACTCCCGCTCCAGTAATTTCTTCTTTTTCAGCTACTTTTTTTAAGATAGCGAAAAGAATTTCCTGTTTTCTTAAAGTGCTCGCATTTTCTATTCCAAGCTCTTCTGCTTGTGTAATAAGCTGTTCAGATGATTTAAGTTTTAGTTCCTGTATATTCATGATTAAAAATTATTAAGGACTTAATAATAAATATAATATATATACTATTACAACTTTTACAAGAGTGTTCCTATGTTTTTAAAACACATTAAAAACACCAGCCTTTTTAGGCTTTTTAGCGTATTTTAAACCAATTCTTTTGCGAACTGATCTACTTTTGACCAATCTGTAAATTCATAAGATTGAGACGTGTCCGTTGGACCATTTGTTAAAAACATAATTAGTTTAATTACATACTTATCAAAGAAACTATAATTTGGATAATCTACTCTGCCAGCAAACACTCCAATTTTTTTTGGTCTCCAATTAGAGATTTTTAGAAATTTTTTAATATAAGGATTTGTTTCAGGAGTATTTTTTTCTAATTTTCTAGCGACCACATTTACTGAAAAAAAAATACTATTTTTTTGATCTAATACATCTTTGTTTAATTTGATAAATTTATAAAGTTTTTTAGAATGTTTTCCATATCTTATACTAGCTCCTATAATAATTTTATTAAAAATTGACAAATCAAGCTTTAATGCATCATCCAAAGACGTAATTTTAGTCTCATTCTTGTTGTCTAAAGAATTTGATATTCGCTTACAAATAGTTTCTGTATGACCATCTGTACTAGAATAAATTATTAAAGTACTGTGCATATTAAATGCTATGATTTGTTCATTTCTTGTTTTGGCATCTCCTGATAATATTTTTTATCAAGTTTATACTCGATATCCTCTTTGTCCTGCGCAGAACCCTCGGCTTGAGTGAATGTATATTTTGCGAAATCTTTACACCAGTTTTTATTAGTATTTAAACATTCTACTGGGTGTATATTACCACCTAATTCTTTTGCCTCATTCACCAACTCATGACCTAATTCATCCGTTGTTTCTAAACAATCGGCGACAAAGCTAGGTGAATATATTGCTATTTCCTTTTTTCCTTCTGATATTAATTTTTTAACCACATCTTCTGTGTAAGGTGTTATCCATTCCTCAGATCCAAAACGACTTTGAAAACTCATCAAGCATTGTTCGGGTTTTACATTTTTAAGATTTTTTGTGATAAGGCAGAAAGTTTCATAACAATGACGATAATAATCATCTCCCTTGTTAACAACTCTTCTCTTTTGCATTCCGTGAAAGGTTATTATTAGATTATCAATTTTCTTTCCTTGTTTTATTAATTCATCTAATTTTAGATCCACCTGATTGACTGAATTATCTATAAAGGCGTGTGTTCTATGGAAATTGGTTATCACCTCAAAAGTTGGTATTTTTACCCTTTTAGATAATTCTTTTGCTAGCGCGTCTATACCTGAAGCTATTGTGCTTTCAGAGTATTGTGGAAACATTGGTATTACAAGAAGTTTTGTTGCACCAACTCCTTTTTTCAAATCCTCCTCCCAGCTGTCATAAACTTCATTTACATACGGAGGGGATAGTAAAAAAGCATGGTTAACCTCGACAAATCCTTCAGGATCTATTTTTTTTAATTCTTCACTAACATTCTTCGTAAAGTCTCTAGTGTTAGTAATTAGTGGAAAGCTTTTGCCATCCCAAATTCTTGCGTAAAGTTTGGCTGATTTTTGAGGCCTAAAAGGCAATACAAAACAGTTTAAAATTATTTTCCAAAGCCATGGATTTATATCAATAACTCTAGGGTCTCCTAAGAATTTTCGAAGATATTTTCTTAAAGCTTTAGTTGTTGGTTCTGAAGGTGAGCCTAGCTGCACAAACACGACTTTCGTTTTTCTTTTTGGGTGTGTGTAATCCATATTAATAATTTTTTACTGTTTTTACTAAATAATCCATCATGCCAGGATCCGTCTCCGGTAAAACTCCATGTCCTAAGTTAAAGATATAAGGATGATCTTTAAATATATCTAGGTATCTTTTTGCCTCCTTTTTTAATGTCTCTCTATCGGTCAGTAATACCTTGGGGTCCATGCCTCCCTGAATAGGTATATTTATTTCTTTTTCTATTTTTACTGGATCAACCTCATAATCAATACAGATTGCATCTGGTTTTATAAAGTCACAATATTTTTTATAGTCCTTAATATTCCTTGGAAAACATATGACAGGTATATTTAAAGATTTAACGAATTTAACCAAATTTAGTGTCGGATTATATATGTAATATGGTAAGTCCTTTTCTTTTAATAATCCTGCCCAACTATCAAATAGTTGAATTACATTTGCACCACTATCAATTTGATTTTTAATGTGAATTTTTAAAAATTTCTCAATAATTAATAAAACATTATTTATTAAATCTTTATTTTCAAAAAAATCTTTTTTTAATTGTTTTTTAGGGGATTGTTGATTTATCATATAAACTAATATGGTCCAAGGAGCACCTACAAATCCAATAGTATTTTTGTTTTTTAAAATATCGTTATTACTTACATTTTTTATAGCTTTATAAACTTGTTTGACTCTTTCAACGAAGTCAATTTCTTTCATTTTAGATATTTTATCTAAATCAAGCTGACCTAAAACAGGACCAAAATTTTTTTTAAATTCTACATTTTGATCTAAACCATAAGGTAACATTAATATATCTGAAAAAATAATTGCCGCATCAAAGTCAAACCTTTTTAATGGTTGAAGAGTAATTTCTGTAGATAAGATCGGATTTAAACATAGTTTTATAAAATCTTTGTTTTTTGATCTTATTTCTCTAAATTCTGGTAAATACCTTCCGGCTTGCCTCATTATCCATATTGGCTTTATATCTGTTCTTTTTTCAAAAATAACCTTATTAATAGGGGTCATATAAATAATTAAATATATGTTTGTATTAGTATTATATCTTGTTAATTGCGATAATTAATTTTTACACACTTTTTTTCAACCAGTTATACTTAACATTTAAATCAAAAATCATTAATATTATTGATTAATATTAATTATTTAGTTTTTTATTCAAAATATGTATTATTTTATTAACATGTTTATTATTGTTAATAATATTTAGTTTTTACAATAAATTTTTAAAAAATATTTAATTTTATAATTATTGGCAAATAATACAAATATACTAACTTTTTATACATGAGTAATACCTATCAAATATATCTTATTTCTGATTCTACAGGAGAAACATTAGAAAGAATTTTCCTAGCTTTAAAGGCACAATTTAAAAATATTAAATATAAAGTTAACGAATACCCATTTACACGAACAGAAAATCAAATTTTAAAAATTTTAGAAGATGCAAAAAAAAATTCTAATTCAATTATTTTGTATACGATAGTAGATAACAAATTAGCAAAATTTTTAGCTAATAAAAGTGACGCTAAGGGGTTGCCTTGTTTTGGAGTTTTGGGAAATTTAATTCTAAGTTTTTCAAAATTATTAAATCAAAAAGCTTCGAACGAACCAAGTGGCCAACACGCTTTGAATGATGAATATTATCAAAGAATAGAAGCAATTCAATTCACAATGAATCATGATGATGGTAACTTAATAAATGAAACAGACAAGTCCGACATAATATTATTGGGTGTAAGCAGAACAAGTAAAACTCCTACTTCAATATACCTGGCTAATAAAGGTTACAAAACTTCAAACATTCCATTAATAAACGAAAACTCCATACCAAAAATTCTCAAAGACAACCCAAAGGCAAATTGTGTGGTAGGATTGAATACTGAGGCACAGAGATTGGTGGATATTAGAAAAAATCGTATGAATGTTTTTAAAGAGACAGATAATATAAAATATACAAATATTGAAAATATTCAAAAAGAGATTGATAGCGCAAAAAAAACTTTCAAAAAATATGGATGGCCAAGCATAGATGTAACAAGAAAATCTGTTGAAGAAACAGCAGCGTCAATAATTAAGATATATGAAATTTTCAATCAAAAATGATTAATAAAATTATTTTAGCTTCTAAAAGTAAAGTCAGAAGAGATATATTGGACTTTAATGGAATTAATTGTGAGGTAGTTCCTTCAAATGTTGACGAGGAAAGTGTTAAAAAATCATTAATTAAACAAAATGCGTCTCCTGAAATAATCTCAAAAAATTTGGCAGAATTAAAAGCTAATAAAATAAGTTTAAAATTTACAAATCAAATAGTTCTTGGAGCAGACAGTGTAATAGACTTAAAAGGAAAGGTTATTTCAAAACCCATTGATAGAAAAGAGGCTTTAGAAATATTAAGATCTTTAAATAATAAAACACATTATTTGATTAGTTCAGTTTGTATATCTAAAAACGGAAACATGATATGGAACTATACTGATAAGGCCAAGCTTACCATGAAAAAATTTTCTATGATTGAATTAAAAAACTATCTCTCAAAAATTAATGATAGTACATTATTTGCTTATAATGTTTATCAAATTGAAGGAATTGGAAAAAGCTTATTTTCAAGTATAGAGGGTAACAAAAATACTATAATGGGATTACCAATTGAAAAAATTAAGGAGTATTTAGGTAATTATAATTAAATGAAAAAACATCTAATAATAGGCAATCCAGTAACCCATTCTTTGTCGCCTAAAATTCACAATCATTGGTTTAATGAAAATAACATAAAAGGAATTTATGAAAAATATTCTCCTCGAAAAAATGAAATTAAAAAAATAATTAAGAAGATTAAAAAAAAAGAAATTTATGGAATGAACGTAACTGTTCCGTTCAAGCAAGATATCTTACCCTTTTTGGAGTCTAAATCTAAAATCGTAAAAAAAACAAATTCGGTTAATACTGTTTTTAAAAAAAATGGAAAAGTTTACGGAGATAACACAGATGTTTATGGATTTAAAAAATCCTTATTAATTAATAAATTAGTTTTAAGAAATAAAAAAGTTTTAATTTTGGGCGCTGGTGGAGTGGTACCCTCAATCATTTATGGATTGAAAAGTCTAAAAGTAGGAAAAATCTTCATATCAAATAGAACTCTCAAAAATGCTAAAAAAATAAAAAAAATTTTCGAGTTTATTGAAATTGTTGAATGGGGAAAAATTATAGATTGTGATTTATATATTAACTCTACTAGTGTTGGGTTAAAAAATGGAGAAAAATTAAATTTTAATTACAAATC
>CABYTL010000007.1 GCA_902521805.1 uncultured Pelagibacteraceae bacterium
TGACTTGAGCCTGGACAGAGTTTAGTAAACTTTGATTGGATTGATAACTAGACCAAGCGCTAGCTACATTAGTTTGATTTTGTTTAGTAACACTATCCAAAATTAATCTAGACCTTGTTTCTAAGCTCGAGCTTTTATTTAATGAGGCTAAATTTTTTCCTCCAGAATAAAATGGCCACGTAATAGTTGCCTTAAGGGTGTCTTTTTCTCTTTCATCGTATGTAGCACTGAAATCATCTGTATAAGATCTCTCCAAAGATAAATTAGCTGTTGGAGCAAGATCTGATTTTGCAATAGTTTTATCTTTTTTAGCTTGCTCATATTCTAATTTGGCGATGATTAAATCAGGATTATTTTTTTTAGAAAGTTCAATAGCAGAATTTATACTTCCTGGTAGAGGATATTTGTTAATTGATTTTTTATCTAAAGATTTTGGGTTATTTAGGGTGCCTATTATATTTTCGTAATTTAATTTTCTTGTTAATAATTTATTTTCAGCTTGAATTAGTTGTGCTTGTGCTCTAGCTAATGACGACTCTGATTGTGATACATCGGATAAAGTTATTTGTCCTCTTGCAACACGAATTTGGTCTGTTTCGACTTGTCTATTTAATAACTCAACATTATCTCGATTAATTTTTAATTTTTCATTTGCTAAAACTAAACCTGTATAAGCTTCTGTCGTTTTAAATAAAATGTCTTGTTCTTTTTTCAAAAGTTTTGCTTTTGCCAAATCTAAGCCAATTCTACTTTTTGATAGTTCTGCGCCTCGTCCGAAATCAATCAAAGTTTGTGAAATTGAGATAGATCTAGTGAATGGATCAACATCGTTAATAGTAGTATTACTACCTGATTGATTTGTAAGTTTATTTGTATCCTCTTGGCTTTTAGATCCTGATAAAGTTACTGTTGGCAAGTAGTTTCCTTGTGAAATTTTTAATTCTTGTTCAGAAATTATTATATTTTCTCTTTCTGCATTTAATTCAGAATTATTTTTATATGCTTTTGATAAAGCAATAGAAAAACTTTCCGCATTTGAGTTTGCGGTAATTAATAAAATACTAATTATTATTAATAAAAATTTTTTCATCTCTTTTTATATACAGCAGATTTAATTTGATGGTTACTATTTAAATTGAATATAACTGATGCATATTTAGGCATGTATCTAAACATGTTTTGTGTAATTCTTTGATAAGTTTGCATAAAATTTAATACATCTCCTCTGCTCATTATTTTTGATTTCACTTTACTTTTAATCCAAAGTTTCCTTTCTTGTTTCAATCTCCATTTTTGAAGCAAGCTAAAATTTTTTGCTTTCAAATAAATTAAACAATTTAATTGTGAATACAATTTTTTGTACTTTGATTTCAATTGGTAGTTAACATATTTTCTCCAAGTCTGTTTTTGGTCTTTTGTTTTTTCCATTGAATTTATTGTTTTCTTTAAAGTAGTATTTTTTTCTGATTTTGCACCAACACACCACCCTTCAAAAATAATAACATCAGGTTTTTTCTTTAAATCATACCATCTTTTTTTGGTAAACCTGTCATCGATAGCTTTATTAAATGTTGGTAATTTTAATCTTTTGAATTTCTTACTTTTGGACTTTCTAAAGAAATTTAACATCATATTAATGTCATGTGTTCCGGGCACACCTCTAGTTAAAAGCATAGGATGAACTCTTTTTGATAAATTTATTCGCTCTTTTCTTGTTTTATAGAAGTCATCTATTGAAATTCTAAAAACATTTAATTTAAAGTATTTTGTTAATATAATTCTGATTAAAGAACTAATTGTAGTTTTGCCAGTTCCTTGCCCTCCTGCTAATCCTACAAAATACGGTTTTTTTTTATAAGCCTTTTTACTGATCCAAAAACATAAAGGAATTAAGAAAGATTTAATCATTCTTTCTTTATTTTTAAATTTATCAGCTTTTGTTTCTTGAGATTTAATGAACTTTAAACAGTCTTTTTTTACCTTACCAAAGCATAAACTAAATTGTTGCATGAAATTTATTTTTTGTCTAAAGGATGATTTTGACCATCGTTTACCGGAACTTCTTTCATATCAAAAGTATTTATTTCATCAATACACCCAACATTAAATCCTGTCATCGCTGGATTTATTCTTGGGTTGTGATGGGTATAAATTCCACAGTCTGAGCAAAAGTAATGTTTGGCGACTTTCGAATGAAATTGATAAAGTTTTAATTTATCCTCACCTTTTACAATTTTAAAGTCCTCATTTTTTACCATCGACATAATTGCTCCTTTTCTTTTACAAATAGAACAATTACATTTTATTACTTTAGCTAAATCTCCATCTAAGTTTATTTCTGCTTCTACAGCTCCACAATGGCAAATTAGTTTTTTCATATTTTTTATCTTAATCCCAAAGTTTCTAGCATTTCTTGATCTAATTGATCTGGATTAGAAATACATACCCATTTATCAGCACCCGCGCTACCACTAATATAAACCCACTTGTCAGCACCTGCGCTACCACTTGGGTATATCCAAACATCGGGCGATAAATGGTTACATTCTCCTACAACATACCACCACTCATCAGCACCTGAACTTCCACTAAAATACACCCACGCATCAGCTCCTGTACTACCAGAAATTTTTACGGATAAATCAACTGTAACAGAATTTGCCGAACCAAAATAAAATAATCCTAGAAGCGCAATCCCTAAAATTTTTTTCATTTAATTTTTTTAAACTATCCTTGGTTGAAGTTATCCACAAGCATACAAAATATAGTTTTGATGTTCACGTTTTGATTCACTTTTGATTCAATTACGGACTCAAAATACAACCTCTTGCGTGCATTGTATAAATAAGCTATAAAATAGAACAAAACAAGAACATGAAACTAACTATTCCCTATTATCTACATAAAGCTGGTGCTGGCTTTCCGTCACCTGCCACTGATTATATCGAAGAGGATATTGATTTAAATATGCATTTAATCAGAAATGTTCCAGCCACTTTCATCATCAGAGTACAAGGAAAATCAATGGTTGATGTTGGAATTAACGATGGAGACTTATTAGTTGTCGATAAGAGTTTAAAGCCTAAAAATTTTTCAACAGTTATCGCAAATGTTCATGATGAACTTGTGGTCAAAACTTTAGTTCAAGAAAGAAATAAAAAATTTCTAACATCAGGATCTAAAGATTTTTCTAAAAGAATCTTACTTAATGAAGAAGAAGATGTCTTTATTTGGGGGGTTGTAACTTATGTCATCCATTCAACGTACTAAAAAAATAGCTCTAGTTGACTGTAATTCTTTCTATGTTTCTTGTGAAAGATTATTTAATCCAAGAATAAGAAAAAAACCAGTTGTGGTTTTATCTAATAACGATGGTTGTATTATCTCGAGATCTAATGAAGCAAAAGCTTTAGGAATTAAAATGGGTGAACCATACTTTAAAGGGAAAGATATCATTATCAAAAATAACGTTGAAGTTTTTTCATCAAATTATTCTTTATATGGAGATTTATCTAGAAGAGTAATGAGGACTCTTAAAAGATTTAATACTGAAATAGAAGTATACTCGATTGATGAAGCATTCATAGATCTATCAAATTTTCCGGACTCCGAGGTTGAAAAAGTTGGTAGAGAAATCAGAGAAACAGTTTTACGATGGACTGGTATTCCAACTAGTATTGGTATTGCTAAGACGAAGACTTTAAGTAAAGTTGCCAATCATATTGCAAAGAAGAAACAATCAGGTGTTACAAGTTTAATTGGCATAGAAAATTTAGATCCAATTTTGGAAAAAATTGAAATAAATGATGTATGGGGAGTTGGTAGACAACTTACAAAATTTTATCAAAAAAATGGAATCTATAATGCAAAACAGCTTAAGAATAAGTCTAATACCTGGATTAAAAAATGTTCTAATGTTTTAAGTTCTAGAACCGCAATGGAACTTAGAGGAATTCCTTGCATTGATTTAGAGACAACACAAACAAAAAGAAAAAGCTGCGTAGTTTCAAGGTCATTTGGAAAAAGAATTGAAAAGTTTCAAGAATTAAAAGAAGCAGTTGCAAACTATTGTTTGAATGCATCCGAAAAGATTAGATCAGAGTCTTTAGTTGCTAAAGCAATTACAGTCTTTGTTAGAACTAGTCCCTTTCAAAGAAATCATGGCTATTATTCAAATGCAAAAACAATAGATTTTCCTATTGCAACAAATAACAGTATTGAAACTGTTAAAACTGCAGTTTTAATCTTAGAAGGTATCTTTAAGAACGGCTATCGCTATCAAAAAGCAGGAGTCATGCTTACAGGACTACACAATAACGATAGAAGAAAAAATTTATTTTCATCTGAAAAAGATGAAAAAATAAATAATTTGATGAGATCAATTGATAACACTAATTACAGATATGGGAGATCAACACTCAGTCTTGCTAGTGCTGGTGTTCACAAAAAATGGAATATGAAAAGACAGTACTCTTCTAAAATAGATACTGCTGATTTTTACTGTTTACCAATAATTAGAGCTATTTAAAATTTTCAATGTTACTGATTTTTGATAAGGCTTTATCAAATTCGTCCATATTCTCTCTTAGTGACAAACTAGAAATTGAATAGATCATTATTAACAATAGGATTAGCGGAATAGCTGTGATCACAGATGCATTGCTTTTAATCATAAGGATATATAAAACAATAAACAGGGCAGAACGTATTAGAACTGTGATTCTAAAAACGCTTATAATCGAGAGTGAATGTTTTAATAAGCTAAAAAAACTCATTTTAGAAGGTCCAAAATATCTAGATCCCCTTGTTGATGGAATGGCTTTTAAATCATTTTCCACTTTTCTTAACGCACCAGAAAAACTATTCCAAGTAGCTTTTTCATTAATTAACTTTTCTACTGTAAATTTTGGTAAACAAGTAAAATTACCATATTTTATATGTTTACCAGTAAATGTTAAAGTAATTATTTTATGAAGTTGGTAGCAGAGTCTAAACATTAGACCTTCAGATCTTTTCACTCTTTCTCCAACAATTGGTTTATTGCTCGAATTTTCAATTAGATAAATAAATTCTTTTAATTCTTCTGGTCTATCCTCACCGTCACCATCCATAGGAATTACATAATCAAAATTTTCGTTTTTAAAAATATATTTTAGTCCAGTTGCAATGCATCTAGTATGTCCTTGATTAATTTTCATATTTAAAATTTTTATTGATTGAAGATTTTCATAATCTTTATCTTCTTTTTTTCGATCATGATTAGATGAATCGTTAACAATTATAATTGAAATTTCGTGATTTAAATTCGATATACTGAAATTTATTTCATCTAATAACTTCGAGACAGATTGCCAGTCATTGTAAACTGGTATTAAAATTTTAATTTTTTTCATATATTATTTGAATCCTACACAAACATCATCAATACACATATGTTCTTTAAGATCATCAATTTTATTTTGATCAATAAATCCTATCCATAATGGTCTTGAGTCAAGATGGTAAGATAAATTTCCAGCTTTCCATTCATTTCCTAAAACAATGTTAATTGGATTATTAAATTGCTGGTCCCAAGCATACTGGACTTTAATGGCTATTTCTTTACCCGGATAGTCTGTTCTCTTATCAGTTTGCTTTATGGAAATAAAAGAATACAAAATTGGAGACAAAAAAAATAAAAAAATAAATCCATATAAAAAATTTTTAATTTTTTTTAAATCTATTTGAGATTTTAAAATGTAAATAACTAAAATACCAGAAAATAAATAAAAGGGTGTCATCCACATAGTTCTTATTGTAGATCCTAAAACTATCGAAGTAATTAAAATTAATAATATAGGAAAAAAATTTACAAAAATTAAAAAGATAAACTTTTTCTCTTTAAAATTAATTTTGAATTTAATCTTTTTAATCAATAGTCTAGTTAATATTAAAAAAGGGATTAAGATTATTAATTGTTTGACACAGAATAGAAAGGGGGACGTTAAATAGTTTAAAATATCTGTTCCCTCTAAACCTGTCCTTTTCAAGCCATATATTATGGTTATATAATCGTTATTATATAACCAAATTAAGTGTGGAACTAATAAAACAATAAAAACTTCAATTGAAATCAAATATTTAAAATCAAATTTTTTGTTCTTTTTAATAAATATTTGATAAATAAATAATAAAAAGATCGAAATTAATAAGTATATGAACAAATACTTAGATAAAAAACCTATAGCTCCAAATAATCCAATGTAAACACAATCTAAAACATTAATTTCTTTTTGATTGTATATTTTCCAAGCGTAATAAACAGTCAATGACCAAAAAGGTAATTGACAAACATTCACATTAAATTCTGGAGTGGTAAAATTATAAAAATAAATTCCCTCTAATAAAAAAACTGAAAATAAACCTAATAATGAGTTGTCTAATATCTCATTTGAAAGTTTAAATACATATATAAAAGAAATAATTACAAAAATCTGACTTAAAAAATAATAAGCCCAATCTTGAGAACCAAAAATTTGGTAAAATATCTCCGGAAAAAAAGCACTAGCAGGTGGATGTTTGTTAAACCCCCAGTCAAGATTATTACCCCACGCAAGAGCCTCTATAACGTCTAAAGGTAAATTATCATTTGTTAATGATGGAACTAATGTCCAAATTAATAAATGAGATAATAAAAAAATAAAAAAAATGTTATCAATATTTCTTTTAAAAACATCCATAATTTAACATTTACATTAATTAACCCTGCTTGACACCCTAATTTTGCTGAATATACTCCGCCGCTATTAATTTAGACTAATGCCAAAGACTTCAAAAACTAAAAAAAAAGTTACTAAAACTAAATCAAAAAAAGTAACAAAATCTAAAGAAATAAAAAAAGTTCCACTAAAAATTTCTAAAACTTACGTTCCAAAAGATACAGAAAAATATATGTGTGAAAAACACAAAGTATATTTCAGAATGAAACTACAAGAGTGGAAAAAAGAATTAATTAAATCTAACAATGAAGCCCTATACAATGGAAGTATGGATGATAATAGTATATCAGCAGATATAGTGGATCAAGCAAGTTCATATACTGATAAAAATGTAGAGATGAAAGCAATTAATAGACAAATAAAATTAATTTCAGAAATTGATAAAGCGTTAATTAGAATTAAAGATGAAACTTATGGATATTGTCTAGATACTGCAGAAGCAATTGGATTAAAAAGATTAATGGCCAGACCAATTGCTAAATATACAATTACTGCTCAAGAAAAACATGAAAAAAATGAAAAGGTGCATGCAGATGACTAATAAAAATAAAAAAAATAATAAAAATAAAAAAAATAAAGTCGTACATAATCCAATCACATACAATTTTACAAAAAAATATATATATTTATACTATGCTTTTTTTTGGATATTATTATTAATATTTGTATTTAGTAGATGAATAAAAGTTTTTTATTAATTATTTTAATTATCATTGCAATAGAATTATCTGGCTATGGTATTTTTGCTTCATTATTCAGATTAATTAGCTCAATGAATTAATTAAGGTTTTGGAGGAAACTCATCTTTGTCCATAAAAGAAAATCCTTTAATTACTGCATCACGTTTTGCAATTTCATTATACCATCTAGTAAGATTTTTGTATTTAGATAAACCAATATCATGCCATTCATGACGAGCAATCCATGGAAAGGTTCCTATATCTGCTATAGTGTAATTTTCACCCGATAAAAAATTTGAATTAGACAATCTTTCATCTAGCTCACCATAAATTCTTTTTGCAATTTTAAAATATCTATCTTCTCCAAATTGACTTTTTCCAGGATTATAATGGTGAAATTGATGATGCTGTCCTAACAATGGTCCAACATAACCCATTTGTGCCATAAGCCACTGATTTATTTCTAATCTATTTTTTTTATCATAAAACATTCCACTTTCCTCAGCTAGATAAATCAGAATAGCACCAGACTCAAAGATAGTATTATGGTTTCTACGATCTACAATTACAGGAATTTTACTAAAAGGACTTATTTTTTTAAATTCAGTTTTAAATTGTTCTCCTTTATCAAGGTCTACTTTAATTATTTTATATTGGTAACCTATTTCTTCGAGCATAATACTTATTTTTTTTCCATTAGGAGTATTAGCTGAAAAAAGTTCTATCACTCTTTTTTCCCAAGTCTTTTTAATAAGTTTGAAGATGTAGTGGTAAATTCAAATCTATATTTTTCATTTGGTTTTGCCAACTTAAAGCATGCTCTAGCTGCTAATGCACCTTCATGGAAACCTGATAAAATAAGTTTAAGTTTTCCAGGATAAGAACAAATATCTCCTATGGCATAAATACCTTTTTGATTTGTTTGAAATTTTTCAGTATCGACTTCTATTGTTTTTTTATTTAAATTTAGCCCCCAATTTGCGATTGGTCCTAGCTGCATTATTAAACCAAAAAAACCTAAAACATAATCAGTTTTTAAATTTTGCGTGTCTCCATCATCGCTTTTGATTACAATGCTCTCTATATCACTTTTTCCTATGATATTAACTAATTGATACTTAGTTAATAATCTAATATTTCCTATCTTTGTTAGCTCCTTCACTTTATCTAGTGTAGCCTGAGATCCTCTAAATTCATCTCTTCTATGAATTAAATTAACTTTTGAAATTTTTGATAACTCAACTGCCCAATCTAAAGCACTATCACCACCTCCAAAAATTGTAACTATTTTTCCCTTAAATAATTTTTTATCTTTAACTGAATAAAATAACGATTTATTCTCGAATTTTTCACATTCTTTTGGAGAAAATTTTCTCGGTTCAAAAGATCCTACCCCTCCAGCAATTATAACATTTGGTGTAGAAAAGAGTTTTCTGTTATTAGTTCTAACAATCCAATTATCTTTTTCTTTTTTGACTTCATCAACTCTTTCACTTAAATGAAATTTAATATCAAAGGGTTTTAATTGTTTTATCAAATTGTTTGTTAATTCTTCACCAGTACACTCAGGTATTGCTGGAATATCATAAATAGGCTTATCAGGGTAAAGTTCAATACACTGTCCTCCAATTTTATCTAAATTATCTACTACCTCACATTCTAATCCAATTAATTTTAATTGATGTGCAGTAAATAGGCCAGTAGGTCCTGCTCCAATTATCAATGCGTCTGTTTTTATCATTAAGTTTGTTTGGATGGAATATTAACCACAAGTCCATCTAGTTCGTCAGAAACTATAAGTTGGCAACTTAGTCTACTATTTGTTTTGGGTTCAAATGCCATATCAAGCATATCTTCTTCACCATCCTCCTTTTTTGGAAGTTTATTTAACCAATCTTCTTTGACATAAACATGGCAAGTTGCACATGCCATTCCGCCACCGCAATCAGCATCTATACCTGGAATATCATTTTGAACTGCTCCCTCCATAACTGTTAATCCATTTTGAACTTCAATAGTGTAAGTTTTATTTTCGTGTGTGATATAAGATATTTTAGTCATAAGTTGAAAGTATTTATAAGGCTAAAAAAAAATAGGGCAAGTATGCAAAACATACTCGCCCTAAAATTAATTTAATTACTTAGTAATTATCTTGCTCTTGCGCCAGCTCCTGAACTAACTGCAGCAGCCCAGATTACTAGACCGAATGCAATTTTGTTAATGAAGTCAGCTAAGTTGTAAACCACGTTAAGTGAATTAGCATCTACACCACCTGTTAGGTAACCAAATACATAACCTAACGGATAAATAGCCCAACCTACAGTTACAATCATTCTCATTGCACCGAAGGCAGTTACTAGAGCTTTGTTTCCACTTTTTGAAGCAGCTTTTCCAGCTTCACCTGAGAATATTTCATAAAGAATGTATACCCAACCTGCCATACCGATTATGAAACCTAGTGTAGCGTTGATGTATCCAGCTTCTCCTAAATATCCACCTATTAACATTACAAGTGATCCAATTAGCAATCTCCAGAAAATTCCAGAATTTGCTTTTCTTACAGCTACTAGAATTAAGTAAAATTCTATCATCTGTAATGGCACTGTAATTAACCAGTCAATATATCTATATACTGTTGGTGAATCGCCAGTACTTACCCACACATCTCTCATGTACATGTAATGGATAAAAGCAATACCAGTTACTAGACCAGCTACAGTCACAGATGTTTTCCATGCTGGATTTACAGTACTTCTTTCCATGAAGAAGAAAGCTGTAGCAGCCAACATACCCATTGAAATTACCCAAAAGGAAATTCCAACAAAATCATCTTGTGCTAACATAGCGGTCGCAGCGTTTGCTACAGTTGTAACACCCATTAGGGCAACAATTGTAAGAGCAAACAATTTAAGTTTTTTCATAAAAAACTCCCTCTTTAGTTAGTTTTTACTTTGTTTAGTTTATATAAACTAGGCTTAAGCTTCCCTAAGCCAAAGTTGGGGGTTAAATACCAAATATAGCTAGATAATAGAAGACAAAATTGTGATAAATTAGCATTGATTTTACTTGTTTTTTAAAATTAAATACAATTTGTGATTTAAAAACCACAGTAAATTTAATTTCGAATCAAATAAATTATGTCAAAAAAATTTAATCAAATTTATGATCTATCAATAAAAAAACCTGAAGAATTTTGGCAGGAAGCTTCAAATGATATTTTTTGGTTTAAAAAACCTACTAAAATTTTAAACAAATCCAACCCCCCGTTCTATAAATGGTTTGAAGATGGCATAACAAACACTTGTTATAACGCTTTAGATTTTCACATTGATCAAGGCAGAGGGAATAATGATGCTTTAATTTATGATAGTCCTATTACTGGAAACAAAAGTAAGTTCACCTATGAAGAATTAAGATCAAAAGTATCAAAATTTGCTGGTGCACTAAAGAATCAAGACGTCAAGAAAGGTGATAGAGTTATAATTTACATGCCTATGATACCAGAGGCTATTGTTGCTATGCTAGCATGTGCAAGGATTGGAGCTATACACTCAGTTGTATTTGGAGGGTTTGCATCTAGTGAACTCGCAAGTAGAATAGACGATAGTAAAGCTAAACTTTTAGTTACTGCGTCTTGTGGTTTTGAACCAGGAAGAACTGTAGAGTACAAACCATTGGTTGACGATGCGGTAAAACAAGCTCAACATAAAATTAGTAAGATGATTTTATATCAAAGAAAAGATCATGAAGTAAAACTAAATGCTCCTTTGGAGATAAGTTGGGATGAGGCATGTTCAAATGCTAAAAACACAGATTGTGTTGAGATGAATTCAAATGAATTTGCTTATATACTTTACACATCGGGAACTACTGGGACTCCAAAAGGAATTGTAAGAGATATAGGTGGTCACATTGTAGCGTTAAAATGGACGATGAAAAATATTTACAATATAGATGAAGGAGATATTTGGTGGTCTGCGAGTGATATCGGATGGATTGTAGGACACTCATACATAGTTTATGCTCCTTTATTCAAAGGATGTACTACTGTTCTATTTGAAGGTAAACCAGTAGGCACTCCAGATGCTGGGGCTTTTTGGAAAATTATTTCTGACTATAAAGTAAAATCTTTATTTACAGCTCCAACTGCCTTTAGAGCTATAAAAAAAGAAGATCCTGAAGGCAAATTCTTTTCAAAATACGACTTAAGTAAATTTAAAAGTCTTTTTCTTGCAGGAGAAAGAGCAGATCCAGATACAATCAAGTGGGCCGAAAATTTACTTAATGTTCCAGTGATAGATCACTGGTGGCAGACTGAAACAAGTTGGGCAATTAGTTCTAATTGCACTGGTATTGAGATGATGGAAACAAAATACGGCTCAGCATGTAAAGCTGTTCCTGGCTATGATGTAAAAATTATAAAGTCAGATCAAACCCTAGCTAAACCAAATGAAATGGGAGACATAGTTGTTAAGCTACCTTTGCCTCCTGGAACTTTTCCTACTCTTTGGAATGCTGATGAAAGATATAAAGAAAATTATATGTCAAATTATGATGGTTATTACCAAACGTATGATGCAGGTCACATAGATGAGGATGGTTATATTTGGATTATGTCTCGAACTGACGATATTATTAATGTAGCTGGCCACAGATTGTCTACTGGCGCAATAGAAGAAGTTTTGTCAGAACATCAGTCAGTTGCTGAGTGCGCAGTTCTTGGAATTGCAGATAAATTAAAAGGACAATTGCCAATCGGACTGATCGTTTTAAAAGCTGGAGTAGACAAAGATAATGAAACTATATCTAAAGAATGTGTTCAAATGGTTAGGGATAAAATTGGCCCAGTAGCTGCATTTAAAGTTGCAATAGTTATTAAAAGACTTCCAAAAACAAGATCAGGTAAAATTTTAAGGGGCACAATTAGAAAAATTGCAGATAATGTTGAATATAAAATGCCTCCAACAATTGACGATCCAGTAATTTTAGATGAAATAAAAGAGGATCTTAAAAAAAATAATATTTTAAAAAATAGTTAAAACGTATTTATCTCTTATAGGTGCAATCTTTTTTGAAGTCGCAGGTACTATGCTACTTCCGGTATCACAAAATTTTACTAGATTGATGCCAACAACTTTCTTAGCAATTTTTTATTTAGGTGCTTTCTACTTACTTACTTTTGTGATCAATAAACTTCCAATCGCAATTGTATATGCAACATGGAGCGGACTTGGAATTTTTACAATAGCAATACTAGGATATATTTTTTTTAAACAATCTTTAGCTTGGCAAGTAATTTTAGGATTATTTTTAATCGTGATTGTTGTAATTTTAGTTAATAGTTTTACTCACAAAGTTATTTAATCATAAATATTTTATTAAAAAATAATGTTGTTAAATAATCAAAAGTAAAAATGTTATTGTTAAATTTTTTATAATCAATTTTTTTTAAAAATTGAAATGCTTGGTATCTTCTGCCCCACCATTCTTTATTTAAAAACTTTTGATATTTATTTTCATAATTATTTGAGTTCTGTCTATAAAAAGTAAGATTTTCATTGATAAGATTAAATTGTCTTTTTTTTAAAGCATAAAAAGTTGTAATTCTAAAATCAAACCAGAGCTCTGAATAATCTTTAAAAGAAATCTTATTTATAGATTTAATTAAACTTTTTTTTCTAAAACTTAAACAACTTGTGGGTGGAAATTTTGGCCATTTATTCTCCCTATAAAAATATTCATTATTTATTTTTTGTTTTTTTGATGGATTATAAAATATAATAGGAAGATCAAATACTATATCACTTGATTTATTTTCTTTAAAAAAGTTAACTATCTTTTTAATCTTATTCTTTTCAAAAAAATCATCAGAGTCTAAAATACAAACAAATTTTCCTTTACATACTTTCAAAGATTTTTTGATAGCATTTAATTGATTGAATGAAAAAATATTTTTCCTTTTTTTGTTGATAATTATCTTGACTTTATTTTTGTTATTTCTTTTAATTTTACTTATCCTTTTTATTGAAGAGTCGGTAGATCCATCATCAAAAAAAATTATTTCTATTTTTTTATAATTTTGTTTTAAAACTGATTTAACTGCTTTTTCGCAAAATTTTTCTTTATTGTAATTGTTTATTAATATTGAAACTAATGGACCTGATTTACTCATTTAAACTTAAGCGGCTTACCTTCTGGGTCTCCTATAATTTCACCATTCTTCATTTTGATTTTTCCAGCTATAATAGTTGAAACAGGAGTTCCTTTAAACTTATATCCATTAAAAGGAGACCAGCCACATTTACTCTCAATATTTTCATTTTTAATAACTATCGTTTTATTCATATCAACAATTGTAAAATCTGCATCAAAACCTTTTTGAATAAACCCTTTATTCTTTATTCCAAAAATTTTAACTGGGTTTTCACAAACAAGATTAATCAATTGATTAAGAGATAATTTGCCATCATTTATATGATTTAACATAACAGGCATAAGAGTTTGAACACCTGGCATACCAGATGGTGAATTTGGATATTGTTTATCTTTATTTACTTTTAAATGAGGTGCATGATCTGAACCTATAGTATCATTTAAATTATTTTTAACAGCATACCATAACCGATCATAATGTGATTTGTCTCTGATAGGAGGATTCATTTGAGCATACGTTCCAAGTTTATCATAACAGTCTGGTGCATAAATCGTTAAATGTTGTGGAGTAATCTCAAATGTTATGTTTCCTTTGTGCTGTGATAAAAAGTCGATTTCCTCTTTTGTAGTTATATGAAGCACATGTGCTTTTTTATTATACTTCTCAGCTATTCTAACAATTCTTCTAGTAGATGACATTGCGCATTCAACACTTCTCCAGGTAGGATGAGAATGTACATCTCCATTTTTAATTAATTTTTTATTCTTATTTAAAATTTCCTCCTCTTCTGAGTGTACTGCAACAACTTTTGAACTATTTTTAAAAACAGTATCTATATCTTCTTCTTCTGCAACTAAAAGATTACCTGTTGAAGACCCTGCAAAAAGTTTAATTCCACAGCATCCTTCTAAATTTTCTAGATCTGCTAATTCACTTCCGTTATCTGCTGTGGCACCAAAATAAAAAGCATGATTGCAATACATTCTATTTTTAGCAAGATCCAATTTTTTTTGAAACTCTACCTTAGTTGAGGTTGGTGGATTAGTGTTAGGCATTTCAAATACACTTGTGATACCTCCAACAATGGCTGCTCTACTTCCTGAATGTAAATCTTCCGTATCTGTTGATCCGGGTTCTCTAAAATGAGTTTGAGTATCTATACACCCTGGCAAAACTATTAGACCTTTTGCGTCAATAATATCTTTGGTCTCTTCAGAAATTGAACCTATATCTTGAATTTTGCTATCTTTAATAGCTACGTCAACATATTTTAACTCACCATCAATATAACACTGTCCATTTTTGATTATAAGTTCTAACATTTCTAAAAAAAGTAATTATATTAAAATCTAATTTGATGCAAATATGAATAATAGTGTTTATATACTCGATGATAGAGCTGTACTTTATATAAATGGCTCCGATGCTAAAGATTTCCTTCAAAATCTAATTAGTAACGACATCAATAAAGTTACAGATAATTTAAGTTGTTTTGCATCTTTATTAACACCTCAAGGAAAGTTTCTTTATGAATTTATCGTTATTAAACATAAATTAGGCTATTTCATTGATTGTGAAAAATCTCAATCTGAAGAGATATTTAAACAACTTAATCTGTACAAATTAAGGTCAAAAGTAGAAATCCTTAATCTTAGCAATGAGTTTGTTGTTGCAAGTTTTGGATTTGAAAAATATTTATCTATTGAGGGATCAAAAGATATTTTAGGTTTTACTTTTAAATACAGAGAAGACCCAATAATTTTAGATCCAAGAAATAAAAACTTAGGAGCAAGATTAATTATCAATTTAGAAAAGCTTTATCTATCTCTTAAAAAGCTTGATTTAAAAGACAGTAAAATAGAAAATTATTATACTCAAAGCCACAAACTTGGAATTGTTCCAAAAAATTCAGACAAATTAAAAAATAAATTATTTGGCATAGAATGTAACTTTGAAGAGCTAAATGGAATTGATTTTAAGAAAGGCTGTTATGTTGGTCAAGAAAACACTGCAAGGATTAAGTTAAAAAATAAACTATCGAAAAGATTATTACCAATTGAAATTATTGATGGAAAAATTTCTGAAGATGAAATCATTAATATTAATGAAGTCGAAATTGGGAAGATATTAATTAATGAAGAGTACCCGTTTGCTCTAGTTAAATGTATGAATAAAAATTTTGATAAAGATCATGTATATAAAGGCAAAAATGGCTCATTTAAAATATTTATTCCTGAATGGCTTAAGATTTAGTCTTTAAAATTTTATCTTTTATCTAAAAATTTTTTTTTATCAAAAAACTTTTTTTTAAAACCTTTTTTCTTTTTATTAAACTTTTTTTTTAAACTAAAAGATCTACTATCTTTTTTATTTCGTTTCTTATGCTGTCTATTCTGATTATCTCTTTTTTTGTCAGTAAATCTATTTTTACCCCTTTTTACTTTTCTTCCTTTTCTATCAAAAGTACTTCTATCTTTTTTTCCTCTTTGTCTAACATCATTACCTGGCTCCACTTTAAAATTTGGATTAATTAATTTTTGAATAGCATTCCATTTTAATCGGTCTCCGTTTCCAATAAAACTTAATGCAGAACCCTCAGCTCCTGCCCTAGCTGTTCTTCCAATTCTATGAATAAAATCTTCTGGAACTTGAGGTAAATCAAAATTGATAACATGTTTAATAGTAGGTATGTCTAAACCACGACTTGCTACGTCTGTTCCTACTAATATTCTAAAATGGTTATTTCTAAATGCTTTTATTACTCGATCTCTTTTGTTTTGTCTTAAATTTCCATGGATTGCATCAGCATCATGATCATCATATTTTAATCTTTTAACCATCTTTTCGGCATTTCGTCTGGTCTTTACAAATATTAAAATTGAACCTTGTCTAGTATAAATTTCTTTTATTAGTTGATTGTATTTATCTCCATCATTTACACGCAATACTTCTTGTTTAATTTTTTCAATAGGAGTTGAGGTTGAGCCGACTGAAATTCGGACAGGCTGATTTAAATATTTTTCGGCAAGTTTTATTATATCGCTTGGCAATGTGGCAGAAAATAATAATGTTTGATGTTTTCTAGGCACGGTTTCTAGTACTTGGTTTATTTGAGGTGTAAAACCCATATCTAACATTCTATCAGACTCATCCAGAACTAAAAAAGTTGTATTATTTAATCTTAAAGTTTTGCGTTTAAGATGATCATTAATTCTACCGGGGGTACCAACAATTAATCTAGGATTTCTTCGCATTTGTTTTAGTTGTTTTTGCATCGAGTCACCTCCAATAAGTAGAGCTGTTCTAATGTTTCCTCTTCCAACTAAGTTATTCAAAGTTTGCATAACTTGTGTTGCAAGTTCTCTAGTGGGCGTCATCACTAACGCGGTATCTTTCTTTGTTTTTAGTAAATAGTTTATTAAAGGAACACCAAAAGCAGCTGTTTTTCCAGTTCCAGTCTGTGCAGTACCTAAGATATCTTTTCCTTCCAGAGCAACAGGTATAGCTTTGGCCTGAATAGGTGTAGGTGTTTTAAAATTAATCTTTGCTAAAGACTCAATGAGAGTTTCTTCCAATTTAAGAGATAAAAAATTTTCCATATTAGGCTAATTATATATTATTGAATTTAGATATTAACGGCTCTATACCTTTAATGGTGTCTTAACAAGACATTAACTATCCAAATATGATAGCGCGCATAATTCCATCACAGTTAAGATGAAATTTCGGTTTATTTTGATAAAGATCCTATAAAAAACTCTTTTTGGTGCGGCCAGAGAGAATCGAACTCTCATGGACTAAGTCCACACGGCCCTCAACCGTGCCTGTCTACCAATTTCAGCATGGCCGCAATATGCCCCACAATAAATCAATGACAAGTAGGTTTCAAATTGATAAATTTTATTATGGAATTTAATCAAGAAGTTAAAAAAGCTACAGACCCAATTTACCAGAAGATTTCAAAGGTCATGCCTGAAATTGAATGGTCAATCCATGCTCCCTATATTCATAAAATTAATAAACTAAAAAAAGAAAAAAATGCAGTTATTCTTGCTCATAACTATCAGACCCCAGAAATCTATCATGGTATAGCAGATTTTTCTGCTGACTCTTTAGCTCTTGCTGTAGAAGCATCAAAAACTTCAGCAGACATAATTATAATGGCTGGGGTTCATTTTATGGCAGAAACTGCAAAACTTATGAGCCCTAATAAAAAAGTTTTGTTACCAGACATGAAAGCAGGTTGCTCATTATCATCTTCGATCACAGGTGAAGATGTAAAACTTTTAAAAGAGAAATATCCTGGAGTTCCTGTTGTTTCATATGTCAATACATCAGCAGATGTAAAAGCAGAAACTGATGTATGTTGCACTTCTGCTAATGCAGTAAAAATTGTTAAATCCTTAGGTGTAAAAAAAGTAATTTTTTTACCTGATGACTATTTAGCTAAATATGTTGCCTCTCAGACAGATGTTGAAATTATTGCATGGAAAGGCATTTGCATGGTTCATGATAAATTCAATGAAAAAGAGATAAACGATATTAGAGATAAAAATCCTGGAATTAAAATTATAGCACATCCTGAATGTCCACCAGAAGTTATCAAGGCAAGCGATTTTGCTGGATCAACTTCAGGAATGATAAATTATGTAAAAGATAATCAACCTAAAAAAGTTATGATGGTTACTGAATGTTCAATGAGTGATAATATTCAAGTAGAAAATCCAAATGTTGAATTTATTAGACCATGCAATCTCTGCCCGCACATGAAAAGAATAACTTTACCAAAGATCTTGGACTGTTTAGAAAATGAAACTGGTGAAATTATTATGGACCGAGAGACAATTAATAAAGCAAGATTGTCTGTAGAAAAAATGGTCGCTATTGGTAGATAGCTATTTGTGTCGAAAATTAAACTTAGTGAAAACTTTATAAGAAATACAGTCAAACTTGCACTTAATGAAGATTTGTTTCCATCTGGAGACATAACTTCAAATCTTGTTGAAAATAATAAAATAATTAAAGCAAGATTAATATCCAATCAAGACGCTTTGATTGGTGGTCTTTTATTTGCTAAACATGCTTTTTCCTTAATTGATAAAAAAATTAAATTTATAGTCAAAAAAAAAGATGGTTCTTTTGTAAAAAAAAATTCTTTGATAGCTCTAGTTGAAGGAAAGGCTCAAAATATATTAATTGCTGAGAGAGTTGCTTTAAATTATTTGTCTCACATATCGGGTATTGCAACTAAAACAAATCAGTTTGTTAAATTAGCTGGAAAAAAATGTAAGATCTGTTGTACACGTAAAACAATTCCAAACTTAAGAGTAATTCAAAAATATGCAGTTAAACTAGGAGGAGGTACTAACCATAGATTTAATTTAAGTGATGAGTACTTGATTAAGGATAACCACATTGGTTCTTCAGATATAAAAAGATTAGTTTCTTTGGCCATTAAAAATAAAAAGGGAAGAAAAATTACTGTAGAAGTCGAAAATTTAAAACAACTTAAAAAAATTATTGGTTTAAAATTTAATACAGTTTTACTTGATAATATGAGTGTTAAAAATTTAAAAATTGGAGTAAAGATGGCAAAAAGATATTACGAAACTGAAGCTTCTGGAAACATTAATCTCAAAACAGTAAAATCTGTTGCAGCCTCTGGAGTTGATAGAGTTTCTGTTGGAAGTATTACTCATAGTGCGCCAGCCGTTGATGTTAAATTAGAAATTAGTTTATAAACTTTGAAATATCAGGTTTAAAATAATTTGGTCCTTTCATTACTTTTCCAGACTCGTTATAAATCGGTTTGCCATTAGAATCCAATTTACTCATATTAGAATTTTGCACCTCATTAAAACATTTATCTAAGTCAATACCAAACGCATGACCTGCTCCATAAGTGACATAAAGAATATCAGTTAAAGCATCTGCAACTTCTAATAAATCCTTATTATTCATTGCATCTTTTAGCTCGTTAATTTCCTCTTGAATGAGATCAATCCTTAGTTTGTTGATTTTATCAGTGCTAAATGACGCTTTATCTTTAACTTCCTGACCAAAAGTTTTCATAAAAATTCCTACCTTACTAAAATTTGACATATTGCTCCTGTAAGTTTTATTAAATTAATGTATATATATAATAATTTAACAACTACTTGTTAATCAATGAAATTTAGAAAAGAATTTGATAGTATAGGTTCAGTCAATGTTCCAAATGACAAATATTGGGGTGCCTCAACACAAAGATCAAAAAAATATTTTGATATTGGGGAATTTTTAGTTAGACCGGTTCTAATTAAATCTATTGCTATAATTAAAAAAGCTGCAGCAATTGTTCATCAAAAAGAGAAACAAATTTTGCCGAATATTTCAAAAGCAATTATCAAGGCATCAAATGAGGTAATATTAGGGAAGTTAGATAATCATTTCCCTCTTAAAGTTTGGCAAACAGGCTCAGGCACACAAACAAATATGAACGTAAATGAAGTGATAGCCAATAGAGCTATCGAAATTCTAGGAGGAAAAAAAGGATCGAAAAAACCTGTTCATCCTAACGATCATGTAAATAAATCTCAATCAACCAATGATGTATTTCCAACAGCTATGCATATAGCAATAGCTATCGAAACTAAAAATAAGTTATTACCATCTTTAGAGTTATTAAATAAAGAATTAAAGAAAAAAACTTCCAAATTTAGAAATATAATTAAAGTTGGTAGAACTCATCTTCAAGATGCAACCCCCTTATCACTAGGTCAAGAATTTTCTGGCTACCAATCGCAGTTAGAAGATTGTATCGCAAGAATAAAAAATGCATTAAATGAAATATATTTTTTAGCTCAAGGTGGAACTGCTGTAGGAACTGGAATAAATAGTAAGAAGGGCTTTGATAAAAGAATAATCTATGAAATAAAAAAAATTACTAAATTACCATTTAAACCTACTAAAAATAAATTTGCAGCATTAGCAGCACACGATGAAATAGTAAATTTTTCAGGTACATTGAACACAACAGCTGTTTCATTAATGAAAATTGCTAATGATATTAGATTTTTAGGATCTGGCCCTAGAGCTGGTTATGGTGAACTTATCTTGCCGGCAAATGAGCCTGGTTCGTCCATAATGCCTGGAAAAGTAAATCCTACTCAATCAGAAGCTGTGACGATGGTTTGTGTAAAAGTTATTGGCAATCACAACGGAATTACAATGGCTGGTTCACATGGACATTTTGAATTAAATGTTTTTAAACCATTAATTGCCCATAATATCTTACAATCAATAGATCTATTAGCAGATAGCACTAAAAATTTTTCACTCTATTGTATAAAAGGAATAAAAGTAGATAAAATTAAAATAAAAAAATATTTAGATAATTCTTTAATGTTAGTAACAGCTTTAGCCCCACACATTGGATATGACAATGCAGCAAAAATTGCAAAAAAAGCATTAAAAAATGGAACAACTCTTAAGAGTGAAGCTATTAAAACTGGTTTAATAAATGAAAAAGATTATAACAGAATAGTAAATCCAAAAAAAATGATTAGTCCAAACTAATTATTTTAAAAAAATCTTTTACTGACTTTCTAACTATAATCTTGTTAAAGATATTGTCTTTGTTTAAGTTAAAAATCTCAATAAATTTATCTAAATTTTGGGTAGTTTTTCCATCGACTTTTAAATTATAAATTTCAACAAATTCATCATCCAAATGAAATAGAAAACCTAATTGAATTTTTTTAATATATTTTCTATTTTTTATGTTTATTTGATAATGTTCAAAAATTTTTTTCACATCTTTAAAATCTAGTGTAAGAAAGCCAGCAAATTTTAGTTTATTATCTTCAACAATTAATTGTGTATCGTTTAAATTGATAAGAACAGATCTTTTAAAAGTCGTAATTAAATTTTTTATAAATAAATCTCCTTCCTCTAATAAAATATCAAATTTAGTTTCACCAAAAAAATTTATACCTTTAAAATTTTTAGTCTCTATGCTTATAATGCCATTTAAGTTTTTATTGTTTAGTGTTTCGGATTTAATAATGTTAATCATGAATGAGTTTTCCTCAAAAATTCTTTTTAAATCAATATGCAATAAGTCTAAATTAGTAGTAAGAAAAAATGGTTTGATATTAATTTCACCATTTATATCTTGATTCTTAGAGATAAATTTAAGAAGTTTGTTTTTAAATTCGTAATCAACTTTTAAATTTTGATTTACCATTGTAAAATCTAAATCTCCACCTAATCTATCATTAATATGTTGAGAATTAATTTTTAAATTCAATCTAAGAGGAAATGACTTAATTTCAGTCAAAAAATTATTTTCATCAATATCTTTTATCACCTCTAAGTTAATTGGAATATTGAATATATTAAGTTTAGAACTAAGTTTCTTGAAAGAATTTTCTTGGAGCTTATAATTTAGTTGTTTTACATTTGAAAGAAAAATAATTTCATTATTTTGATCTAAATAAAATAATTTACTATTTATAAAATTTACTTTTTCTTTACTGTTAATTTTATTTAATAAATCGACAAAAAAATTAAAATTTGAATTATTTAATCTAAAATTTGTTTCTGTAAAATGAATATCTTTAACCTTTACATTATTTATAGAAAATAAATTTTTAGTAACTATTGAAACTTTTATCATCTTAGATTTAGCAATTTGATTTGATTTGTGAAGTATTTGAACGTTCTCGGAGTAAAAATGAGGTTTTGGAAAAACACCATATCTTAATACTTTATTGAATTTAACCTCTAAATTGTATTTATCTTGTATTTGATTTTCAATTTGAAGTCTTATTTTATTTTGATCGTATAATGATGGTAATAAAAAATAAGTACATATACTGATTAATATTATTACTAAGGCTAAAATTATTCGATTATCAATATTTTTATAATCCTTTTTTTTATTAAAAAAATTTTCCCTAAAGAAGTTAAAAAAACTTTCTATTCTCTTAGTAATTGATATTAATAATTTTCTAAATGTTTTTTCAAATTTATTTTTTTTTTGCATTTAGGAAAACTTATAAATAAATAATTAAAATGGTAAACTCAGAATATCTAAAAGATCTAAATGAGGCTCAAACTGAGGCTGTAACTCATTTAGAGGGACCTTTATTGATTGTTGCTGGAGCTGGCTCAGGGAAAACTAAAGTTTTAACTGGTAGAATTGCTCATATTATTAGAGAAAAAAAAGCATATCCTAATCAAATACTATCAGTAACTTTCACTAATAAAGCAGCAAAAGAAATGCAATCAAGGGTAAGTAAAATTCTTGGAGCAGATGCTACGAGTTTATCTTGGCTAGGTACTTTCCATTCAATATGTGCAAAGCTTCTAAGAAAACATGCTTCCGCAGTAAATTTAAATTCAAATTATACAATTATAGATACTGATGATCAAATAAGACTTATTAAAAATATTTGCAAGGCAGAAAATATTGACGTTAAACAACTGGCACCTAGATACATTCTTGCAATTATTGATAAATGGAAAAATAAGGGACTTTATCCAAATGAAGTGATTATTAATAAAAGGGATATTTATGAAAAAACTATCCTGCCTGTTTATAAAATTTATCAACAAAAATTAATTGACTTAAACACATGTGATTTTGGTGATTTAATTTTACATGTTGTAAAAATTTTAGAAAAGAATGATGATATAAGGGAAATTTATTCTAGAAATTTTAAATATATTTTAGTCGATGAGTATCAAGATACTAATTATATTCAAAGTCGGTGGTTATATTTGTTATCTCAAAAAAATAAAAATCTTTGTTGTGTTGGTGATGATGATCAATCTATTTATAGTTGGCGTGGTGCTGAAATTAAAAACTTCTTAGAGTTTGATCAAATCTATGAAAATACCAAGGTGATTAGGTTAGAACAAAATTATAGATCAACTCAAAATATTTTATCTGTTGCATCTCAATTAATTTCTAATAATCAAAATAGAGTAGGAAAAACTTTGAAAACTACAATGGAGGAAGGAGAATTAATTAATCTTAATTGTTATAAAAATGGAAAAGATGAGGCAATTGGTGTTTCAGATGAAATAGAGAAGATTAAGAAAAAATTTTCACTAAACAAAATTACTATACTTGTGAGGGCAATTTTTCAAACTAGAGAATTTGAGGAAAGATTTTTAAAAATCGGTCTACCATACAGAATTCTAGGAGGTACAAAGTTTTATGAGAGAGCCGAAATTAAAGATTGTGTTGCTTATTTAAGAATAATTTATCAGGATAGAGATGATCTAGCTTATGAGAGAATAGTAAATAATCCAAAACGATCAATTGGAGATAGTACATTGAAAACAATACATGAATTTGCAAAAAAAGAATCCATTTGCTTAGAATTTGCCTCTAGAAAAATGATAGAAAAAAATTTAATTAAACCTAAAACAAAACTAGGATTATCTTCATTTTTAAATTCTCTTTCTAAATGGAGGAATGATTTAAATAATAAAAAAATTAATCACGTTAAATTATTACAAATAGTCTTAGACGAATCAGGTTATTCTGCAATGCTTAAAAATAAAAAAGATATAGATAATGAAAACAGACTAGAAAATATAAAGGAATTATTAAGTGCAATGAAAGAGTTTGATAATATCGAAAACTTTTTAGAGCATGTCTCTTTAGCTACATCAATAGATCAAGATTGGAATGGACAAAAAATAAATATGATGACTATGCATGCTGCTAAAGGTCTTGAATTTGACGTTGTATTTTTACCTGGTTGGGAAGAGGGGCTTTTTCCTCATCAAAAATCAATTGAAGAAAAAGGTCAAAACGGATTAGAGGAAGAGAGAAGACTTGCTTATGTTGGAATTACTAGAGCAAAAAAAAAGGCTATAATCTCTTTTTCAATGAACAGATTTTACCAAGGAGACTGGATTGATAGTATGGCCTCTAGATTTATAGATGAACTTCCAAATGATTTTTTGGAAAAAAACTCATTTTTTGAAGAAGATAAAAATGAAATAGAGGATTTTGAATTTAATCAAGACTTTGAAAATGAGGATAAAGATAATGTTAGAAGCCCTGGATGGATAAGATATCAAAAAAGAATAAAGTGATTAAAAAAATTAAAATTTTAAGAAGTAAATTTAAAAAATACAATATTGATGGATATATTGTTCCTAAAAATGATGATTACTTTACTGAATATTCAAAAATTAATCGTTTAAAGATTATATCAAATTTTAGTGGCTCAGCAGGGCTTGCAGTAATCTTAAAAAAAAAAAATTATCTATTTACTGATGGCAGATATACAACTCAAAGCCAAATAGAATCTGGAAAAAATTTTAAAATTTTTAGTTTTGAGAAGTTAATAAACTGTAATTTGTTTAAAGATCTTAAATTAGGTTTAGATCCTAAACTCTTTACATATCAACAGATCAAAAAAAGATTTTTGAAATATAATAATGTTAAATTTATTAAAGAAAATTTAATTGATGAAATCAAAAAACAAAAGGTGAATGACTCATTTCCTTTCTATTCATTAACCAAAAATATTGTTGGGGAAAGTTCAGGCTCCAAAATAAACAAAATCTCTAAATTCCTTAAAAGAAATAAGTCAGATTTCATATTCATAAGTGCTCCAGAAAATGTTGCATGGATTTTAAATATTAGAGGTGGAGATGGGCCTAATAGCCCTATACCTAATTCTAGGTTGATAGTTAGTAAGACAAAAAAAATATTTTTAATTAGTAAAACTGAAAAATGTAAAAAACTTATTAAAGATAAGATTATAAGACCTCATCAATTTATAGATATAAACAAATTTCCAAAAAAAATTTTAGATCTCAAAGGTAAAAATTTTATTATTGATAATAATTCTTGTTCAATTTTTTATGAAAATATTATTAAATCTAAATTTAAAATCATAAAAAGAGAAGATCCCATATATCATTTTAAATCAATTAAGAATAAAATTGAAATAGATAATATGAAAAAAGCACACATATCAGATGGTGTAGCTTTAACAAAATTTCTTTATTGGATAAAAAATATCAATAAAAAACAAATTACAGAAGTTGATGCACAAAATAAATTAGAAAAATTTAGAAAGATGAACAAAAATTTCCTTTATCCTAGCTTTGATACAATTGCTGGTTCAGGAAAAAACGGAGCGATTGTTCATTATAGGGCAAGTGGAAAAAATTGTAGGACTATAAAAAAAAAAGATATTTTTTTATGTGACTCTGGTGGTCAATATAAATATGGAACAACTGATGTAACAAGAACAATTTGTTTTTCTAAACCAAATCCTAAAATTAAAGATATTTTTACTAATGTTTTAAAAGGTCATATCGCTGTAGCTACTACTGATCTTAAAAAAAATAATATTGGAAAAAAAATTGATTTAAGAGCTAGAAAATTTTTAAAAAAAAATAATTTAGATTATGAACATGGAACTGGTCATGGAGTTGGTTATTTTCTAAACGTTCATGAGGGACCACAATCTATCTCAAAAATGAATAAGATAAAAATAAAAGAGGGTATGATTTTAAGCAACGAACCAGGCTATTATAAAAAAAATAAATTTGGAATTAGAATTGAAAATCTTGTCTATGTTAAAAAATTTAAAAAGAAAACCTTTTTTGAAAATTTAACATTAGCTCCTATTGAAAAAGATTTAATAAATTTTGATCTTTTGGATTCATCAGAAAGAAATTATCTGTTTAAATATCATTTGAATGTGTATTCAAACATTTCAAAATATTTAAATTTTAATGAGAAAAAATGGTTAGCTAGTTTTATCTAACATTTTTAAGAATTGACTTTGATCAATAATCTCAATTTTAAGTTCTTTTGCATTTAAAACTTTCCTCTTTGTTGGATTTTCTCCAATAATTAGATAATTCAATTTTTTTGAAACATTGCTTACTATAGATCCTGAATTCTCTTCAATTAAGGATTTAGCCTCCGCCCTACTTATTCCTGATAGTTTACCTGTAAACATGAATATTTTATTATTTAATAAACCATCATTTTTTTTTATTATTACGTCTTTTACATCAAGCACTTCTTCAAGTTCATTCAAAACTTTTCTATTTGTATCATTTAAAAAAAAGTTTTTGATAGAATTTATTTGGGTTTCACCTATGCCATCAATATTGAGTAAATCATTAAGATCATTTTTTTTTGATAAGGATATGAAATTTTTTAATGATTTAAGATTTTTTGATAAGATTTTAGCATTCTCTAAACCAATATGTCTTATACCTAAAGCATATATAAATTTTTCAAAAGAAATAGTTTTTTTTGAATTTATTGAATATTTAAGATTTGCTACAGACTGTTTTCCCCAACCATCTAAGTTTTCAACTTTATTGTAATCAAGTCTAAATATGTCTTGAGGAAATTTTATTAAGTTAAGATTCCAAAAATTTTCGACAATTTTCTTTCCTAACCCATCTATATTAAAAGCCTCTTTAGAGACAAAATGTTTTAACTTCTCGATTGAAATCTTTTCGCAGTAATATCCCTCACTCGAGCATCTTCTAACTGCATCATTTTTTTTTGTTATTAAATTGAATTCTTTAATTGTTTTTGAACTACAAGAAGGACATTTTGTAGGAAAAATAAACTTTTTTGAATCAGCTTTTCTCTTTCCTGTATCAACAGAAATTACATGAGGTATTACATCACCTGCTCTTTCGACGACAACAGTATCTCCTATTCTAATATCTTTACGAATAATTTCTTCTTCATTGTGTAAAGTAGCATTAGAAACTGTAACACCTCCAATATTTACAGGTCTAATTTTTGCAACAGGCGTTAAGGCTCCTGTTCTGCCAATTTGAATTTCAATATTTTTAATTTTCGAAACAGCACTGTTAGCTGAAAATTTATGAGCAATTGCCCATCTTGGAGCGTTTGCAACATTACCCAATCTTTTTTGCAATTTTAAGTCATTCACTTTGTAAACAATTCCATCTATATCGAAATCTATTCCACTTCTTTTTTTTTCAATTTCATGATAATTTTTCATCAAATTTTTAACGTTTTTCAAAGTTTTATTTAGAGGATTAGTTTTAAATCCCCAAGATTTCAAATCTTTTAAATATTCACTTTGTAAGGATACCTGCAAACCTTTTTCATAACCAAAAGTATATGCAATAAATTTAAGTGGAATTTTTTTTGTTTCCTCAGGATTTTTTTGTCTCAAAGATCCTGAGGCAGCATTCCTCGGATTTGCAAATTTACCACTCATTTTTTTAAAATCATTATTTTGAATAAATACCTCTCCTCTTATATCTATCTCACTTGGAAAACTTTTTAATTTAACTTGATCTGGAATATCCTTAATCGTTTTTAAATTATCTGTAATATCCTCTCCTTCTCTTCCATCTCCTCTCGACAATCCACATACAAATATTCCGTTTTTATATGTCAAGGAAGCAGAAATCCCATCAATTTTAGGTTCTGCACTATATTCTATTTCAAAACCCTCTGCTTTATCTAGATAATTCACTATTCTTTTTTCAAAGTTACTTAAATCTTCCTGACTAAAAGCGTTAGCTAAAGATAACATTGGAACCTTATGCAAAACTTTTTTAAAATTTTTTGATGGCTTATAACCTACTTTTTCGGATGGTGAATTTTTTACCTTTAAGTATTTATATTTTTTTTCTAAGTCAATTATACTTTTTTTTAGTTGATCGTATTCTGAGTCAGTTATTTCAGAAATATTATCATTATAATATTTTTTATTATAATAATTTAAAGATTTTATTTTATTTTTATATCCTTTTTGAATTAAATCTTTCTTCATATTAATCAAAAAGATTTTTGAATTTATCTAATACTCCTTTTTTGTCCTTCTTAATTTTTTTTGGAATTTGGGCTGAATAATCTTTGTTAAAAACTTTATACGATTTTTTATACCAATCACTTGATAAATAATTATATCCTAAAATATTTGCATATTTTTGTGACTCTTCAATCAAGCCAAGTTTATAATTAATTTCAACTAATCTATGTAAAGCCTCTTCAATAAAAACCGTTTGGTCATAATTTTTGGTAACAACTTTAAATCTATTCATTGCTGCTATCCATTTGCCCTTTTTAATATAATGTCTTCCTAAGTACATTTCTTTAGATGCTAAAATATCCTGAATTAAATCAATCTTAAAACTTGCATCAATTGCAAATTCTGATTTGGGATAAGTTTTTATGATAAAATCAAATCTTTCTTTTGCATTAAACAACGGACCTGAGTCTCTTTTTTCGTCTTCAATACTTTCATAAAAACACATAGCTATTAAATAATGCGCGTAAGGTAAATCTTTATCATTTGGATAAGTTTTTAAATATCTTTCTACATTTTGAATTGCTTCAGTATAATAATTTTGCATATAATAAGAATATGATGCCATAAGAGCTGCTCTTGGAGCCCAAACAGATTGGGGATATAGAAGTTCTGCCTCTAAAAATTTTTTTGACGCAAAATATGGATCTCCTTTGGACAAAGCATCATAAGCCTCATTATAAGATTTAATCATTTCAAGTTCCTGGGAAGTTTCTTTTATTAAGGATACTTCTGTTTCTTTCTTTGAACAAGAGCTTAAAACAATAATTATTATCAAAAATAGAGAACTAAATTTATTCATATAAATTTATTAAATTATAATGATAATTTAATTTTATGCTATAGATCTTAGCAAACTTCTATTAATTAATGTGTGTGGTAAATTTCTTTCTTGAATTTCAATAATTGAAAAATTTGAATTATTTTTCAAAGCTTTTCTTAATAGCTGGTTGGTCAAATAATGACCACCCTGGTAACATTTCACACTTCCAATAATTCTATAGCCACTTGTAAATAAATCTCCAATACAATCCAAAATTTTATGATTTACAAATTCCTTACTATTTCTTAAGCCATCTTTATTTAAAATTTCGTTACCCTTTACTACGATTGCGTTATCTAAACTTCCACCCTTTGCTAAACCAATTTTTTTTATTGCCTCTACATCCTCATATAGACAAAAAGTTCTTGAATTTATTATATCGTCGAGTGTATCATTATAAACATTAATCTTGTTATTTTGATCTCCAATAATTTCATTATTGTACTTAAGTTTAAACTCTATATCTAAACTTAGTTTTGATGGTTCTATTGATGCATATCTTGAACCATCTTTAAATTCTATTTTATTATTTATCTTTATTATTTTAATTGGTTTATTGCTAACTACAAAATCCGCAGCTAAAATTTTTTCAACAAATTGCTTAGCTGACCCATCTAAAATTGGTACTTCCTCATTGTCTATTTCAATTACAGCATTATCAATTCCAATACTGAATAATGCTCCCATTAGATGTTCAATAGTCGAAATTTTTACTCCATAATCATTTGATATTGTCGTGTTGAGAGACGTGTTACTTACATTCAAAAAACTTGGATAAACCAAATTATTTTTTTTTAAATCCACTCTTTTAAAAAGTATACCAGTGTCTGGGTCTGCTGGAATAATAGAAATATTTGAGACTTTTCCACTGTGTAGGCCGATACCCTTAAATTTAACTGAGTGTTTTAAAGTTTTTTGATTAAGTAAGCTCACAAAATTAACCTACCAAGCGGAGATCAATTTATGAAAACAACAAATGTTACTAGAAAATACAATATTAACCAAAAAAATTAAAAATCTTTTCAAAAAAGCCTTGTTTTCTTGATCTTTTTTTTATCATAAAAAATTCATTATTATTAAGTCGGTTTATGCTGTCATTCGCAGATTCAACTATAGTTTGATTATTGTGCTTATTAAGATTTTTCAAATAATCATAACAAAGAATTTTACTAATTGAAATTTGATATTTTAAAAATATTTGTCTAAGGTTTTTAACAACCTGGTCCTCTAAACATATAAAATCAATTTGAATTATTAAATTTTCGAATTCGTTATTTTCTGGTAGATTTTTCATTGTAACTCCATCAATTTGATATTCGTTTACAATCATGTGAATTATTTCATATTCAGGTGAACACTTGTTAAATTGGTTTCTAATATTAGTCAATGAATCTTTAATTTGGTTATAATCAAAATTTACTGTTTTAAAATTAAGTTTTGCTGAAGATTTTACAACTAAAAAATTATCATATTCAAAAATTATAAAAATTTTTTTTATAAAATTTCTTAAATTTTTTTCTAAGTCTATAATATTTTTTTTTAAAAAACTTTCTAGTAGATCGAAAATATTATTTGTAGTATAATTTTGAATGAATATCTCCTTAGACATTATTGATACATTTTTATGATCAATAGCTATAAATAAGATTTTTTCTTTTTTAATAATAAAAAAATATCGATTTTCAATTATATTACTCATTAATAAATATCATACCATCTTGTCTAAAATCTAACATCTTATGATTAAATTTATTTGATAGAATAATTTCAAATATTAAATCTAATTTTTTTGCAGTTAAATTGGAAGGCATTTTTAATATAAAATCATCTTTTGTAACAACATCCCATCTTTTTGATTTGAAAAAATAAAATTCTTTTATTTCGTTAAATTTAAAATTTGAATCATCAATAATTTTTTTAAATTCTAAAAATTCTTTAACATCAACATTGCCAAAAATATATGGAAATTCAAAACTATTTTCATTTATTTCAATCAAATTTCCATTTGACCCAATTAGATAATTAGAATTATTTTTATTCGTGATTGCTAAAAGTTTTGTTTTTTCAATACTGATATTTAATGTTGAAGGATACTTTTTAAAGATTTCTATTTTTTCAATTACTTTATCGGAATTAATCTTTTCCAAAATACTTTTTTTATCAAAAAAGAATATATTTTTATCTTTAAAAATTTTTAATTCATCATAAATTCTTTTGATTTCAAGCTCGTCTAATCCATTAATATTAAATTCTTTAATCTTATAAAATTCATTAAATATTTTATTACTATTAATAGTAACCAGTGATAGAAAAAAAAATAAATAAACTATAATTTTTTTACTTGTTTGTTGATGCATCATCTAATAAAAATTTTAGTAATCTTATAAAACTAATCCCTTTATGGGCACATATTTCGGGGACTAAAGAAAGTTTAGTCATACCCGGCTGTGTATTTGTTTCTAGAAGATAAAATTTACCTTTATAGTATTTAAAATCAGATCTAGTTACACCTCTACATCCAAGTAATCTATGAACCTTTAAAGATATATTCATCAATTTATCAAATTTTTTTTTTTGTAAATCTACTGGTATTATATGTTTAGTTTTTGCCCTTGAATTGTATTTGGCCTCATAATCGTAAAACTGTCTTTTGGGTTCTAATTCTATAGCACCTAGCTTTTTATTACATAAGACAGCAGCCTGAATTTCACGACCAGGGATAAGTTTTTCAATCAAAATTTCCTTGTAAAATTTTAGTTTTTTTAATCTTTGATTCAGATTAAATTCGTTACAAATATACACATTAACACTAGATCCCTCGTTAATTGGTTTGATCACAACTGGAAATTTTAATTTTTTTTTAATTTTTGATTTTAAAATAAAATAAGACTCGTTATATGAATATTTTATATAACTTGGAGTCAGTATTTTATTTTTTAAAAATATTTTTTTTGAAATTTCTTTATCCATTGCTTTAGCAGAGGCAATTACACCCGAATGAGTATAAGGAACATTCATATTCTCTAAGATAGATTGAATATATCCATCTTCACCATATTGGCCGTGTAAAGCATTAAATATGATTTTAGGATTAAAACTTTTCACTAAATCAACTAGTTGATGATCAGGTTCACAAATTCTAACTTTATATCCATTTTTTTTTAATTCTTTGTAAACTTGATTACCAGTTTGAATACTAATTAACCGTTCTTTAGATTGTCCACCGGAAATAATTAAAATTTTTTTTTTCAATTTTCTAAAATTTTTATTTCTTTTTCTATATTAATACCTGTTTTATTGAACACACTTTTCTCAACAAAATCGATTAATTTTTTCATGTCATGAAATGTAGCATTACCTTTATTAACAAAAAAATTTGAGTGTTTATCTGAAATACATGCGTCTCCAAATTTTGTATTAGCGGGCACAGACTCTTTAATTAATTGCCAAACTTTTTTTGTAGTTTTTTTAATTGGATTCTTAAAAGTACTTCCGCTTGTTTTAATATTACTTGGCTGATTTTTATCTTTTTGAAATTTTAATTCTAACATTTTTTCTCGAATTTTTATTTTATCTTCTTTAAGACCCTTAAAAGAAGCACTTAAAAATATTAAATTCTCAGATAAGTCATTAGATCTATATTCAAAATTAATTTTTTTTGATGGAATGGTTAATATATTTCCAATTTTATCTATTGCTTGAATTGAAATTAAATTATCTTTAATTTCTCTATCAAAACAACCAGCATTCATTTTTATTCCACCTCCTATTGTTCCGGGAATACAATTTAAAAATTCAAATCCACTTAAACTGTTATCAGCAGCAAAATTAGATAATTGTTTATCTAAAACAGCTGCTCCAGAAATAATGATATTTGAATTTAATACAGATAGTCTATTAAAATTTTTTCCAAGTTTAATTATAATTCCGTCATAAGTATCATCTGTTATCAATGTATTAGAACCAGCTCCAATTATATGAATTTTTTCTCTGTTATTTATAATCTTTAAAAAATTTACCAGATCTTTCAGCTCATTAGCTTTAAAAAAGACTTTTGCATTACCACCAATATTAAACCAATTTTTCTTTTTTAAGTTTGCATCAAAAATAATATTTGAGTCGAATTTCTTCAGAATTTTTTTTAACTCCTTAATCTTCATTGCATCAAATCCGGTAACTCTTTAATCCAATTCGAAATTGAGCCAGCACCCATAGCTACGACTATTTTTTTTCCATACATATTTTGTTCTAAATATTTTGCTAATTGATTTTTATTTTCAATCATAAATAATTTTACGTTTGAATTTTTAATAATTTGTTTTGCAAAATCCAGGTAACTAAATCCTAATTTAATTTTTTCCCCTGCTGAATAAATCGGGCATAAAATAACTGTATCAGCGTCATTAAAAGCATACGTAAATTCTTTTTTTAAATCTTTTAATCTTGAAATTCTATGAGGTTGAAAAATACATACTTTTTCATGCCTATTAAATACTTGATTAATACCTTGTAATACAACTTTAATTTCTGTGGGGTGATGTGCGTAATCATCATAAAAATCAATATCATTATAAGTAAATATTTTATTAAATCTTCTTTGAACTCCTTTAAAATTTTTTAATCCTTTTTTTATTTTTTGTATGGGAATTCCAACTGTCATCGCAACTCCAATAGCTCCTACACTGTTTCTTATATTATGAATTCCTATCAAAGGTATAATTATATCTTTAATATTTAAATTAGGTTTATTAGGTAACTTAACAATAAGATCAAACTTAGAGAACAATTTATTCTGGCTAATATTTTTTATGACAAAATTTGCACTATCTTTTTGTCCATAAGTATAAAAATTTTTACTTTTTATAAATTTTATAATTTCATTATTTAATTTATCATCAATACAAACAAACGACTTACCAAATGATGGAACTTTATTAATAAAATTAATAAAATGCTTTTTTAAATCGTTTATGGATTTATAAAAATCCATGTGTTCCCTGTCTACATTTGTTATAATAGAATACGTGGGAGAAATATGTATAAAACTTCCATCAGACTCATCAGCCTCTAGAATTGACCAATCACTATTACCTAGTTTTGCAGTATTTTTAATAGAGTTTATAACTCCACCATTTATGATTGTAGGATCAATTTTAGTTTCTTGAAAAATAGAAGCTATTAAAGAGGTTGTGGTTGTTTTTCCATGGGAACCTACTACAACAATATTTTTCATCAAAGATACTATGCTAGCTAGCATTTCTCCTCTTCTAATTATTGGAATTTTTTTTCTTTTTGCTTCAATCAACTCAGTATTGTTTTTTTTTATTGCTGAAGAAATAACAACAATTGTGGCATCTTTTAAATTATTTTTTGATTGACCAAAAAAAATTTTTATTTTCTCTTTTTTAAGTCTATCAATGTTCTTATTATTAACAATATCACTTCCTTGTACTTTAAATCCTTGTCCTTTCATTATCAAAGAAAGACCACTCATACCTATGCCTCCTATTCCGATAAAATGGATAATCTCTTTTTTTGCCAGTTTAATTTTCATTAAATATTTTTTGTAACTTATGATTTATATCATTCCATGAGTTTTTATAATTTAATTTCTCAAGATTTGATTTTTTAATAGTTAATTGAGACTTATCTTTTAATATTTTCAATAAAATATTTAATAATTTTTCTTTCGTAAGATCTTTTTGATCTAAAACCCAACAACATCCCATTTCTTCATAAAATTCAGCATTTTTCTTTTGATGATCGTCCATTGAGCTAGGCAAAGGAATAGCAATAAAAGGTTTGTTCAAAAAAGAAATTTCTGCCAATGAAGTTGCTCCAGCTCTTGAAATACAAAAATCAGACATTTTAATCAAATCTATAAAATTTTTTTCAAAACTAAAAATTTTACTATCAATATTATTTGCCTTGTAAAATCTTCTTAGTTTTTCAATATTATCTTCACGAGTTTGTTGAATAACTTTTATTGGAAAATTACTTGAAATCTCTATCATTACTTCTTTAATCAACTCATCAAAAAATATTGCTCCTTGACTACCGCCAAATATCAGAAAACAAAATTTGTTTTCTTGTTTTTCAATTTTTTTAAATTCATATAGAGCTTTAAAGATCAAAGGTTTTATTAACTCTATTTTATTAAGATGTTCTTTAGGAAATAAAGACAATTTATTTGAATAACAAACGATCTTTTTTGAAAAATTTAAAAAAAATCTATTTCCTCTTCCTAAAACTAAATTAGGTTCAAATAAAAAAATATTTATGCTTAAACTTTTTGCTGCTAAAATTACAGGTAATGACATATATCCACCTATAGAGATTACCTTTTCAATATTATTTTTTTTCAAATAAATCCTAGCTTGCAATATCAAATAGATTAATTTCAAAAGTTTAAATGGAAAAGAAAGACTTATATTAAATTTTGGGGTATCTAGGACAATTATATTTTTTGTTTTAGATGAGAAGTATTTTAATCCCCTATCGTCACTTGAAAAATGTATTTCAAAATTGCCTCTCAAATGCTCCTCAATTATTTTTGCAGGTATAACATGTCCTCCAGTTCCGCCTGTAGTGATTAATATTTTTTTCACTATAAATTTAAACTTTTCTTTTTGTCAAATTTAAGATTATACCAGATAATATAGACACGCTAATTATTGATGAACCTCCATAACTTAAGAAGGGTAAAGTCATACCTGTTGTTGGAAATAGTCTGATATTTACACCAATATGAATCATTGCTTGTATTAATATCAAACTGGCAGATCCTACTAAAATTAATTTTATAGAGTTATCTGGCTCTTTATTTACTTTTTTAAAGATAGAAAAAATAAATATCAAAAATAAAAACAATATTAACATTATCACTAATACCCCAAATTCCTCTGAAATAACCGAAATAATGTAATCTGTGTGTGCCTCTGGTACTCTATTCTTTAATGTACCCTCCCCAATTCCTTTTCCAAAAAAACCCCCACTTGTAATCGAGTCTAGTGCTTTATCTGATTGAAAATTATGAGATCCTTTTTCAGTATCAAAGAATGATAATAGTCTATTTTTAATATATTCGAATTTTGGAACATAAAAGGCAATATATAACAATAAACTTACTCCAACAGCTGATAGTGCAATTAGGAGAAATAAGTTAATTCCTGAAATAAATATTAATATCATCCAACTTAATCCAATTAATAATGTTTGTCCAAGATCTGGTTGTAGAACTAACAATAAAGCAATTGAAGATGTTAATACAAAAGAAATAATAAATTTGATTGTGAAATTTGATAATTTATTATTAGAAATTATTAAAGCTAAGATTACAATAAAAAAAGGTTTCACTAATTCTACTGGTTGTAATCTTGGTAAAAAAAACAGATTCAACCATCTAGTAGATCCTTTTACTTCTATTCCTATAAAAGGAACTAAGATTAACAAAATTAACGAGATTAGAAAAATATATATTGAAATCCTATATAATGTTTTTTGATCTATATAAGAAAATATAAAAATAATGAATAATCCTAAAAGAACGAAGAATAAATGTTTAAAAAAGAAAAAATAGCTATTTGTATCTAATTTATCAGATGCAATCAAAGATGTTGAAACAAGTGAAAAAAATAAACCTACTAAAAATAATGTTATTATTAAAGTTAAAATAAATTTATCTAAATTTTTCCACCATTGATAATAAGAAAAATAATTAAAAATTTCAAATTTCATGAATAAATTTTCTAATAATCTTATTGAAATAATCTCCTCTATGTTCAAAATTTTTAAAATTATCAAAAGATGCAGCAGCTGGACTAAACAAAATTGTTTTATGATTAAATTTATCTTTTTTTATGTCTTTAAATAATTCTTTTAATGCTCTTTTTAAATTTAAGAATTTTTTTAAATTTATTTTATTTTTAAGATCATTATAAAATTTTTTTTGATTTGCTCCAAAAATATAACCATTGATATTTCTATAATGGTCTTTCGTCATTTTAAATTTATCACCTTTTTTTGGAATACCTCCTATTAACCAATAGATTTTGTTTTTATCTCTAAGTATTTCAACCGATGAAGAATAGCTAGTCGATTTTGAATCATTTATTATTGAGATATTTTTATTTCTAAATATTACTTGTTGACGATAATTTAAGCCTTTAAATCCTTTAATAGTTTTTACCAAATTTTTATTTTTTAAATTTAATTTTTTGGCTATTTCAATAACAAATGATAAATTTTCTTTATTTGAGGCTGAAAGAAAATATTTGTTCTGAAATCTATTTGCAAATTTATTTGAAATTTTTGTGTTAACTTTTATAATTTTACTTTTATATTCATTTTTTTTAATCTTTTTATTTATATTCTCATCATATTTATTTACAAATGCGAATGAATTCTTATTTTGATTTTTGATTAGTTTAAATTTTGCTGAAATATATTTTCTAAGTGTATCATGTCTTTCTAAATGGTCTGGTGAAATATTAAGTATTACCGCGTATTTAGACCAAAATAACTTACTATATTCTAGTTGATATGAAGAAGCTTCTACTACGAATATCGTTTTTTTTTTTATATTTTTAATTGATAAAATTGGATATCCAATATTTCCGGCTAATCTAACATCGTATTTTTGATTTTTTAAGATTTGATAAAGTAATTCACAAGTTGTTGATTTACCATTAGTTCCGGTAATGGTAATACATGTATTTTTATAAAAAGAATTAAATATATCAAGATCAGTATAAATTTTTTCTAAATTTTTTTTTAAAAATTTACTTAATCTACAATTATCTATGTCAATTCCAGGACTTATTATTATCAAATCAAATTGATTTCTATTAATTTGGTTGTGTGAGATTATATTTTTTTTTAAGTTAATATTTAAATTTAGATTTTTGTTATCATCAAATAAATATATTTTATTTCTTTTTTTTAAAAATTTAAAAGAGGAAATCCCGCTTTTACCAAGTCCATAGATAAGAATCCTTTTATTAATAAATAAATTTGAATTATCATTCATTATCTTAATTTTAAAGTAGCAAGACCAATCAATGCTAAAATTATAGAAATAATCCAAAATCGTATTACTACTGTTGACTCTGGCCAACCTTTTTTTTCAAAATGATGATGAATTGGAGCCATTTTAAAAACTCTCTTACCTGTGAGTTTGTATGAGATAACTTGGACGATTACAGAAAAAGCTTCCAAAACAAACAGGCCTCCAGTAATTGCTAAAACAATTTCATGTTTAGTGATTATTCCAATTGCACCAAGAGATCCTCCCAATGATAAAGACCCCGTATCACCCATAAATATTTTTGCAGGTGGAGCGTTAAACCATAAAAAACCTAAACAAGATCCTATAATTGCACCACAAAAAATTGATATTTCTCCAGTTCCCTCAATATAAGTTATTTGTAAATATTCTGAAAATATTACATTTCCTGCTACGTAACTAATGAATGCAAAGCAAGCTGCAACTAGGATTACTGGTACTGTTGCTAATCCATCTAAACCATCTGTTAAGTTTACTGCATTTGAAGCACCAACAATTACAAAGACTGAAAAGGGAATAAAAAACCAACCTAAATTAATGAATAAATCCTTAAAAAAAGGAAAATATAGATTGGTAAGTTCTCGATATTCTAAAAAGTAAGTTAAATAACTAATTCCAATAACAGATAATATTATTTGTGAAAATAGTTTAAATTTAAATGATACCCCTGAAGAATTATTATTTTTGATTTTTTTATAATCATCTATTGCACCAAGTAATCCGAAAGAAATTAAGATATAAAGTGAAAATAAAATATAAATATTGCTGAGATCTGACCACATTAGAACAGATAAAATAATACCAATTAGTATAACTAAACCTCCCATTGTTGGGGTTCCAATTTTTTTAATAATATGATCTCCAGGACCATCGTCTCTAATTGGGTCTATAATTTTTTTTTTTGCTACTATTTCGATAAATGGACCTCCTATTATCAATACTATAATTAGTGAAGTAAAAACTGCTAAACCAGTTCTAAAAGTAAGATATCTAAAAACATTTAAAAAACTGAAAATATCAACAAATTCTAATAAGAAATTATAAAGCATTTAAATTTTTTGATTTTAACATTTGTGATTGTCTAAATAGACCTGTCGAATTGGAACCTTTAACCATTAAATAATCCTTATTACTTAATTTTTTATTAATCAAATCATAAATTTGTGAAATATTAGTTAAAACTAATCCTTTTCTATTTTCTGTTAAACCTCTGTAAGTTTCCTTAATATATTTTCCATAAATGTGAACCTTATCGATTTTTAGTTTATTAACTATTTTTGTAATAGCACGGTGATGTTTACGAGTGTTTTCTCCTAATTCTAGCATATCCCCAAGTAATATATGTTTGGTATTATTTTTTAATTTTATATTAGCAAAATTTATTAGAGCAGTTTTAAGCGATAATGGATTTGAATTATAACTTTCATCAACAAAATTTATAATTTTGCCATCAAAATTAATTTTCGAAAAGTCGCCTCGTCCAGAAGGGAACTTAAAGTCTAAAAAAATGTTTTTCGAAATGTTTTTTAAATTAAAAAATAAACTTAAAGTAGTCAATACAGCTAACAAGTTCTGAATATGATTTGTAGAATTGCTATTAGAATAATAATAGTTAACTATCGAACCAACTTTAAAGTATATTTTAAACTTATTATTTGTTTTTATTATTTTGACTAGATTTGCATAACTTTTTTTATTTTTTAAACTAAAAGAGTAAATTTTTAAATTTTTTTTAAGAGCTTTTAATCGTAAAAATTTAAAAAATTTATCATCCTCATTAAGTATAATGTCACCTCCAAATTTTATATTTTCAATTATCTCTGACTTTGCTTCTGCTATACCTTTTATATTCTTAAAATTTTTTGAATGAGCATAACTAATATTAGTAATAATTCCTACATTAGGCTTGAGAATCTGTGATAAAAATTTTATTTCACCCTTCCTGTCCATTCCTATTTCAAATACTCCAAATTTTTTTTTTTGTTTAAGATTAAATAAACTTAAAGGAACACCATATTTATTATTAAATGATTTGGGTGAAAAGTATGTTTGAGCAATTTTTTTAAAACTATTACCTAATAATTCTTTTAAGGTTGTTTTGCCACAACTTCCAGTGATACCGATCACATTTGTATCTATAATCTTTCTATAATCACGAGCACATTCAGTTAAAAAATTGAGAGTGTTTTTAACTTTGATTTGTTTATTAAAGGGGATTTTTTTATTTATTCTATTTGTAATCACTAGTGAGGAGTCTTTTTTAATTGCATCACTTAAAAATTTATTGCCATTATGTTTCTTTCCTTTAATTGCAAAAAAAATGTCATTTTTTTTTATATCTTTTGAATTAATTGACGCTTTATTAAATCTAAAATTTTTGGGAAGTAATTTTGTTTTGTCCTGAATTATATTTAACCTTTTATCATGAAATAGACTCTTATTTTTATTATTGATTGATTTTATTATCTCAACTCGATCTGAAAAATAAAAATTTTTTCCATTGTAATTTTGAGTACTTTCATGGCCCTTTCCAGCAATTATACCTATGTCTCCGGAACAAAGATCATTAATACAATTATTAATAGCAATTTTTCTATTTGGTATCTCTTTAATAAATTTTTTATTTATTCCTTTTTTAATTTCATTTCTAATTTTTTTTGGATTTTCTTTTCTTGGGTTGTCATCAGTTAAATAAATTATGTCTGCATATTTAGATGCTATTTTACCCATTTTTGATCTTTTTGCTTTATCTCTATCTCCTCCACATCCAAAAACTAATCTAATCTTCGCAGATGGAAACTGTTCCTTGATATTTGTTAAAACAGTTTTTAATGCATCAGGTGTATGAGCATAATCTAATATAACTTTACTATTATTTTTTAAATTTCCAATTTTTTCTAATCTACCCTCTGGTGATCTAATCTTATTTATTGATTTAATTATTGAATTTAAATTAAGACCACTTCTAGTCGCAGCCAATATAGCCATTAGTAAATTTTTAATTTGTATTTTTCCAATCAAATTTAAATTGATTAAAATTTCTTTATTTTTGTTCTTATTTCTAATCTTTAAAATTTGATAATCATTTTTATATTCATGTGAAATTAATTCTAAATCTGTATTTAAATCTGATATGGTAAGAAGTCTTAATTTTTTTTTATCAGCGATAGACTTAATTTTCTTAAATTGAGGGAGAGTTGAATCAGTAATTATTGTCCCATTTTTTTTAATTAATTTCTTAAATAAATAAAGTTTTGCATTCAAATAATTGTTAGTATTTTTATGATAATCCAAATGATCATGTGAAAAATTTGTAAATATTGCAATATCAAATAATAATCCATCTAGTCTATTTTGTTTAAGGCCATGACTAGATGCTTCTAAAATTATACTATTAATTTTATTTTTAGTTAGATTATTAATTATTTCTCTTAGTTTAATTGGATCTAAAGTTGTATTTTCTGCAGAATTTTTTCTATTCATTGATTGAATACCAATCGTCCCTATAGAGGCACTCTTTATTTTATTTAAATTCAAAATTTGATAGTAAAAATCTGCTACTGATGACTTTCCATTAGTTCCAGTTACAGCAATAAGATTTTTCGGTTTTTTGTTAATTAATTTATAAGATATTTCAGCTAATAATTTTCTTGGATTTTTGTTTTTTATAAAAATGATGTTTTTACTATCTAATTTAGTTTTTTTTTTTGAAATTATTACTTTAGCACCATTTTTAATAGCCTCAAAAATATATCTATTTCCATCGAATTTATAACCATCAATTGCAAAAAAAATATTATTTTTTTTTACCTTTTTGCTATTAAAAGTTAAACCTGAAAAATATATTTTTTTATATTTTTTGTCTAATTTTTTAATATAATTACCAAGATGCATTTTTAGTAAATTTCATTATATTTTGTGGCTAAAATAGGCCCAATTTTTTCTATAATTTGTCCGACTACTTCTACAGTAGTCCATCCTGCGGTATTAAAAGGTGTTCCTTTATATCTAATTCCTGAGCCATCTCTATAGCTGTATACATATTCACTATTTGTTTTAGGCTCATCCAGCATAACAACAAGTGCATATTTTGGATCAGAAATGGGAAAAACTGAGGCAAAAGTATTTATTTTAACATTTGAATAACCTCCTTGTGCACTTTTTTGAGCTGTGCCAGTTTTTCCACCGACTTCATATCCATCTACGTTTGCTAAAGATGCTGTACCTTCTTTAGTAGTAACAATTTTCCTCAATATAGGATTTATCTTTTCTGAAACATTATTTTTTAATATCTTTTTGTTTTTATCCCTCGAATTTTTCTTAATTAAAGTGGGACTAATCTTATAACCTCCGTTTACTATTATTGAATATGCATTTGCTAGCTGAAGAATTGTGGTTGTAATTCCATGACCATATGAGGCTGTAGCCAATTTACATTTTCCCCAATTAAACTTTAGCGGTATACCTATCTCATCTATATCAAATTCAATTGGATTTATTAAATTTAATTCGTTTAAAAATTTCTTAAATTTTTCTATGCCTAGAGCCTGACCAATTCTCACTGAACCTATATTTCCAGATCTTATCAATATTTGTGCAGCTGTTAGATCAGAAGGAATTTCCTTGTCATATTCTCTAATAGAACTTTTTCCACATCTAATATTTTTTTCTAAATTTTTAAATTCAGTGTCTGGCTCAATAATACCCTCATGAAAACCTGCGGCTAATGTAAAAGTTTTAAAAACAGATCCTAATTCATAAACACCTTTTGTTGATCTATTTATGTACTTAGTATCTGTAATTTTTATTCTTTGATTAGGGTCAAAATCAGGTAAAGATATTATTGAAATAATTTCCCCTGAGTTGACATCCATTAAAATTGAAGCACTGCCTAATGTTCTAAAAATTTTATTAAACTTAATCAATTCTTCTCGTATTAAAAATTGAATATCCTTATCTACTGTAAGTTTGATCGTATTTGTATTCGTTGTTAATTCATTATTTAAAGATTTCTCAAGTCCCGAAATACCATTATTATCTTCATCTATTTGCCCAATAATATGACTAAATAAGTTTTTTTGGGGATAAATTCTTGTTAGCTTTTCCTCAGGTTTTATAGATTTATCACCGAGCATCATAATTTTCTCATAATTTTCATCTGATATTTTTTTTTCGAACCAAAAAAATTTTTTTCTGTCAAATTTGGATTTAATGGCCTTGTAATCTTTATTTGGAAAAATATATTTTAAATTTAATATTAATTTTTTTTCATCAATTATCTCAACAGGATTAATACCAATATCTATAGAGCTTACTGTTTTTGCTAAAAAATCTCCATTTCTATCAACAATATTTTGACGTTGAAGTTTGCTGAAAGTTTTATTCTGATTATCATTTAAAGAATCTAGTTTTCTTAAACTAAGATGGGTAAGATGAATTGAATAGATTATAGATATGACCAACAAAACAAAAAATATAAAAGCTACACGATTGAATTTTATATTTATATCTGTTTTACTTTTGTTATAATCGAACCTCTCATTATTATCATATAAAACAAATCTATCTTTGCTATTCATTTGAATTTCCTGATATGTCTAGGTCATTTATAATCAATTTGTTCTCTTCAATCTTAAGTATTTTAAGATCTTTTAATTCTTTTTTAGTTAATAAATTTTCAAAGTATAATTTTTGATATTCCAATAATTTTTCAGAGGAGCTTAAATAATTTAGCTCTAATTTTGCATCTTCAGATCTATTTTCCAAAAATGATATATTTTCTTTCAAGTAGTAAATTTGATCTTCTAAATCTTTAGTGGAATTTTTTATTAAAGAGGTGCTTATAATCAAAAGTAATATTGAACAAAAAACTATTAACTTTGTCATAGCTTCAAGCCAAAATCCTCTATATTGAGTAAATATGAAAACTTTTTTTCGATATCACTCTCTATTTCAAAAACATTTTTTTGTTTAATAAGATATCTTAATTTCGCAGATCTTGATGGAGAATTTTGTTTTATCTCAGTCTTTGATGGTAATATTGGTTTCTTTAAAGGCATTTTAAATAATATTTCCTTTTGTTTAAATTCTGGCTGATATCTAGAAATACTTTTATTTTCAGATAAGTTTTTAAAAAAATATTTAACTATTTTATCTTCTAATGAATGGAAAGTAACTACAGCTAAAACACCATCCTTTTTTAGTATTTTGGCAGAATTAATTAATCCTTTAATTAGTTCGCTAATTTCTTGATTAACAAAGATTCTTAATGCTTGGAATGTTTTTGTAGCAGGATGAATTTTATAATTTTTTTTTCTTTTTGATTTTTCAATTATTTTAACTAATTCTTGAGTATCTATTATTTTTGTTTTTCTCTCTTTAATTATGTTTCTTGATATTGATTTAGCATCATTTTCATCACTAAAATATTTGATTATTTTTTCTATTTCTTTACCCTCTAAATTATTTATCGCTTCTTCTGCAGAAAAATTATTAAGCCCCATCTTCATATTAAGTCTTCCATTAGAATTAAATGATAAGCCTTTTTTTAAATCTTTTATTTGACTAAAAGAATATCCAAGATCAAAAACTATACCTTTCACATTTTCATCTTTTAATTTAAGATTATTCAAATTACCAAAATTTAAATTTTTAAATAAAAAACGGTTTGTAAATTTCTTTTGAATTTTTTTTCCTATTATCTGGCTATCTATATCTCTATCTAAACCAATTACTTTAGTATTTTGATATTTTAAAATATTTGTTGTGTAACCCCCTCTACCAAAAGTACAGTCAATAAATGTGCCACCATGTTGAGGGGAAATAACGCTAATAACTTCTTTAAGCAGTACTGGATAATGATTTTCTATATCCGATACTATGGTGGCGTCCATTTATTTTCTTGAAGACCATTAATTTTTTTGTCTTCTTAAAAATGCAGGTATTTCAAGATCATCCTCCTGATCTTCATTATCTGATAACAAAAGTTCATCAGATTTGGAAGATTCACTATCATTATTAAATAAATCTGGAGATTGAGAATCTACTCCAAATTTACTTAAATCATTATCTGAAACTTCACTCTTTTCTGAGCCATCATAAGATTTTGTAGCCTCCTCAGTAAATGATATCTCACTATCATTTAAAGTATTTTCTACAATATTTTCGGCTTCTTGATTTTTTAATAATTCGTTATGATATTCATTATTAACCTGATTAATATCATCTTGAGTAGTCTGATGATTTAAGTTTTCTGAAACTAATTCATTTTCAATGTTTAGTGCATTAGCTCCATCAGAGACAGGGTTAATGTTTGTATTTGAAAAACTAAAAGAAGCAGTCGGGTTATTTGATGGGAAATCAGAATATCCAGTGTTTCTATTTTGTATTCTGTGAACCATATTAATAACAGATTTTGTCTCGGGTTGTTGTCCATCTAATGATGTAGCAACAATTGAAACTCTCATCTTTCCGTCAAGCTCAGTATCAGTTATAGCACCTATAATTAATTCAGCTTCTGGGTCAACTTCTGCTCTTACTTTATTTACTGCCTCATCAACTTCAAACAGTTTTAAATCTTTGCCACCGGTTATATTAACTAACAATCCTTTAGCACCTTTTAAAGTATAGTCATCGATTAACGGATTGCTTATTGCCATTTCAGCTGCTTTCATTGCTCTATCTTCTCCCTCTGCTTCACCTGTTCCCATCATAGCTTTACCCATAGACGCCATTACAGACTCAACATCAGCAAAATCTAAATTTATTAATCCTGGTCTTACCATTAAATCAGTTATACTTTGTACACCGTGCATTAAGATATTATTTGAAAGATTAAAAGACTCCTCAAATGTTGTTTGTTCATTAGCAATTTTAAATAAGTTTTGATTTGGTATGACTATAATTGTATCTACATGTCTTCTTAATTCCTCTAAGCCTTGTTGTGCTCTTCTCATTCTTGAGGGACCTTCATATAAAAAAGGAAGTGTTACAACTCCAACAGTTAAAATATTCAACTCTTTTGCGGCTCTAGCTATTACGTGCGCTGCTCCAGTTCCAGTTCCTCCACCCATTCCTGCTGCAATAAAAACCATATTGGCACCTTGTAAAATGTT
>CABYTL010000008.1:0-32500 GCA_902521805.1 uncultured Pelagibacteraceae bacterium
TATTCACTATGGAGTGAGAGAACATGCAATGAGTGGAATCATGAACGGACTTGCTCTTCATAGTAACCTAATTCCTTATGGTGGTACTTTTTTAATATTTTCTGATTATTGTAAGCCTTCAATTAGATTATCAGCTTTAATGCAAAAAAGAGTAATTTATGTTATGACACATGACTCAATTGGTCTTGGTGAGGATGGTCCTACTCACCAGCCAATAGAACAACTTTCCGGATTAAGATCAATACCAAATTTGAATGTTTTTAGACCAGCAGATAGAGTTGAAACAATTGAATGTTGGGAACATGCATTAAAAAAGCACAAAGACGCCTAGTATATTATCTTTAACAAGACAAAATCTTGACCCAGTAAGAAAAATTCACTCAAAAATTAATAGATGTTCTCTTGGAGCCTACGAAATTTTAAGGACTAACAGAAAGATTAATTTAACAATACTTGCTAGTGGCTCTGAGGTTAATTTGGCAATAGATGTTAGTCATAAATTAGCCAAATATAAAATATATTCTAAAGTTATTTCAATGCCTTGTATGGATCTTTTTGATTTACAAACTAACTCATATAAAAATAAAATTTTACATGAATCTAAGTGTAAAATTTCTATTGAAGCTGGTTCTAGTAATTGTTGGAAAAAATATGTTGGAGACAAGGGCATGACTTTTGGAATTGATGAATTTGGTAAAAGTGCTCCTTATAAAGATATTTATAAATATTTTGGATTAATAAGTTCTAAAATTGTTAATAAATCAAAAAAATTGGTAAAGAATAAATAATGACAATCAAAATAGGTATTAATGGGATGGGTAGAATTGGTCGGATGATAGCTAGATCAATTTTAGAGACCAAAAATAAAAATTTGAGAATTCAACATATTAATAATAAATCAAACGCAGAAATAACTTGTTCATTAATCAAATATGATTCTATCCATGGTAAATTTAAAGCTAACTTAGATTTTGATGAAAACCATTTAATAATAAATAAAAATAAAATTTCATTTTCTCAAGAGTCAAAAATTACTGATATTAATTGGAAAAAATTTAATGTGGACTATGTTTTTGAGTGTACTGGTAAATTTAATTCCAAAGAAAAGCTTTTAGCACATATAAAAAATGGTGCAAAAAAAGTAATTGTATCAGCGCCTTGTAAAAATGCTGACAAAACTATAGTTTTTGGTGTTAACGAGAATATGATTACCAAAAAAGATAAAATAATCTCTGCTGCTTCTTGTACAACAAATTGTTTGGCGCCAGTGCTCCATGTTTTGAATGAAAGTTTTAAAATAGAGAAAGGTTTTATGACAACTATTCATTCTTTCACAAGTGACCAAAGAATTTTAGATAATTCTCATAAAGATATCAGAAGAGCTAGATCGGCTAGCCAATCAATAGTACCGACTTCAACTGGAGCTTCAAAAACAATAGGAGATATAATTCCTAGTTTAAAAGGTAAACTAGAAGGAATTGCAATGAGGGTGCCTACTCCAAATGTTTCACTTGTAGAATTAGTTTTTTGTACAGAAAAAGAGATAAATAAAGAAAAAATAAATAATGCTTTTAAATCATACTCAAAAAATAAGCTTAGTAAAATTTTGGAAATTACTTATGAAAAGTTAGTTTCAATTGATTTTAATCATAACCCAGCTTCTGCAATAGTTGACGCTTCTTTAACAAATGTTGTAGGTAAAAATATGGGAAAAATTTCAGCCTGGTATGATAATGAATGGGGTTTTTCCAACAGAATGTGTGATATTGCCCAAATAATTCATAAAATCTCTTAATGAGAAGTATTAGAGACGAAATAAATCTTAGTGAAAAAAAAATATTGTTGAGACTAGATTTAAATGTTCCTTTAGCTAATGGAAAAATAAAAGATTCTACTAGGATTGATAAAATTCTCCCAACTTTAAAGTTTTTAATTCAACATAATACAAAAATTATTATTTTATCACATGTGGGAAGACCAAAAGGAAAATTCATTAAAGAACTTTCTTTAAAACCAATTGGAGAAAATTTACAGAATAAACTAGGTGTAAATGTAAAGCTCATAGAAAAGAATATTTATAAAATAAAAAATAAAGATTTTTTTAATGAATATAGCGAAAAAATTTTGATGTTAGAAAACATAAGATTCTACGCTGAAGAGGAAAAAAATGATCTTAAATTTGCTAAACACTTAGCCAGCCTTGGTGATATATATGTAAATGATGCATTTTCATGTTCTCATAGAGAACATGCATCCATTCATGAAATTCAAAAATTTTTACCATCATTTTCAGGATTACAGCTTGATTTAGAAATTAATGCTCTTAATAAAATAACTGTCGAAATTACAAAACCAATCACTTGTATTATCGGTGGCTCTAAAATTTCTACCAAAATTAATATTATAAAAAATTTAATAACTAAATTTGACAATATTATAATTGTAGGAGGAATGGCTAATAATTTTATTGAATACTTAGGAAATAATATTGGAAAATCTATTAAAGAAGAAAATTCAAAACAAATTGTTAAAGAAATTATTACTCTATCTCAAAAAGAAAAATGTAAGATATATTATCCAGAAGATGTTCTCGTAGCTAAAAATTTAAGTGGATCACCAAAAAATAAAAAATTAAATGAAATTTTATCTGATGAAATGATTTTAGATATTGGACCAAAAACAATTAAAAATATAAATAACATTATTGATAAAAGTAAAACAATTTTATGGAATGGCCCTGCGGGATATTTTGAAAATCCAGATTTTTCAAATGGAAGCATTCAAATAGCAAAAAAAATAATTGAAAGAAATAAATTAAGTAAAATTTTTTCAGTTGCTGGAGGTGGAGAAACTGTTTCCTTACTTAATAGTTTAAATGTGGTAGATAATTTTAATTTTGTTTCAACTGCTGGTGGTGCTTTTTTAGAATATCTTGAAGGTAAAAAGCTTCCTGGTATAACCGCTCTAAATTAGTATGACAGAACTAAATAAAATTGCTCTAAAAATAATTTCTAAAGGAAAGGGTATTTTAGCTGCAGACGAAAGTAACGGAACAATGTCCAAAAGACTTGGGGCAGTTGGTGTATCTTCAACACCTGAAAATAGACTTAAGTTTAGAGAAATTCTTTTCTCTTCAGATATTATGAATGAATGTATTGGTGGTGTTATCCTTTTTGATGAAACAATTAATCAATTTACTAGTTCAGGAAAAACAATTCCTGAATTAATATCTAGTTCAGGAGCAGTCCCTGGAATAAAAGTTGATACAGGTGCTAAAGATTTGGCAAATTCTACAAAAGAAAAAGTTACTGAGGGTTTGGACGGCTTAAGAGAAAGATTAAAAAAGTATTATCAACTAGGAGCAAGATTTACAAAATGGAGAGGGGTATTTTCGATAGGAAATGAAAAGCCTAGTGAACTTGCAATTCATAGTAATTCCCACGCTCTTGCAAGATATTCTGCATTAGTTCAAGAATGCGGTATGGTTCCAATTGTTGAACCCGAGGTATTGATGGATGGCGATCATTCAGCTGATGAATGCTACAATAAAACATCAGAAGTAATTAAAAAATGTTTTGAACAACTAATTTTTAACAAAATTGATCTATCAGGTGTAATTTTAAAACCTAATATGATTTTAGCTGGTAGTCTTTCGAAAAATAAAATCTCTAGTGAAGAAATTTCCCATAAAACAATTCAATGCCTTAAAAATTCTGTTCCAACTGAAGTACCTGGAATAGCTTTTTTATCTGGTGGACAATCCGAGATTGAAGCAACTGAAAATTTAAATTTAATTAATAAAAATAATAATACTAAATTTATAATGACTTATTCCTTTGGACGAGCGTTACAACAAAGTGCCCTTAAGAAGTGGTCAAAAAATATAAAAGATATCGAGGAAACTCAAAGAATTTTTAATCATAGAGCTAAAATGTGTACCTCAGCAGCACAAGGAAAATGGTCAAGCGAACTTGAAAATAAATAAAAAAAAGTTTATTTATCTAATTTCTCCAAATAAAATTTCAAAAAATTTCTATCATAATTTAAGAAAAGTTTTAAAAATTGGAAAAGTGAGTTTTTTTCAATTGAGACTTAAAAATCACTCAATGAAAAGAAAAATCCAAATAGCATTGAAAATTAGAGAAATATGCAAAAAGATGAATGTAAAATTCATAATTAATGATAATCCCATATTAGCAAAAAGAATTGATGCAGACGGTTGTCATTTAGGACAGAAAGATACAAACATTAAAGTTGCAAGAAAATTATTAAAAAGAAAAATTATAGGTATGACATGTCATAATTCTATAAGACTTGCAAAAATTGCATTTAAAAATGGTGCTGATTATATTGCTTTTGGTGCTTTCAATGCATCAAGAACAAAAAAAGTGAAATATAAAGCCAGCATAAAAATTATAAAAAGCCTTAAAAAATCATTGAATATTCCTATTGTAGCTATTGGTGGAGTTAATAATTTAAATTATAAGAAACTTTTGTTGAACAATGCAGACTTTTTAGCTATCTCAGGTTACATTTGGAACAATAAAAAACTTAAACCTGAAGAGAGTATTAAAAAATTAAAATGAAAATTAATGCTAATGAAATAAGAGTTGGAATGCTTTTAGAATTTAAAAATGATTTATGGCAGGTCATTAAAACTCAGCATGTAAAGCCTGGAAAAGGTGGGGCATTTACACAAGTTGAAATGAAAAGTGTTAACAAAAACACTAAATTAAATGAAAGATTTAGATCTAGCGAGACTGTAGAAAAAGCATCAGTGGAAGATAGCAATTTTAATTATCTTTATGAGGATGAAAAAAACTATTTTTTTATGGACCCAAAATCTTTTGAACAAGTAGAAATTAAAAAAGATGTTGTTGGAGAAAAAGGTAAATTGCTTACTGAAAATTTAGAAGTCTCAATAAGTTTTTATAATGAAAATCCAATAACCTTAGACTTGCCAAAACAAGTCAACTGTTTAATTCAATCAACTGATGTAGCTTTAAAAGGCCAGACTGTATCATCTTCATATAAGCCTGCTTTATTAGATAACGGATTGAATATTCAAGTGCCACCATTTATTGAAGCTGGCGATCAAGTGATTATAGATACAAGAAACTTAGAATACATAAAAAAAATTTAACTCAGTGAATTCAATTTCAGCAAATTTAAATATAATGATTAAGGCAAGTGAAAAGGCCTCAAAAATTCTTATAAGGGATTTTGGTGAAGTTGAAAAGTTACAGGTATCTAAAAAAGGACCTACTGATTTTGTTACAAATTCAGATTTTAAAGTAGAAAAAATAATTATTGAAGAACTAAAAAAAGCTAGGCCAAATTATTCTATTATCAGCGAAGAAAATGGGATTGAGAATAATAAAGATAAAAAAAATACCTGGATAATAGATCCAATTGATGGAACTATAAATTTTTTACATGGAATTCCTCATTTTGCAATTTCTATAGCGCTGAAGTTAAATGATGAAATAATCTCGGGTTTAATTTTCGATCCAATAAAAAATGAAATGTTTTTTGCGGAAAAAGGTAATGGAGCTTTTTTTAACAATCATAGAATGAAAGTGTCTAAAAAAAATCAATTAAATGATTGTTTGTTTGTTACTGGGGGTAAAATCAAACAAGAAATAAACTTATCTTATAGAAAATCAGGATGTGCTGCTCTTGATATGGCTTATGTCGCTGCAGGTAGATATGATGGTTTTTTTCAAAATCACTTAAATCTTTGGGATATTGCAGCAGGAATTATTATTATTAAAGAGGCTGGTGGGACTATGAATGAAATTGATCTTTCTATTAACAACAACATAAAAATCATTGCCTCCAGCACTGACATTAAATCAAAATTATTAGAAAAATTAATTAACTTTTAATTGTTTTAGCCAATTCTTTTGCTATAAGTCTCGTCATGAAAAAAAAAATTCATCCAAACTATCATACAATTAAAGTAGAAATGACAGATGGCTCTCAGTTTGAAACAAAATCTACCTGGGGAAAAGAAGGAGAAATTTTGAAATTAGAAATTGATCCTAAATCTCATTCTGCTTGGACTGGTGGAAAACAAAAACTGATGGATAAAGGCAGAATAAGTAAATTCAATAAAAAATTTCAAAATTTTAAATCAGAAAAAAATAATTAAATGTCCAATGCACCCTTAATGCCAATGGCCACAGCTGTATGGTTAGTAGAAAATACAACTCTCACATTTAAACAAATAGCAAATTTCTGCAAATTACATGAAGTAGAAATTCAAGGAATTGCAGATGGTGAAGTTGCAAAAGGTATTAAGGCTTATAATCCAATTATATCTGGTCAATTAACTAAAGAAGAGATAGAGCTTTCATCAAGTGATAAAGATAGACCTTTGCAAATAAAAAGTATCGACATTGAAATTTCCAACACAGAAAAAAAAATTAAAAAATATATCCCCCTTTCAAAAAGACAAGATAAACCAGATTCAGCTTTATGGTTGCTAAAACAACATAATATTTTAAAAGATTCTCAAATTGCTAAGCTAGTAGGTATCACAAAAAATTCTGTAACATCAATTAGAAATAAAAGTTATTGGAATTACAATAATTTAAATCCTAAAGATCCAGTGGCTTTAAATCTATTTACTCAAAAAGATTTGGTAGAAGCAATCGAAAAAGCTGAAAGAAGAATAAAAAGAGAAAAAAAACAAAAAAAAAGAGAGACTTTTACTACAAGTTAATGAATAATGAATAAACTAATAGACTTAAAAAAATAAAAATGCTAGTTACTGATTTTTTTTGGAGGTGCTTATTAAGATAGAAGTTAAAGATAATAATGTAGAACAGGCTCTTAGAGTTTTAAAAAGAAAACTTCAAAGAGACGGTTTTTTTAAAGTTATAAAATTAAAAAATACTTATGAAAAACCATCTGAGAAGAAAAAAAGAATTCTTCAAGAAAACATTAAAAGAGTCAAAAAATTAAATAAACTTAAGAATAGAATTTAAGTATACCGCGGGGTGGAGCAGTCTGGTAGCTCGTCAGGCTCATAACCTGAAGGTCGGCGGTTCAAATCCGTCCCCCGCAACCAAATATGATTAAATAATGAATAATCAAGTAAGATCTTATTTAGACAAAACTATAATTATCTTATTTTCAATTTACCCGATTTCGATTCTTGCAGGTAATTTTTTTATTAATGCCTCCATCTTGATGATTGGATCTATATTTTTTCTCAAAATTCTAAAAAGTGGTATCAATCTTTCACATTACAAAAGTACTTTATATCTTCTGCTATTTTTTTTTTTCTCTCTTATTGTTAACCTTTTGTTTACTAACAACATATCGTTATCATATCAAAGAGTACTAAAATTCTTTTTTATAATACTATTCGTTATATCTTTTAAATACTTAATATTTAATCATTACCAGCGTCTAAAAATTATTTACAGAACATGGTTTATAATTTTTTTAATTGTTATATTTGATTTATCAGTGGAGCTATTTACTGGCAAAAATACATTTGGCCAAAGTGCAGTTTTTCTAGGCAGACTAGCAAGTTTTACAGGTGAAGAAAGTACAATAGGTTATTATTTTCTCGGTTTTTGCTTGATTTTTCTATCTTATGTTTACAACCAATCTAAAAATATTAGTTTAAATATTTTTTTAGCAATAATCTTTATTTTGATTTCTTTTCTAATTGGAGAAAGAGCCAATTTTTTTAAAACTACAATTGCAATTATCTTATTCATATTTTTTGTTATTCAAATTAATTATAAGTACAAAATTTTGTCTATAGTTTTGTTACTATTAGTTGGTTATGTTACATTTTTAAATTTAGATAAGCATTATAAGTGGAGATATTTTTATCAAATAGATAAAATATATACAGATGGACTATCAAAATATTTAGAAACATCAAAATATGGTGCCCATAAAAATGTTGCAAAAGAAATTTTTTTGGACAATCCATTTTTTGGTGTTGGCATCAAAAATTTTAGAATTGAAAGTGCTAATAAAAAATATAATGATTTAGATCATAAAGTAAATCATTTGCGTGTTTCTAATCATCCTCACGATTTATATTATGAGTTTTTATCTGAAACTGGAATATTTGGATTCGTTTGTTTTTTAATTTTTATTTTGTCTTCAATTGTTCTCTCTTTAAAAAATTACCTACGTTTTAAAAACACCTATCAATTTTCTAGTATAATTTTTATAGTAATTACAATCCTTCCTATAGTGCCCACCGGTAGTTTTCTAGCGACTTTTACTTCTTCTATATTTTGGATAAATTATTGTATAATGATGGGATATAACAATTTACAAAAAATTAAATAATAAATTTAGATTTTTTGGCATCAACTAGAAATGTTTTTACAGTTTCTTTTGTGAGCTGATCAAAAGTTTTTCCGAACTTTTCAATCTTCACAATGATTGCGGGAGGTATAGTAATTATATGACATCCTAATTGCTTCGCTTGCAAATAATTATAAGGCTCTCTCACACTGGCCCATAGTATTTCTACGTTTTTAAATTTTTTAGCTAACTTAATGCTTTTAACAAATTCTGGGACCGGATCTTTACCTGTATCACTAGCTCTACCTGCAAAAATTGATATTATTACTTTTGTTTTTTTATTTATTACTTTTAAAATTTTTTCGGTTTGTTTAGCATTGTAAACTGCAGTAATATTTAATTTAATTCCTTTATTGTTTAATTCTTTAATTACATTTCCTGAAAATTTATTTTTTGAATTAATAACTGGAACTTTGACATATACGTTTTTTGCCCAAGAATTAATATTTATGCCTTGTTTTATCATAGATTTTTTTTCATCAGCAAATACCTCAAGCGAAACCGGTTTTTTTTTACATACTTTTAATATTTTTTGAGAATATAATTTATAATCATTTGCACCAGCTTTTCTCATTAGACTAGGGTTGGTTGTAAAACCTTTTACAATATCTTTTTTATTGAATTTCTTTATCAATGATAGATCAGCAATATCACAAAAAATTTTAGTTTTCATTATCGATTATAAATTTTTAGTGATATCCTCTGTCATCTTTTTTGCATCAGCAAATAACATTAATGTATTTTCTTTATAAAACAAATCATTATCGATACCAGCATAACCTGGTGAGAGACTTCTTTTTACAAATAAAACTGACTTACATTTTTCAACATCAAGCACTGGCATTCCATAAATAGGACTTTGTGGATCAGTTTTTGCTACCGGGTTTGTCACATCATTCGCACCTATTACAAAAGCTACATCTGCATTTGCAAAATCATTATTTATTTCCTCTAATTCAAAAACTTCATCGTAAGGAACGTTTGCTTCTGCTAAAAGTACATTCATATGACCAGGCATTCTACCGGCCACAGGATGTATTGCATATGATACTTTAATGTCATTTTTTTTTAAGGTATCAACCATCTCTCTCAAGGCATGTTGAGCCTGTGCTACTGCCATTCCGTACCCGGGAACAATGATTACAGATGAAGCATTTTTCATCAAAAAAGCTGCATCGTCTGCATTTCCACTTTTAACAGGTCTTTGCTCTTTGTTTTTTGATACAGATGATTGTTCAGTCCCACCAAATCCACCTAATATAACATTAAAAAATGATCTATTCATTCCTTTACACATTATATAAGAAAGTATTGCACCAGAAGATCCAACTAATGCTCCAGTAATAATTAAAGCTGTATTTTCCAAAGTAAAACCAATCCCAGCTGCTGCCCAACCCGAATATGAATTTAACATTGAAATTACAACTGGCATATCTGCTCCGCCAATTGGAATGATTATTAGAAAACCAATTAAGAAAGAAACTGTGATCAAAATCCAAAATAATTTAGATGATTGTGTTGAACAAAGATAAAATGTTAAAACAATAATAGATATTAATATAATTGCATTTATAAGATGTTGTCCTTTAAAAGTGATGGGTGCACCAGACATAATACCTTGAAGTTTCAAAAAGGCTATTACTGAACCTGAAAAAGTTATTGCTCCTACGGCTGCACCAATAGACATCTCAATTAAACTAGCAAGTTTAATATTTCCTGGGGTTCCTAAATTGAAAGCTTGAGGATTTACAAAAGCTGATATAGCAACAAAAACAGCTGCTAAACCTACTAAACTGTGAAAACCTGCAACCAACTCTGGCATTGCTGTCATAGGTATACGGTAAGCAATAAGTGCTCCTATTCCACCACCTATTGCTAAAAATATTAATACATAAATAAAACCAGTAGTAAAATTTCCTACCGAAAGAAATGTTACAGAAATTGCAATTACCATTCCTATAATACCAAATAAATTACCTTGTCTTGAAGTTTCTGGAGAGGACAATCCTCTTAATGCTAAAATAAATAAAACACCTGAGATTAAATACAAAATTGCTGATAGATTAGCTGACATCAATATTATTTATCCTTTTTCTTTTTTTTGTACATTGCTAGCATTCTTTGAGTGACTAAAAATCCCCCAAAAATATTAATTGCTGCTAAAATTATTGCCAAAAACCCGTAAATAGTTGATGTTGAAAAAACTAAGTCTCCATTTGATGATAAAGCAGCAATAATTGCTCCTACAATAATCACAGATGAAATAGCATTAGTTACTGACATCAATGGTGTGTGAAGTGAGGGGGTTACACTCCATACAACATAGTAACCTATAAAAATTGATAATATAAAAATACTTAATCTAAATATAAAAGGATCTATTTCCATAGTTTTACTTTATTAAAGTTTTTTCAATAATTTCATCTTCTAAATTAATATTTAATTTTTTATTTTCTTTATCATACAAATTAGAAATAAAGTTAAATACATTTTTTGCGTATAAATTAGAAGCAGATACAGGTAGTTTATTAAGTATATTTGCCTCACCCAAAATTTTAACACCATTTTTTTCAATTACTTTATCAACTTCTGTAAATACTGTGTTACCTCCCTGCACTGCAGCTAAGTCGTATATAATTGAACCCCGTTGTAAATTTTTAAACATTTCCTCTTTAATAATCTTGGGAGCAACTTTTCCAGGAATTAAAGCTGTACAAATTACTATATCAATTTTTTTTAATGTTTCTGATAAAAGCTCCTCTTGCTTTTGCTTAAAATCGTCTGAAGCCTCTTTTGCATAACCACCCTCGGTTTCAAGGTTTTCTGCACCCTCAACTATTAAAAATTTTCCACCTAAACTCTCAACTTGTTCCTTAGAAGCTGTTCTAACATCAGTAGCAAACACAACAGCACCCATTCTTTTAGCTGTAGCAATCGCTTGCAATCCAGCTACACCAGCGCCAACTACTAAAACTTTGGCTGCAGGTACAGTTCCAGCTGCAGTCATCATCATTGGAATAGCTCTTTCATATATTTGGAATGCTTCTATTACTGCCTTATATCCTGCAAGGTTTGCTTGTGATGATAAAATATCCATTGATTGTGCTCTGGTAATTCTAGGTAGTAAATCTAAAGAAAAAATGTTCATTTTTTTAGCTTTTAAATTATCTAGTTTAGTTTTATTTACAAAAGTATTTAATGAACCAATCAAAGTCTGGCCCTCTTTAAAATTTGATAGTTTTTTATCTTCTGGTAATCCTAATTGAATTATTATGTTTGCATTTTTAATTAGATCATTTTCGTTATCAGAAATATTTACACCTAAATCTGAATACTGTTTATCTTGAAAACCTAAATGAAAACCATAATTTTGAGGTAATGATAAATTGAAACCTAAACTTAAATACTTTTTTGCTAATTCAGGCGTTATAGCTATTCTTTTTTCAATGTTTTTATCTTCTGAGACTGAAACTAAATTCATTTTATCAAATTATAGGAGGAAAATTGCCATTAATACAAGTACTAATATTACTGCAACTGATCCCCATAAAACAAATTTTGTGAAGTTATTCCAAGTATTTTTATGGCTCTCATTATCCATAAAATTATTTCTGTCTTGCTTTAAATTTTGGATTAGTTTTATTTATAATATATACTCTACCTCTTCTTCTAACCATTTTACTGTTTAAATCTCTTTTTTTTATAGACTTTAATGAGCTTTTAATTTTCATAACATATATTTAAGCCGGCAATGACCTACTCTCCCGTATCTTAAGACAAAGTACCATCGGCGCTGAAAGGCTTGACTTCCGAGTTCGGAATGGGATCGGGTATAACACTCTCGCAATAATTACCGGCAAAAGCTTTATACCTATAATAGTTAATATGTAAATAAGGATTTGTAGTCAAAATACCTTTTTTTTCAATAAAATGTTAAAAAAATTTATTTCTAAACAATTATTCATCTACAATTATTATATTTTATATCTAAACTTAAATAGTTTAAAATAAACTGTTACATATACTAAAATATTAAGTGTAATCAGAATTATTTGAAGCTGAGTGTTACCAGGATCATTTGATCCAATCAAAAAAATACAAAAATTGTAAAAAATGATTAGATAAGATGATAAATTATTAGTGTTAATATTTTTTAATTTAACATTTTTTTTTATATAAAAATACATCAGTTGATGAAAGTGATTATTATCCGCATTGATTGGAGATCTCTTTAAACTAAATTTTCTTACTATAGAAAATAAATTTTCAAAACAAGGATACCATAGTAACAAAATTATGAAAAAGGGTGAAATTTCTTGATTTGCTTCGTAGATTTTAATTAAAAGATAACCACAAATTAATCCCATAACATAAGAACCACTGTCTCCCATAAATAATTTATTTTTTACGTTTAAGATAAATAGGTATATTAAGATTATAATTAAGCTTATAATTAATTTCTTTTCTAAAACTATATAAGTATAAAAATCTAAATTAAAAATAAGACATATTATTAAAAAAAAATAACCCAACATAAGGCCATTCAAGCCATCAATAAAATTTGAACCATTTATAAGAATGAGCAAACAAAATATTGAAAAAAAATATTTAAAGTATAAATTTTCTAACCAAATATCAATCAAAACAACTCTAGTTTCATTTATTTGTATATCTAATAAAAAAACAAATAGAAGAATAAAAGTTGTCTGAATTAATAATCTTAATTTTGGTGAAGATAAAAAATTTAAATCAGACATAAATCCAATTGTAAAAATAAATATTAAGAATAACGAAAAAAGATAATTGTAAGAAAAAAATAACATAATACTTAATAACACTAAAAAAATTCCGCCTGATAAAGGTACGTTTTTTTGACCATAAAACTTTTGATGTTTTTCACCTCTATAATTAGGTAAAAAATTTTGTTTATTTATAAAATCATTTATAAAATAAAAAACAATTAATGAAATAAATGTGATTAGATAATATGTCATTTTATTTTCTCAAAAAGTTAATACCTAGGATTAATAAAAAGAAAAATGATTTGAAAAAGTTAAAATTCATGTAAACACTATAAAGAGCAAAGCCGTCTTTAAGTTTTTGAATTGTAGACGAAGATAGTGAATTATCTAATTTTCGCCAAGTTGTTAAGTTTTTATTTAGTGAACCAATTATAATTTTTTTTTTCAATATTAAAAGCCAAAGTACAAAATCCTCTTTAGTTTTTAGTTTTGGAAATTTACAATTATTTGTGATTAATTTTTTTTTTAACATTACTGTAGATAAACCTATATCGCAAGAAAGTAGGAGTTGTTTATAATTTGTGAATGTTTTAGCATGCATAATCTTTCTATTTTTAAGATTATCTTTTAAAATTTCATAGGATGTGTGAGATATCTCAAGACTATTTTTAATCATAAATTTAAGTTGTAATTGAATTTTATTTTTTTTCCAAAAATCGTCAGCATCTAAAAAAGCGATATATTTTGCTTTTGCGTGATATATTCCTAAATTACGAGATCTACCTGCACCTAGTGTTTTTCTATTTATGATTAATTTAATTCTTTTATCACTTTTTTTAATCTTTTTAATTAATTTTAGATCTGCATGATCTTCATCATCATATACAATAATTATCTCAAGCTTTTTATGAGTTTGAGATTTGACAGAATTTACAGCCTTTTTAATAAAGTTTTTTTTTTTAAAATATGGAATAACAACTGTAACTTGAGTCATAAATATTTTTTTACTCGATTAAAATGATCATATTTCTTAGATAATCTAAAATTATTTAAACACATAACTAAATTTTTTTTTTTGTTATTTTTGATTATTTCTATATTTTTTTTCCATTCAAAAATATTCTCATAATTTTTTATAAAATAAGCATTTTTTGTGCTTATAACCTCTCTTAAAACTTTTAGATCAGATGATATAATTATCTTTCCAACAGCTAAATAATCAAAAAGTTTCAATGGTGAAATATATTTTGAAATTTCATCAACTGATCCTGAGGATCTAATAATTTTAGTATATGGTAAAGTTAAAATATCCATTTTTATCATTCTTTCTGCTAAATAGGCATATGGAATATATTGAATAAAAAATAAATTCTTATTCAAATTTTTAATTTTAAATCTTTGAATATCTTTCTTATCTCCTCCAAATATATAATAGTCATTATTTGGATCTATTTTTGATAGCTTAATCAAAGTATTAATTCCCTTGGATGGTGAAATCGATCCAAAATAGCCTATTTTTAATCTCTTGCTAAAATAAATATTTGGTTGTTTATTTATCCTGAGTGAGCTTCCACTTGGTAAAACTTTTATTTTTTCGGGCTTTACACCAAATTTATCAATAAATAATTCTTTTACAGAGTTTGATATTGCAATAATATTTATTAAGTTTTTTTTATTTAAAAAATTTAAATACTTCAGTATAAATTTCGTTACTCGTCCTTCTACAATGATATCATGATGAATTTCTAAAACTACTTTTTTATTAAATAATAAAAGTAAATAACTTATGAAATAATTTCTCGTAATTGTTAAAGAATCGTTTTTTTTCAAAATAAAAAACAAACAATAAAAACTATACAAATAAAAATTTAATCCACGAGGAAAACTTTTAAAAGATTTAAATTCTTTTATTCTTACGTTATGCTTCAGACCATAATATTTTTTTATAGAGATTGATTTATCTCCAGTTCCAGGTTTAATTAATGTGGTTTCAAACTTATTTTTAGAAAAGCTTTCACAAATTTTAATAATTTGTAGAGAACTCGGCAAAGATGAGGGAATAGATGAATATGTAATATAATATATTTTTTTCAAGCTCTATAAACTTTCTGATCTACAGCATATCTACCTCTGCAATCGATTATGAGTTTTGAGTGTTTATAAATAAGTTTATAATCAAATTTATCGTGATCTGTCATTATTATGACAATATTAAATTTTTTGATATTTTTTGAATTTAGTTTTATGCTTTTTTTATTAAATATGAAATTTCTTGTTGTCACTTTATTTTTTATGTAAGGATCAGTGTACTCAATTTTTTTAATATTATTTTTTTGAAGAAGTTTGATTAAATTAATTGATGCTGATTCTCTTAAGTCATCAACATTTTTTTTATAAGCCATTCCGACAACTAAAATCTTACAATTTTTTTTTTCTATTTTGTGTAATTTTAAAATTTTCTTTATTTTTTCAAAAATAAAATAGACAACTCTTAAATTAGTTTTGGCAGACAATTTAATAAAATTTGCCTTTACACCTTTTTTTTTTGCCTTCCAATACAAATAATGAGGATCTATTGGAATGCAATGCCCACCAATACCAGGACCTGGATTAAATGGTCTAAAACCATATGGTTTTGTACTTGCTATTTTTAATATTTCATAAATATCAATATTCATTTTATCGGCAACAAACTTCATTTCATTAATAAACCCAATATTTACTGCTCTATAAATATTCTCTAATAATTTTGAAAACTCTGCAATTTCAAGACTTTTTGAGTTAACAACTTTTTGAAAGCTTTTTTTATAGAACCTAGAGGTTATCTCTAAACAATTTTTACTATTACCACTTACGACTTTTGGAACTCGATTAATTGTGTTTTCATTAATTCCAGGATTAATTCTTTCTGATGAAAAACCAACAAAAAAATTTTTTCCAATAACTAAATCTTTTTTTAATTTTTTTGATATTTCTTCTCTAGTAGTTCCGGGATAGCTTGTACTTTCTAATATCAACAATTGTCCCATTTTAAGTTTATTTTTAATCGAATAGATTGTTTTTTTTATAAAAGATAAATCCGGGATATTCTTATTTTTTAATGGAGTTGGAACACAAATTACTACAACATCACATTTTGTTATTTGATCAAAATCTTTTGTACATTTACCTTTTTTTAAAAAATGTTTTATTTCTAAATCCTTAATTCTATCAATATATGATTTACCTGAATTAAGTAAGTTAACTTTACGAATATCAGTATCAAAACCTATGACATTAAATTTTTTTTTGGTGAAAAGAATTGATAAGGGCAGACCTACATATCCTAATCCAATGATTCCTATAGTTATCTTTTTTTTATCTATTTTATATAATAGATCTCTTTTAAAATTACTCATTTTTCAAACATTTTGATTTGATTTCAAATATCAATTTTTTTATTTCGAAAATCTAAGACTAATTTTTTTAATTCATTAAGTTTCATAAAATTATGGTTTGTGCCACTGGTATAACTAAAGTTTGTGTCAATAGTTTTGCATTTCATTTTTTTTTTGAGTAACATAATTTGCTTTTGATCTAAATTTGGATAGATCCTATAATGATCCTTGAACTCAAGTGTATTTTTTGCCTCTGCTTGACTAATTAGTTCTTCATGTATTTTTTCTCCAGGCCTAATACCTACGATTTCATAATGCTTTTTTTTACCTGTTATCGATTCAATCAAATCTTTAATACGGAAACTTTTTAATTTAGGTACAATAATCTCTCCTCCAATTCCATCTTTAACACTATTTTCCACTAATTTAATTGCATCTTCCATTTCGATATTAAATCTAGTCATATCAGAGTGTGTCAATGGCAACTTTTTTTTATTTGTAAAATTATTTAAAAAAAATGGTATTACTGATCCCCTGCTTCCCATGACATTACCGTATCTAACAACTAGAAAACTTAAATCCCTTTTTCCTATTATATTATTCGCTGACAGAAATAATTTATCTGAGCATAATTTTGTTGCACCATACAAATTAATTGGAGATGAAGCCTTATCAGTTGATAACGCTATAACTTTTTTAACTCCAGTATCAATAGCGGCTTCTACTAAATTTTGCGCCCCAATAATATTTGTTTTAATAAATTCAAACGGATTATATTCAGCAGCAGGAACTTGTTTTAAAGCCGCAGCATGAATAACTATATCAATATCCTCTAATGCTCTCTTTAATCTATCTTTGTCTCTAATATCTCCTAAAAAATATCTAAGATTTGGATGTTGATATAATTTAGACTTCGACATTTCAAATTGCTTAAGCTCATCTCTACTGAAAACAATAAGCCTCTTGAAACCTTTATGTCTCTTGACCATATTCTCAACAAAAGCTTTACCAAAACTTCCTGTACCACCAGTAACGAGTATAGATTTATTTTTAAACATTAATTTTAAATAAAATGTTTATACATATTACATAAAATAAATACTAGCATTTTTTGATGTCTACAATTGTAATAAATAATATCAAAATTAGAAAAAAAAATTTTCTTAATAATACATCATAAACTTACTTAGGAGTAATTATTATTGATCTATCAGAGAGTATTTTATATTTAATTTTATGCTCAATATTTAATAAACTCTGAAGTTTATCAATACGCTTGTACATATTTGATTTATCCAAATTTGGAAATTTATAATTCACAATTTTTTTTTTATGTGAAGTTGAAAATAAATTCTTTATAGCTCTACTGAATATTCCGTTATATTTCATAATTTTCAATGCAAACTGAAATTTGCTCCAATTGTTACTATTAGACAAACTTGAGTCTCCTAAGCTTTCCCATACATTTATTATTTTTTTTGCTGCATGCTCATCATCTATGTAAATTTTTTTATCTACAACCTCTAAATCTGGTTCAATTTTATCCTTAATATTTTCAGCAACGCCTTTATCAAATATTTCATTAACAACTTTTGATAACTCTTGTGGTGACTGTACATTATAACCTATTTTATTTGGTATTATTCTAGAAAAATTCCTCTCAAAGGGTGTGTATGTAATGACAGGTTTTTGTGATACGAAAGATTCAATTGCTGTAGTACATCCATTATGCATAACTGCAAAGGCATTATTTACCCACACTGAAATTGAGTCATTTCTTATAACTTTTATGTTAGGAATATTTTCAAAAAAAATTTTCCAAGTATCTATGTTTTCTGTTGGATGAGGACGTAAAACAATATCATATCCATTATTATTTTTTGCAAGATATTTGATAGCTTCTATAAAAGAAAATGCCATTTTATAATCTTCACCAATGGTTCCAAAAAGTGTTTTTAGTGTTTCTGGATCTCTTTCAAAATATCCAGCTTCTTTATAAAATTTTATTATTTCATTAAAAGACATCATATTAAAAGCTCCCATATTTGATGAGACTAAAAGAAAGGGTTTTGGAATTTTTAAATTATTTGTATTCCAATAACTTGCAAAAAAAGGCTTCCATAAATCTACTCTTGGTGACCCAGTCATAAAAATTTTCGATGAATGTTTAGGATAAATTTTTTTTAAAGTTTCTGTGTCCTCAGGACCCCACCCAAAAACTGCTGAGGATTGGCTTAAAGTTCGATCTGAATATCTAGAACTTGCAAATTTTTCATATCCTTCATCAACTAATCCTCCCTCCTCATCAATGCTTGTAATTTTTGAACCACTGTCTATCAAAGATTGATGTCTTGAAATTTTGCTATCTGAAGGTGTTAAAGATTTAGTATGGTAGATTCCAGGTGCCAATATTTTTCGTTTTAAACCTTTTATTATACTTTCAAGGTCCGAAATTAAAACCTCATGTCCTCTAGCTGCTGCTAAAGTTCCTAGTAAAATTTTACTATCTAATTCTCTTGCAGAAATTTCAACATGCAAATAAATATTCATGAATTTCGTTATTTGTTATCTTTTTTCATTATAAAATATTCCTTTTCAAATTAAAGAATGTTAATTAATTTTTTTTAATACTGCAACTGTCACAAAATTTTCTCTCAACTTTTTACTTTTAGTAATTAAATATTTAGTTTTATACTCTAACTTTATTCTCGGATGCCAATCAAACATTTTTACATAGTCCATTTTTCTCGATTTGATTTTAGAGTTATGATGATATTTATTATATATTAGTCTAGGAATTATAAAGTCTTCAATTATAATCAACCCGTTTTTTTTTAAAACACGATAACACTCAGACCCTATTTTAAATAAATCATCGTCGTCACAAAGATACAAACAAAAACCAAATATTACAAAATCAAATTTACGATCTTCATAATGTAATTTGCTAGCATCTCTGATAACTAAATTTAATTTAGGGTTATTTTTTTTTGCAAATTTTATAGCTGCAGAAGAGGGATCAATTCCAAAATAATTGTTATTTTTAAATTTCTTTTGTAAATAATTTAATCTTTGAGAGTCTCCACATCCTATCTCTAATATATTCTTTCTTTTTGAGGATAATAATTTTTTTTCTATAGTTTTAGTTAATAAATCTTTTTTAAAATCTTTCTTATTTTCTTTATTTCTAAAATGATATGCATCACCCTCATTTTTAAAAAAAATCGCTTTCTGAGAAACAAAAATTTCTTTTTTAGCTTTCATTTTAGTCATTATTTTTACTCAAATTGGGTAGCATTAATCTATCATCTAATTGCAAACACAATTTAAAATTAATTTTTCATTCAATTTTTATATAGGTTTATATTGATAAATTGATTATATGTAAAAAAAATTGTCAAAATTAAGATTTAAAAAATATAAATATTAATGACTGAAAGCTTAAAAAAGGTTTGTAAAAAAATAAAATTAACAAAAAAAATTACAATTTCTAATAACCATAAATGTTTTGTTGTTGCAGAAATTTCTGCCAATCATGGGGGTAATTTAAATATTTTAAAAAAAACAATACTCGCAGCCAAAAAGGCAGGTGTGAATGCAGTAAAAATTCAAAGTTATCAGGCAGAAACTATTACTTTGAAAAGTAAAAATAAGCACTTTTTAATTGATGACAATTCAATTTGGAAAAATCAACAATTATACAATTTATACAAAAGGGCAGAAACTCCATTTAGATGGCATGAAGAAATTTTTACTTTTGCAAAAAAGAATAATATATTTTGTTTTTCTGCACCCTTTGATTTATCTGCAGTAAGTCTTTTAGAAAAATTAAAATGTCCAATGTATAAAATAGCTTCGCCTGAAATTGAGGACACTCAATTAATCGAAAAAATTGCCAGGACAAAAAAGCCTATTATTATCAGTACAGGAATAGCTAATGAAAATGATATTAAAAATGCTTTAAAAATTTGTTTGAATAATAACAATCGTAAAATTATTCTTCTAAATTGTATTTCTAGTTATCCAGCTAAAGATTCAGAATTGAATTTAAAATATATAAATGTGTTAAAAAAATATTCAAATATAGTTGGATATTCTGACCACAGCGTCTCTGATTTACCTAGTATAATATCGTTAGCTTATGGTGCCAAAGTGATTGAGAAGCATTTTATTTTAAATAAAAAAATTAAAAGTCCAGATAGTAAATTCTCTTATGATCCAAGACAATTGTCTAATTTAATTAATCAGATAAGAGCTACTGAAATCATGATGGGGAGTGAAGATATAAATAAAAAAAAGATAATTTCTAAAAAATTAAAGACAGTAACAAGATCAATTTTCTACTCTAATAACATTAAAAAAGGAGAGAGAATTTCAATCAAAAATATTAAATCTGTTAGACCAGGAACTGGTTTAAAGCTTTCTTATTTTAAAAAAATTATAGGAAAAAAAGTAAATAAAAATTGTAAATTTGGAGATCCAGTAAAAATTAAAGATATAATTTTGTAAATTTGATGAAGAAATATGAATATTTAGTCCTAGGTTCAAATGGTCTTCTAGGCTCAAATGTAATTAAGGTACTAAAAAAAAAGAAGTTAAGCTACTTTACCGTAGCAAGAAAAAAATCAAATTTTAATCTTAACTTAAAATTTTTTAATAAATTAAAAAAAATTTTTTTAAAAAATAAATTTAATGTTGTGATAAATTGTGCTGGTATTATTGATATCGATTATTGTGAAAAACATTTTAAAAGTGCATTAATCATAAATTGTTTACTCGTAAAATTTTTAACTAAAATGTCAAAAAAATATAATTTAAAATTAGTTCAAATTTCCACTGATCACGTTTATAAAGGCGCAAAATTTAAGCTAAATTCCGAAAAGAGTAAAATTTTTGCAATAAATAAGTATGCAAAAACAAAAATCCTCTCTGAAAAATATCCTAAGAAATTAAAACGCTACTTAATAATAAGAACAAATTTTACAGGAAAAAGAAATGATACATTTATCAATTGGGTAATAAATTCAGTTAAAAAAAAGGGGGTAATTGATTTATTTAATGACATGTATACGTCAACAATAGATGTAACAAGCTGTGCTAATATAATTGTGGATCTTTGTTCATTAAACACCAAAGGTATTTATAACATTGGAACAAGAAATTCCATATCTAAGGAAAAGTTTGCAATTAAAGTATACAAAAAATTAAAAAGAAATTTTAATTACAGGAGCGTTAGTTGTGATATACACAACACCCCGAGGGGGAAAAATTTAGGACTAAACGTACAAAAAATTGAAAAAAAAATTGGATACAAAATGCCGACATCCGATCAAGCAATTAATAATTTAATAAAAGAGTATAAATGAAAATTTTAGGTATAAACTATTTATCAGAGTCATCTGTGGCATTAATCGAAAATGGAAAAGTTAAATACGCAATAAGTGAAGAAAGACTGAATAGGATTAAAAATTGGTGGGGAAATCCTTTTAAGGCAGTCAATTATGTTCTTAAAGAAACAAATAATACAATTAAAGATATAAATATTTTTTCATCGCACGGAGAAGCAAGTATTTATGGTTCTAACAATGAAAAAATTATTTTGAACAAAATAAAGGAAATTAAGTCATCTAAACTTTTTAAAAAAAAAAGAAAATCTCAAATAAATTTTTTACAAAAAAGATTTGAACACGAGAAAAATGCTTTAAAAAGAAATTTAAACAATATCTTATCTTTAAAAAAAAAATTTAAAAATATAGAGATACATGATCACCATAAGTCTCATGCAGCCTCAGCATATTTTTATTCTGGTTGGAAAACTTGTTATATTTTAACTATAGATGGATGGGGCGATAATTATTCTTCAAAACTTTACTTCGCTCAAAATGGAAAATTGGATTTAGTTTCTAAAACAAGCTCATTAGACTCTCTTGGGTATTTTTACGGAAGTATAACAAAACTTTTAGGTTTTAAGCCACATCGACATGAAGGAAAAATTTTAGGACTTGCTGCATATGGAGATTACAAAAAAGCTTATACTTTTGTTTCAAAAATGATTTCTTATGATAAAACAAAAAAATGTTTTAAAGGGAACTTTGAAAAAGGTTTTTATTTATCACAATTTAATAACCCAAATATTAATTTTTTAAAGAAAAAATATAATAGAGAGGATATAGCAGCTGCAGCTCAAAGAAGAATAGAGGAAGTAGTCATAGAGTTTATTAAAGATAATATTAAAAAAAAAACCAAGCTTGCTTTAGCGGGTGGAGTATTTTCAAATGTTAAAATCAACCAGAAAATCTCAGAGTTAAAAAATATCAAAGAAATCTTTGTTTATCCTAATATGGGTGATGGTGGTCTTGCGGTAGGGTGTGCAATTTTATCTTATAATAATAGAAAAAAATTTATACCACAAAAAACACTTTCAATGTATTTAGGTCCAAAGTTTTCAAATAACCAAATTCTAAACGAAATTAAAAAAAATAATCTTAAATATAAAAGAATAAAGAACCCAGAAAAATATTTAGCAGAAAAGTTATATCAAGGTTTTGTTGTTGCTTGCTTTCAAGGCAGAATGGAATTTGGTCCTAGAGCTTTAGGTAATAGAAGTATTTTAGTATCGACCCACGATAAAACAGTTAATGATTGGTTAAATAAAAAACTAAAAAGAACTGAATTTATGCCTTTTGCTCCAATTACTCTAAAAAAATTTGCAAATAAGATGTATAAAAATTTAGAAAATAAAAAAAAGGCAATTAAATTTATGACGGTAACAACTGAATGCACTAATAAAGCAATTAAGATTTCCCCTGCGGCTATTCATATTGATAACACGGCAAGACCACAAATAATAGAGAAAAAAGATAATCAAAAAATATATAAAATTTTAAACGAATATTATAAAATTTCTAAAATACCTAACCTGATTAATACTAGTTTCAATGTCCATGAGGAACCAATTGTTTGTAATCCAAATGATGCTGTAAGAGCTTATAGAACCAGTAAGATAGATTATCTTTTTATTGGAGATTATATAATTGAAAAATAAATCTTTAGTTTGAAATGAAAAATGTAGGATTTTTTTTTGAGGCCAATTATAAAATTGGTGGTGGTCATTTTTGGAGATGTTTTAACCTTGCGAAAATATTGAAAAAAAATGAACGAAAATTTTTTTTTCTTTCAAAAGATCTAGATAAAAATTATATTAAAATCCTTAAAAAGGAAAAATTTAATTACATTAGAATTAAAAGTCTCAAAAATTTTTCAGAACTGAAAAAAAAAATTTTAAATTTTGACCTTAACGTTTTTGTGTCAGATTATTATAATTTAAATGAAAATTTAAAAAAAAAAATCAGAAACTTTGTAAGAACATTTGTTGTAATTGACGATTACAGTAATAAAAGACATTTTTGTGATGTATTTATAAATAACAATTTTATTTCAAATAAGATAAAATCAAGAATAAAAAAATTTAATCCAAATACAAAGTTACTACTTGGAACAAAATATTTCATCCAACCCTATAAATTATCAATTCCAAAGCATATCAGTGAAAAAAAAATTAAAAATATTTTTGTTTTTTTTGGTTCATCAGATCCATCAAACGAGACTACAAAATTTATTAAGGCAATAAAAAATTTCAAGAATAACAAATTTTTTATTTTAATAGGTAAATTAAATAAAAATTATAAAAAAATAAAAAAATTATCTTTGAATAAAAAAAATATTAAAATTTTTTACAACTTAACTAATATTGAAACAATCAAATTAATGAAAAATAAAGACCTTTCTTTTGGAGCAGGTGGTATCAACCTAATTGAAAGACTATTTCTAGGCTTGCCCTCTATAGTAATATGTAATGCAAATAATCAAAAAGAAGCTTTAAGTGAGCTTAAAAATAAAAAAGTTATACATTTTTTAGGTTATAAAAATAAAGTCAACAAGTTATCAATTATTAAATGTTTAAAGAATTTTATAAATAAACCAAAACTAGCAAACAACTTGTTAAAAAAAAGTATCAAATACTTTAAAATTAAAAATACTTCAGTTTTATTAAGAGAAGAATTAGACAAAATAATCAGCATTCATGAAAAATAAATACAAAAAAATTATTTTAGGTACTGCTCAATTTGGTATGAAATATGGAATAGCAAATAAAAAAGGTAGGATCAAAACAATTGAAATAAAAAAAATACTAAATTTTCTGCAGAAAAGAAAAATAAACTATCTAGATACAGCAAACGCATATAAAGTAAGCGAGAATGAAATTGGTAAATATTTCAAAAGAAATAAAAAAAAATTTAAAGTAATCACAAAATACTCTATTAAAGGTCAAAGAAATATTTTGTCTCAATTTAGAACCTCATTTTTGTCTTTAGGCTATTTACCTGATACTGTTTTGGCCCATAATCATCATGATTACCTTGATCCATTATTTCATAAACAAATTAAGATTTTAAGAAGAAAATACTCTATCAAGAATATTGGAGTATCAGTTTATAATATAAGTGAGTTACAAAAAATCTTAAAATATAAAAAACCTGATATAATACAAGTTCCTATTAATATTCTAGATAAAAGATTTATAAACAAAAAAATAATCAAAATAATCAAAAAAAAATCAATTAAAATTTTTGGTAGATCAATTTTTTTACAGGGATTGCTTTTTAAAAAAAAAGAATACATTTTTAAAAATTTTAGAAATGTTAAAAAAAAATATTTGTTGCTTCAGAAAATTGCAAAAAATGAAAATGTTTCTTTAAGTGAACTATCGTTAATTTGGGTAAATAACCTCAGGCATATTGATAAAATAATAATAGGAGTAGACTCTTTAGAGCAACTTAAAAAAAATATGATAATAATTAAGAAAAAAATTTCAAAAAAGTCTCTTTTACAAATTGAAAAAATTAATCTAAATAATAATAAGATTATAATTCCTTATTTATGGAAAATAAAACAGTAGCAATAATACAGGCCAGATTGACCTCTAGTAGGTTTCCAAATAAGATTCTCCAAAAAGTTGGAAAATTCACCTTGATTAAACTTCTTATAAAAAGATTAAAAAAATCAAAAGAAATTGATGAAATAATTGTTGCAGCACCAAATGATAAAAAAAATAAAAGAATCAAGAAATATGTTGGAAATGTAAAAGTATTCTTTGGAAATGAAAATGATGTTCTAGATAGATATTACAAAACTGCAAAAAAATTTAAGGCAAATAACATAATCAGAATATGTGGAGATTGTCCATTTATAGATCCACTGATTATAAATAAAATTGTAAAATTATTTAAAGATAAAAAATTTGATTATGTGTCGAATACACTTAGACCTACTTTTCCAGATGGTTTTGATGTTGAAGTATTCAAATTTGAAATTTTAAAAAAGGCCTGGAAAAATGCAAAAACTAAACATGATAGAGAACACGTCACTCCTTACATTATTAGGAATAAGCGTTTTAAAAAATATAATTTCAAATTTAAGAAAGATTTATCTAACATAAGATTAACTATTGATGAAGAGATTGATTTAGATCAATTAAAAAAAGTTTTCTTTGAATTCAAAAATTCAACAAAATTTGGAATTAATGATATCCTTAATTTATATATGAAAAATAAAAAAATTTTTTTGATAAACTCCTCCATAAATAGAAATGAAGGAAGTAAATTAAATTTAGGACAAAAAATTTGGAGAAGAGGAAAAAAATATATACCTGGTGGTAATATGCTTCTATCAAAAAGACCTGAAATGTTTGCCCCAGAACAATGGCCAACTTATTATAGTAAAGCAAAAGGTTGTTATGTTTGGGATTTGGAGAATAAAAAATATTTAGATATGTCTTTAATGAGTGTTGGAACTAATATTTTGGGTTATAGCAATAATATTATCGATAATGCAGTAATAAATTCTATAAAAAAAAGCAACATGTCCTCTCTCAATTGTCCAGAAGAGGTTTTCCTCAGTGAAAAACTTATAGATATGCATCGACATTTTGACATGGTGCGCTATGCGAGAACTGGGGGTGAAGCAAATGCTATTGCTGTTAGAATAGCACGAGCTGCCTCTGGAAGAGATAAGGTTGCAATATGTGGCTATCACGGATGGCACGATTGGTATCTTTCAGCTAATTTAAATAATAAGGATAACAAAGGCGTTTTAAAAGATCATTTGCTTCCTGGATTATCTACAACAGGTGTACCTAAAAATCTTAAAAACACAGTTTACCCATTTAAATTTAATGATTTTACAGAATTAGAAAAAATATGTTCTAAAAATAAAATCGGAGTAATTAAAATGGAAATTTTTAGAAATATTTCACCTGATAAAAATTTTTTATCAAAAGTAAGAAAGTTGGCTACAAAAAAAGGTATTGTTTTAATCTTTGATGAATGTACCAGTGGATTTAGGGAGAGTTTTGGTGGACTTCATTTAAAATATAAAATTTTTCCTGACATGTGTATTTTAGGTAAAGCTCTTGGTAATGGCTTTCCAATAACAGCAATTTTAGGTAAAAAAGAGATAATGGAAACAGCACAAACTAGTTTCATTAGTAGCACATTTTGGACTGAAAGATCTGGATATGTTGCTGCTTTAAAAACTCTAGAGATCATGGAAAAAATTCAATCTTGGAAAATTATCACAAAACAAGGAAAAAAAATTAAAGAAATGATTTCTAAAGTTGCAAGGAAAAATAATATCTACATCAATATTTCAGGCTTAGATGCTTGTCCAAGCTATTCCATTCAAAATAAAGATTGGTTATATTATAAAACTTTGATTACTCAGGAGTTATTAAAACAAAATATTCTTGGAGCAAATACTACTTATACGTCTATCTGCCATACTGATAAAATAATAAGTATATATGAAAAAAAATTAGATAAAATATTTAACCAAATTAACAATATTACGGCATCAAAAAATAACATTAAAAATTATCTCAAGGGACCAGTGTGCCATTCTGGTTTTAAAAGGCTTAATTAGTAAAGATATTATAATTCAGATTATGAAAATAAAAAATATCAAAGTTTATAATTATACTGCTGGTTGGAGGGAGTGGTCATTTATAAAAATTGAGAATGATAAAAAAATTTGTGGATGGGCCGAATGTACTGATACTTTTAAAAATCTAAACGGATTTTGTGGGATTTTAAAGGACTTTAAATCATTAATTTTAGGGGAAGATCCTTTGAATATTGAAAGAATAATTTGGAAATTAAAAGCAAAGTCAAAAAGTAGTCCAGGATCATTAATTCAAAGAGTTATATCGGCAGTAGAAAATGCATTATGGGATATAAAGGCTAAAAATGTCCAAAAACCAGTTTATGAGTTATTTGGTAAAAGAAAGAGAAAGGAAATGGAAATTTATTGGTCTCATTGTGGAACTACTAGAGTAAGAAGCCCTGAACTTTTGAACAAACCACCAATAACATCACTCAAAAGTGTAAAAAATTTTTGTAAGGAAATTAATAAAACTGACTTTAAAGTAATAAAAACTAATTTAGCAATATTTAAAAACGGACCGCAAATTTACATGCCAGGCCATGTTTTTACTTTTGAAAATCCAAATTTGAAACTTAAAAAGAATATTCTAAACGAAATAATTAATTGGATTAAAGAATTAAACACTCACCTTAATAAGGATATTTATATTGCTGTTGATTTAAATTTTAATTTCCATACAAAAGATCTAATTAAAATTGCAAGTTCTTTAAAAAATTTTAGGATTAAATGGCTTGAGATTGATTGCAGATCTCCAAAAATGTTAGTAGATTTAAAAAAAACTACAAAAATTCCAATTATTACTGGTGAAACAATCATGGAATTTATCCATATGAAAGAATTTATAGATCAAAAATGTGCTAATTACTTTTCTATTGATCTACCATGGAACGGTCTGGCAGAGTCAATTAAAATCTCTAAATATTGTAAACAAAAAAATTATGAAATCACTACTCATAATTATAATGGTTTTTTAGGAACTTTAATGTCAGCTAACTTTGCGGCTATGGTACCAAATTTCTTTATAGGTGAACTAGATTTTGATGAGGCTGATGGTGTAGAAAAAATTTTCACAGACAAACCCTTGATCAATGGTAGATATCTCAAAATACCATCTAAACCAGGCTGGGGATGTGAATTAATTGAAAAAGAAATTAACAATTTTTACAGTGCGAAAAATTAATATAGGCGTAGTTGGTTTAGGAGGAATTGGAGGATTATTGGCAATTCTACTAAGTAACAAAAACTTAAAGGTTTTTTCATCAAAAAAGATTGATAAAAATTCAATATTTCATCTAAAAAGTAAGTTTTATGGTAAATTAAAATCAAAAATTGAATTTGATAAAACTTTTAGAAAAACTGATATAATATTTATTTGCTCTAAATATCCTTATTTAAAAAAACATTTAAAAAATATTTCTAATAATAAAGCGTTAATCATCCCTTTATTAAATGGATTGTCTCATTTTAAAATTTTACAAAAAAAATTTGGCGATAACGTTCAAATCTCTACTATTGGAAAAGTAGTTTCAAAAAAAATAAAAAAAAATGTAATTTTACACGAATCTAAAAACAAACCAGAGATATTAATCAATTTTAACAAAACAAATAAGAAAAAACAAAAACTTTTGAAAGATATATTTAAATTAATTCGAGTAAAAACTAAAATAGTAAAAAACAAAAATTATGTAATTTGGACAAAACTAATTCGGTTAAGTTCTCTTTCTGCTATAACTTCGTTATATAATTGTAATTTAGGTAAAATAAGAAGATCAAAAATAAAAACGAAAGAACTTAATTATTTATTGAAAGAATCAATTCTTCTCTCAAAAAAAATCTTTAAGAACAATTTTAGCATTTATAAAATAAAAAAAGTAATTGATACATTTCCAAATGATTTAACTACATCTCTGCAAAGAGATATTAAGCGTCAAGTACCATCAGAATTGGAAACGCAAGTTGGATCTATTGTAAAATTATCAAATAAATATAAAATTTCCTTACCTATGTATAAAAAAATTTACTACGAACTTAAAGAAAATGAGAAAAAATAAAATTCTTGCAGTAATAGGTTTAAGATCTGGATCAAAAAGTATCAAAAATAAAAATATCAAAAAATTAAACGGCAAACCATTATTTCACTATATTTTAAGAGCTGCAAAGAAATCAAAATATATAAATAGAATTACTGTTTCGACAGACTCATATAAATATAAGAAAATTATCATAAAGTATGGGGGGGACTGTCCTTATATGAGACCAAAAAAATATTCTAAAGATAATTCTAACGAGATTTTATTTATTAAAGACCTTTTAAAAAAAATGAAAAAAAATGAAAACTATATACCTGATATAATTGTCAGATTATTGGCGACATGTCCATTTCAAAAATCAAAAGATATCGATAAAGCTATTAGTTTAGTTTTAAAAAACAAGTATGACTCATCAGTTATTATTTCAAAAGCTCAACAACATCCGGAAAAAGCTTTGAGAATTGTCGGAAATGATAAAAAATATTTAACCTCTTATTTTGGAAATAATTCTGTGAGGGTTGGTTCCAAGTTAAATAGGCAACAATTTAAAGAGGCTTATTTTAGATCCAATGTTATAGTATGTAAAAAAAAAGTTATAAATAAGTTTAACTCTCTTTCCTCTAATAAACCAGGTTATATCAAAATTCCATATCAATTAGATATAGATACTTTAGACGATTTCAATTTTGCAAAATTCAAAATGTCAAAAAAAAAATAAATTTGCTACATCAATTTAAATTAAATATTAGTATTTTTAATTAAATTTTTTTGTTCCAGAATACTCATCTTGTCATAAAGACTCCATATTGGAACATTTAATATTTCAGCAATTTCTAATAATGACTTTTTTCCATCACATAAACTAACTAAATCTAAAAATAATTTTATCTCTTGATCTAATAAATCCTTTGTTGATAAAGTGGGATAGAGACCTCTTTTCCCCATCTGAGGTTCGCACAATACAGTAGTTTTATAATATTTATTTTTTTCAATTGCCTCCAGAGCTCTCCTAATTGCCCAGTAACCTCCATCAAGACCTTTTGGTGTAACAACATTTTCTAAATTATCCAGAGAAGTATGATACTCAGGATATTCTCCAAATTTTGTTCTTAATATGGATGCAATTGGCAAATCTATTCCTGGTGCACAATACTGCCTTTCATCACTACCTCTATTTAACCAAGAATATTTAATAAATTTAGGATCAATCCATTTAAGTACATGCTTTGATATTGTGTCGCTAATTGTATCACCATTCCTCGTAGGTAAATATGAATAAGTTCTATCATCTCCCACACAAGAAACATTAAAGCCTGCAAAAGTTTTTTTTTTCATTTTTTTATAATTCCTACTTAAATAAGTTATGGAGCCGATAGTTTCAGGAACAAAAATTATACGATAGCTATAACTCGTCTCATTAATTTCCTTTAACCATTTTGCCAAAAAGGTAAGAACAGTTGGACCTGATAGCTCATTGTTAGCCATTGAAGGATGGCAAATATAACTACTTAATAATATTTCTTTGTCACTTTTTCCTTTAATAAACATTTCACCATAATTCAATTCGCCCTTAAATAATGATGATTTAATTACAACCTTATAGTTTCCTTTTCCCAAAGTATCATACAGGTTTTGTGAGAGACAAAATCCCCACCTTTCCTTATAATAACTTGTTACATAGGGGATAGCATCTGGTTGCTTTGGTAATGTATAAAGGTTTTTTTTTAATTCATCAAAACTAATTACACCTTGAAATGGAATACTATATCCAAGGATATGAAGATTATTTTGCGAAAAATCACATATCTTTTTACCTTTTGGTGTAATTATATAAGCTTCTTTTATGCTCCATTCTTTTGGTACAGTCCAATCAAACGCTCGAGTACCTGAGGGTACTGACTTAATTTTGAGACCAGGTATATGATTGGAAATTCTTTTAAGTGTTTCTCTTACACCTTCGCCGGTTATACTTCGATTAATTGGCCATAACTCTTGAGCAAATTGATGAATATTTTTACCTATCATAAATATTTATTGATGTTAATTTATAAATACTAGCAACATCGTTTAATAAATTATCACTATTAATAACTTTGTCATCAATAAAAAAATATGATTAAACTCTTCATTTTTTACATCATTTTACAATTATTAGTCTGACCCTAATTATTTTTATTATTTAGAAAAATTTATCTCACAAAATTTTAGTTGTATAATTAATTCAAAAAAACTAATATAAAAAATATACCTTAAGCAATTATTTTAATTATGAAACATATTAAAATTATCTCAAAATCATTTGGAGTAGACAAAAAAAAAATAAAGTATAATGATAGAGTTGATAAGTTGATTTGGGACTCGATGACTAAAATAAATCTTATAAGTTTAGTAAATGAGAAATTTTCAAAAGCTATAGATCATACAAAATTAGAAAAAATTATTTATTTTAAAGACATTGATAATCTTATTGAAAAAACAATTAGAAAATGAATAACCTTTTTTTTGGTGGTTCAAGTGAAATAGCTTTAAAATTAGCGAATAAATTTAAAAATACTGACGCCATTTCAACAAAAGACATAAAAAATAGTTATAGAAAATTTTATAAGATAAAAGATTACAGTAGTTTAAGTTTAAAAAAACTACATAAAAAAATTACCAAAAAATATGACAATATTCTTATTTTTAATGGTTCTTATTCAGTATCATTTTTAAGTTTTTTTGATACTAAAAGTTTTTTCAATGATTTTAAAATAAATTTTTTAACTCCAATGGAAATATCATCTTTTATAATACATAATAAAATTTTAAAGAATAAAGGTGCTATTTATTTTATATCATCGATTGCTGCTAATGAAGATTTAATTGGAAATGCTAATTATAGTATTTCAAAAAACTGCTTAAATTTTTCTGCAAAAATTTTAGGAAATGAACAGAGTAAAAGAGATATAAGAATTAACACAATTTCCCTAGGGCTGATAAAAAATAAAATGGGATTGAGGGTAAAAAA
>CABYTL010000008.1:37500-39338 GCA_902521805.1 uncultured Pelagibacteraceae bacterium
TTCATCCTTAGAAAGGAGGTAATCCAGCCGCAGGTTCCCCTACGGCTACCTTGTTACGACTTCACCCCAGTCGCTGACTATACCGTGGTCAAGGGTTTTAAACCTTGCCTTAAGGTAGAACCAACTCCCATGGTGTGACGGGCGGTGTGTACAAGACCCGGGAACGCATTCACCGTGGCACGCTGATCCACGATTACTAGTAATTCCAGCTTCATGCACTCGAGTTGCAGAGTGCAATCCGAACTGAGGTATCTTTTAGGGATTTGCTTAACGTCGCCGTCTTGCTTCCTGTTGTAGATACCATTGTAGCACGTGTGTAGCCCAACACGTAAGGGCCATGAGGACTTGACGTCATCCCCACCTTCCTCCAGCTTATCACTGGCAGTTCTTTCAGAGTGCCCAACTTAATGATGGCAACTAAAAGTGAGGGTTGCGCTCGTTGCGGGACTTAACCCAACATCTCACGACACGAGCTGACGACAGCCATGCAGCACCTGTGTTTCGTCCGGCCGAACCGAAAACTTTAATCTCTTAAAGTCGCGACGAACATGTCAAGTGTTGGTAAGGTTCTGCGCGTATCTTCGAATTAAACCACATGCTCCACTACTTGTGCGGGTCCCCGTCAATTCATTTGAGTTTTAACCTTGCGGTCGTACTCCCCAGGCGGTGTGTTTATCGCTTTCGCTGCGACACTGAAAATAAATTTCCAACGTCTAACACACATCGTTTACGGCATGGACTACGAGGGTATCTAATCCTCTTCGCTACCCATGCTTTCGTTCCTCAGTGTCAGTAATGATCCAGAAAGCTGCCTTCGCAATTGGTATTCTTTCTAATATCTACGAATTTCACCTCTACACTAGAAATTCTGCTTTCCTCTATCATACTCTAGCTAAAAAGTTTTGATGGCAGTTCCAGAGTTAAGCTCTGGGATTTCACCACCAACTTTTTCAACAACCTACGAACTCTTTAAGCCCAGTAATTCCGAACTACGCTAGGTCCCTTCGTATTACCGCGGCTGCTGGCACGAAGTTAGCCGGACCTTCTTATTCGGGTACAGTCATTTTCTTCCCCGACGAAAGAGCTTTACAACCCAAGGGCCTTCTTCACTCACGCGGCATCGCTGCATCAGAGTTTCCTCCATTGTGCAAGATTCCCCACTGCTGCCTCCCGTAGGAGTTTGGGCCGTGTCTCAGTCCCAATGTGGCTGATCATCCTCTCAAATCAGCTATTGATCACAGTCTTGGTAGGCCATTACCCTACCAACAAACTAATCAAGTGCAGGCTCATCCAATGGTGCATAAAGCTTTCTCCGTAAAGACTTATCCGGTATTAGCACAAGTTTCCTCGTGTTATTCCAGGCCAAAGGGCAGATACCTACATGTTACTCACCCGTCTGCCACTAAGTATTGCTACTTCGTTCGACTTGCATGTGTTAGGCGTGCCGCCAGCGTACGTTCTGAGCCATGATCAAACTCTCAAGTTTAAAAACGGCGCACACTAGCTTCCATATAAATTCTAAGAATAAAATTTATATGATGTTGAAGTGTGTACGACAAATTTTTGGTAACCTTAACCGTCCACACTTCTCTTCTTAAATTTTTACTTTTTATATAGCTAACTGAGCAAAAAAGCTCAATAATACTCACTAATTTATTGTTAATACAATAATATACTGAGAAAGTTTGATGCTTATAGGCTAAAATTAAAGGAAATCAAGCTTTTACAATTAAAAAAATAATCAAAATCTCCTTGTTTTATTGGGTTTTTTTTGATTTTTTTAAATACTAAACTATTAATTGTAATATTAAAAATTATCAAATGATAAGTAAATTAAA
>CABYTL010000009.1 GCA_902521805.1 uncultured Pelagibacteraceae bacterium
ATTAGCAATGGTAAGTATTGGAGTAATGTTTGTTACTCAAGCTGTTGTAAGAATTATAATTGGTCCTTCAGATAGAAGATTTTTTGATGGAGAAAAATTTTTAATTAAGGCTGGTGAATTTAAGGAAATGACAGGATTAAATGAAGGTCTTGCAATTAAATCAACCCAAGTCTTAACTATTATTGTTACATTAATTTTAGTCTCAACTCTCTTTTGGTTTTTAAATAAAACTAAGACAGGAAAAAGTATGAGAGCATATTCTGATAATGAGGATTTAGCATTATTATCAGGTATTGATCCAAAAAAAATAGTTATGATAACTTGGGTCATAGCAGGTATCCTTGCTACAATTGGAGGTGCTTTGTACGGTTTAGACAAAAGTTTTAAACCATTCACATATTTTAATAACATGCTTCCAATATTTGCTGCAGCTATTGTTGGGGGTATTGGGAACCCATTTGGTGCATTCTTAGGAGGTTATGTAATTGCTTTTTCTGAAATATTATTAACATATGCTTACAGAAAATTTTTTATGTATGTTTTGCCTGAAAGTATGGAACCTGGTGGTTTGGTTCAATTACTTTCAACTGATTATAAATTTGCAGTGTCATTTTCAATATTAGTTATCGTATTACTTTACCGACCATCAGGAATATTTAAAGGAAAGGTATTGTGAGAAAAAATTTAAATGTAATAGCAGCTTACAGTATAATGATGGGGTTAATTATCCTCGTAGGAATATTTCAATCCTGGAATATTGCTTTATCAATATTTAATCTTTGCTTGATTTCAGCTGTCATGACAATGGGTGCTAATATTCAATGGGGCTATGCTGGTCTAATTAATTTTGGAATAATGGGATATACAGCTTTAGGTGGTTTGGCTGCAGTTTTAATTTCTGTTAATCCAGTTCAAGAAGCTTGGAGTGCAGGTGGTTCAAATATTTTATTCAGCCTATTTCTTATTATAGGAATGGTATTAGCTGTTAGATATGTTTTAAAGAAATACGAAAAATCTAAAACAAGAACTTATATTATTGCTACAATTATCATCTTAGGAATTATCATAATACGATTTGTATCTGAGCCTGGTATTGAGGCAATTGAAGAGGTAGATCCAGCAAAAACTGGTTTTTTGGGTGGACTTGGTCTTCCGATTATTTTTTCTTGGATATTTGGAGCTTTGTTTGCTGGTGGATTAGCATTTGTTATAGGTAAAGTTGCCTTGGGTTTAAGAGCAGATTACTTAGCGATAGCAACCTTGTTAATATCTGAAATTGTAATTGCAATTATTAAACACGAAGATTGGCTGACAAGGGGAGTTAAAAATGTAATTGGATTAAAGCGTCCTGCACCTTACGAAGTAAATTTACAACAAACCGATTGGTTCATTAATTTAGTTGAAAAATTTAACTCAAGTAAATTGAGTTTAATTTCAGATTTTGCTGAAAGACAAGCTGCTCTCAGTCAATTTGTAATTGAAGGATCATCAGTTTTTGTAAAACTTTGTTATTCAGGACTATTCTTAGTAGTTGTAATAATTCTTTTAATCTTAACTCAAAAAGCACTTTATTCTCCATGGGGAAGAATGATGAGAGCTATAAGAGATAATGAGGAGGCAGCTAACGCTATGGGTAAAAATGTTGTAAAGCAACATCTTCTAATATTTGTTTTAGGCTCAGCCATCGTTGGAATTGCTGGAGCGATGTTAGTAACTCAAGATGGATTATTTACTCCAGGAAGTTACAGGCCAATGAGATACACCTTTTTAATCTGGGTTATGGTTATAGTTGGAGGAAGTGGAAATAATTTTGGAGCAATTCTTGGAGGTTTTGTAGTTTGGTTCTTATGGATTGAAGCTGCGCCAATAGGATTATATTTGGTAAATCTAACAACCGCAGGTTTAGATGATACACACGTTTTAAAAGTTCATTTAATTGAGAGTGTACCTTACTTTAGATTTTTAATGATGGGAATTGGTCTATTACTCATTATGAGGTATCGACCAAAAGGTATACTTCCTGAAAAAATAGAAATAAAATAATTTTATGAAATATATAATTTTGGGTGCTGCTATTGCTTGGTTCATGTATATGGCTGATAAATACATGTTTTAATAAAAAAAAACCCCAGCGAATTTCTTCGCTGGGGTTTATAAATATTAAATATTATCTTTGTTTTTTAGTTTTAAACTTTCCGCCTTTAATTTCTTGTTCTAAGAAAGAACCTTCTGCTTCACCGACGTTTGTAAAAGTAACTCCAGTTGCACCTTCGTAGTCAACTTTTTTACCTTTAGCCAATAAATCTAACCCTTTTTTAAGCTCACCAGGATAAATTTTTGTTCCAGGAGCGTTAGCAACATCCATAACATTTTTTGCAATTGATGCTCTATCAGCCGAGTTACCTGCTTGCATAGCTAAAATTATTAAAGCTGCTGCATCGTATGACTCACCTGTGTAAGGACCAGAACTATCTATTCCAGATGCACCTGCAACTTTTGCAAAAACTCCTGCACCTTTTCCTGTTGATCCTGGCATTGAACCAAAAGATTTACTCAAATCTTTTCCAAATGCATCAACTAAAGATTGACCGATCATACCATCAGATAAAATAAACTTATCAAACGCTCCTGAGTCTAAAGATGCTTGAATAATACCTTTTCCTCCTTGATCAAGATAACCAATTACAGCTACAGCATCTCCTCCTGCTGAGGCAAGAGTAGCTACCTCAGATGAGTAGTCTGCTTTACCATCTTCATGAGCAGTAACAGTAGTAACTTTAATACCATGAGCTTTAACTGCTGCTTCATAAACATCTGCTAAACCTTTTCCGTAGTCGTTATTTGTATAAGTTATTGCAACACTTTTAACTTTTCTATCTTTTGTGATATCGGCTAAAATTTGACCACCTCTAGCATCAGATGGAGCAGTTCTAAAAAAATAACCTTTGTCATCTATAGTAGTCAGACCAGGAGAAGTTGCGGAAGGTGAAATCATAACTACACCATTTGGTACAGCAACATTGGAAGCTATAGCCCCCGTTACACCTGAACAATCAGCACCCATAATTGCAGCTACGCCTTGTGAAATTATACCTTCTGCTGCTGCAGTCGCAGCCGCCGAATCTACACAAGTTGAGTCAGCTCTTACTGGTTCTATTTTTTTTCCACCCAGTAGTGATCCAGAATCTGAAGCTTCTTTAAATGCTAGCTCCGCAGAAGCAGCCATTGCTGGAGTAAGAGATTCTATAGGACCAGTAAACCCTAAAATAATCCCCATTTTAATCGAATGTCCATCTGCCATTACGTTTGATCCAAAACCTGAAACAAACATAAAAATAGCAATAAATATTTTTCTCATTATTTTTCCTCTATTTGTTAACTATTTATAAAAAAATAAATTAAATCTAATTTAATAAAAGTTTCAACAAGCAATTTAGCTTTATTATAGTAGAAAATAACTTAGACATGGATATCAAATACAACTCAGGGGTTATATCTTAATAATTAAAAGTATTTTTTAAATTGTTCGTTAATAGAGAGGATATCTAAATCTGCCAAACCTCCGATGACAAGCTGTATTGCTACTAATAAAATAAAACCCAATCCAACATAAGCTATCCATAAATGTTTTTGAATATAATTAGCAAGATATGTAGCCATTGCTCCTGTTAAAATTACTGAAAGAACAAGACCAAAAATCATAAAACTAAAATTGCCTTTTGCAGCACCAACAACACCTATTACGTTATCAAAACTTATTGTTATGTCTGCAAATAAAACTTTATAAATACTTTGAATATATGATGGTTCTTTAGATTTTTTTGTTGGTGATTTAATTTTTTTTATTTCAAAAAGATCTTTTCTTAAATCATTGACAATCCAGATCAAGAGCAATCCTCCTAAAATTTTTATAAAATAAAATTGAAACAAGTATGTTGCAAAAAGGGCAAATACGATTTTAAAAATTAAAGCACCAGCCACTCCCCACAAAATTATTTGTTTTCTATGTTTTGGGGCAAAGTTTGCAGCGATTAAACCAATAATAATAGCATTATCAGCAGCTAAGATGATATCTATAAAAATAATTTGAAGTAGTACAAGTAATTCTTCTAACAAAATAAAAATATATTAAGTAATTTTTTAAAAAATTCAATCAGTTGTTTTGTGAAAAAAATTATTTTTTAGTAATGTAAATAAAAAATAATTACAAAAGCTAATATTTAGAAACTTTTTCTCCAGCTATTATGGCTTTTAATTCCTCATATTCATTACAATTACAAGTTTTTAATACTTCAAGTCTTTCAATCGCGAGATTATGCCTGTTAGTTGCCACGTATAATTCACCAAGATATTCGTTGATTCCAATATGAGTTGGATTAATAGCTAAACCTTGCAGGTAATATTTTTCTCCATTTTCAAAATCCCCAAGTTTTCTAGTTGTAAATCCAAGGTAGTTTAATGTGTCAGGTTTGTTAGGTTTTTTCTTATTGGATTTTAAAAGAAGTTTTTGTGCTTTTGCATACTTTTTATTTGCTTTTTCCAGGTCTCCTTTTTTCTCCAATTTTTTTGCACTTTTAATATGTGAAACAGCCTTTTCATAATTCGTTTTTTTTGAAACTCCATCTCCGTCGGATGAACTAGAACCTGCTGAAAAGCCGTTTGTAACTAAAAGAATATAAACAGCAAACATTGATAAAAATTTTCTAATCATTTTTAAATTTCTCCATTTTGTTTAAAGCTACCAATTTAAGACCATTATCTTGCAAATTATCTTTTATTGATTTTGCAGTCGCTAATGAACTTTTATTATCTCCATGTATGCATACAGAGTCTATTTCGCAAGGTATTTGCTTACCACTGTGACAATTGATAGCCTGATTTTTAACCATGCTTAATACATGCATTTTTGCTTGTTCAGGATTAATTATTAATGCGTGGCTTTTTTTTCTAGAAACTAAATTTCCATCATCCTCATAGTTTCTGTCTGCAAAAATTTCACATGCTATTTTCATATTTAGTTTCTTTGCAGCTATTTCCATTTTTGAGCCTGTTGGTACAAGATAGATCAAATCTTTACTTATTTCATTAACAGCCTTAGCTAAAGTAGTGGCTAATTCAATATCTTCACAAGCCATATTATTTAAAGCACCGTGAGGTTTAATATGAGTGACTGATTCATCATGTTTGTTTGCAATTTTTTGTAATATTTCATATTGATCAATTATTAATTTTCTAATTTCACTTGAGGAGAGATTTATTCTACTTCTTCCAAAATTTTCAGGATCGTTGAAAGAAGGATGAGCACCAATACTGACATTATTTTTTTTAGATATTTGAACTACTTGATTCATAGATTCATTGTCTCCAGCGTGAAAACCACAAGCTACATTCGCAGAATTTACTATTTCAAGTAAATCTGGATCATACTTGTTTGAATGATGTTTCGATTTTTCACCTAAATCACAGTTTATATTAATTTCCATAGTTTGAATTGTTAAGTATAACATCTCATGCTTAAAAATATATCTAATCTTGGTGACGCAGCTCTATACTGTGATTTCGGAAATGAGGTTAATAAAGATATTAATTCTGAAGTAATTAATTTTTTTAAATCTATCAAAGAAAAAAATATTAAAGGAATAATTAATCTAACTCCTTCTTATAATAAATTGATAGTGTCTTATGACTTAAGGGTGACAAATTTTAAAGAAATAAAAAAAATTATTGAAAATCTAAATATAAATGAAACTCAGAAGACAATTAATAAAAAGTTAGAAATTCCAGTATGTTGTGATTCATTATTTTCTCTAGACATAGAAAGATTAGAAAAAAAATTAAATTTAAATAAAGAAAAAATTTTAGAAAATTTTTTTAACAAAGAATATTTTTGTTATATGACTGGTTTTATAGCAGGAATGCCTTTTCTTGGAGATTTAGATAAAAATTTAAGAGTTCAAAGATTAGAAACTCCAAGAGTAAAAGTTCCAAAAGGATCTGTAGGTTTGACAGAACAATTTGCAAATATTTATACTTTTGAAAGCCCTGGAGGTTGGAATATCATTGGTAATACTCCCATAAATATATTTGATAGTTTAAAAGAAAAAGAACCAAATCTAATCAATCCAGGAGATTTAGTTAGTTTCAAGCAAATCACGTTAGATAAATATAAGAATTATAATGGATAATAATTATTTTGAAATAATAAGGGCAGGGATTAATACAACCTTTCAAGACAAAGGTAGAGGTAATTTGTATCATATAGGCATTCCATTTAGCGGAGCAATGGATACGAGAAATTTTTTTTTATCAAATAAATTAGTTTCTAATAAAATAGATTCACCGGTTATAGAGTTTGCATACCAGGGTCCCTTACTAAAATTTAAGGGTGATAAAATTAATGTTGCAGTAACAGGTGATGTTATTTTTAAATTAAAAAAAAAAAATATTGAAATTTACGGTAATTGTTATGAAAGTTATCAATTAGAACATGGAGATGAGATAGACATCTTATCAACAAATAAATCTGTTTATGGATATATGGCTATAAGTGGAGATTTAGATTTAAAATTTCAATGGGGTAGTTGTTCTATAAATACTAATGCTAGAATTGGATCTAACGAGGGAAAAAAATTAGCTATTGGACAAAAGATAAATATTTCAAAGATAAATTTAAATCAGACCAAGAAAAAAATAGATTATTTAAATTCCAAAGTAGAAAATATTAGAGTTATTAAAGGTACAAATTTTAATTATTTTTCAAATGAAGGAAAAAAAACTTTTTTTGAAAATGAATTTACAGTTTCAAAATTGTCCGACAGAATGGGGGTTAGATTAGAGGGACCAAAAATTGAAAATATAGCAGATACCAACATTAAATCAGAAGGTTTGATAAAAGGAGTAATTCAAGTTCCTGGCGATGGAAATCCAATCATTATGCTTTCAGATCATGGAACAATAGGAGGATATCCAAAAATTGGTGTTGTAGCGAGTGTTGATTATGACAGGTTAGTTCAAATAACACCTGGTTCAAAAATTAAATTCAAAGAAATAGAATTATCTGATGCAGAAACTTTATTTAAGTTGTATGAAATGGAAACTCAAAATTTAATTTCACAAATTTAATGAATATAATTACAAAATTACCAGGTCCATTATTAATTTTTTTAGGTGCATTAAGCTTAAGCTTTGGGGGATTAATTGTTAAATCTTTTGAGGGCGCAACTTTATGGCAAATTTTATTTTGGAGATCATTGTTTTTTTCTCTTACCATTTTAGCTTTCTTAATTATTAGCTACAAAGGTAAAACTCTGAAATCATTCTATATCTCTGGTTTACCCGGATTTTTTGGTGGTATAATATTATCTTTTGGTTTCTGTGGTTATGTTTTTGCAATGTATAATACGACCGTTGCAAATACTAATTTTATAATTTCACTTCAAATATTGTTTCTCTCAATATTTGGATATTTTTTTTTAAAAGAAAAAATCAGTACTTCAACTCTAACTTCAATTATCTTAGCAATGATAGGTGTTTTATTGATGGTTGGAAACTCACTCTCACCAGGTGAGTTATCAGGAAACTTGGCAGCATTTTCAATGCCTATAGTTTTTGCAATTTTAATAATAATAATTAGAAAATATCCAACTGTAGATATGGTCCCAGCTCAATTTGTAGCTGGTGTAAGTTCATGTTTGGTTGGTTTTTTACTTTCAAATAAAATAATGATAACGCCACATGACATTTTTTTGGGTTTTTTAGCTGGTTTTTTTCAAGTTGGTTTTGGTTTTATATTTATTACAATCGGAGCAAGAACAACTCCTTCTGCTACTGTAGGTATAATTATGTTAGCAGAGTCGGTATTTGGTCCTATTTGGGCTTTTATATTTGTGAGTGAAAGACCATCAATGTTTGGTTTAATTGGAGGAGCGATTATTCTAAGTGCCGTATTGTTACAATTTTTTAATATACTTAATAAAAGTAAAAAAAAATTAACTACCTGATTTTTTTAAAATTTTAATAATTTTTTTTGATGAGGCCAATAAAAATTCATTAACTCTTTCTTTTGATGAATAATAATCAAAATATTTTTTTTTAAACAATTTAGATTCTCTTTGATCTGTAAAACCTGGGTGTATCAAAACTTCTAAAGCTCTTTTATTCTTTAAGTTAAGTCTAATCCCTTGAACTACAGAACTTAAATTTTGAAAACCGGTATAAACTATTCCAGTAAAGTTTTTTCTTATCAAAGCTTTTTTATTTTCTTTATGGAAAATACTTAAAAATTTAATTATAATAAATTTAACAATGTTAATCAAATAATTAAATTTAATAATATCAATAAATTCGACTAAATAATATTTCTCAAAAGGGTCTCTTAATTCTATAATATTATGTTTATTTTTAAGGCTTAAAATTATATCATTAATCCAAGGTATAACATGAATGTGTTCATGTGAGTCGATTTGAATTTTTTTAATTTTGAATTTATTTTTAAAATAGATTATTTGTCTTTCTATTTCATTTTTGATAATTCTCTTTTGTTCTATATGATTTAGGCTAAATCTAAGTAAAAGTAGCTTTAAAAAACTATAATTTTTTTTTAGCAGACTTTTTTTTGAATTTTCAGTGAGATTTAAATGTAATTTAATATTTAAATTACGATTTTTTTTTATTTTTTCAAAATAATTTTCATCAAAACCAACAATTATAGATATACTATTAATAATTCCAAATTGTACACATTTGTATATATTTTTAGAGATTAGTTTACTTCTACCAAAATCATCAGCATGGAAATAAATTTTTTTTATCATTAGTAATATAAATTCATAAATATCAAAAATGATGTACTAAAAAAATAGTGAAATTTCACAAATTTATCATTGATTTCATCTTCGTTATAAAAAAATAATATAAGAAATATAAGTATTAATGGATCAAAGTATTCTTGAAAAATTGGATTAGCTATTGAACAAACTAAAATAAAAAAAAGTGTAAAAAAAATTAAAGAAGGTCTTTTTTGTGATGTGACAAATACTGTTATTATAGAAATATAAAAAACAAAATAAACAAAAATTTTACGATAAATGTTATCATCAAAAAAAACTTTACTTAATTTATCCAACCAACCATTTCCATATGATCCCCATTGATCACCATAGTTAGTTGGAAACAGTGATATAAAAATGATATAGCCGCAAAAAATAATTGTTAAAATTGAAATTATTTTTTTATTATTAAATAAATATTTTAAGACTTTTTTATAATATACAAGTAAGTATGGAGATAAATAAAAAAGAATAATTGAAAAACAATAACCAATTTGCTCCAAGTATAATCTATCCCCCAAATCTCTAGATTTAGTATCATAGGGAGATATAACACTACCCCAGTAATATATTATTGCCAATACTGGAATAGATAAAATAAAATTAGTTATTAAATATAGAAATATATTTTCTTTATTCGTTTCATTTTTAAAAAAAAGAAACATATAGACTAACGGAACTATTAATAGTTTTTGATCAAAATAAACGCAAAAGCAGCTAAATAAAGAGAATAATATGATATTAAATTTTTTATTTATCTTTTTTTTTAGATAATTTGAAAAAAAGTAAAAAGATGCAACAAATGTTAATAATCCATAATTTTCCATCCCAGCCCAATAAGCACTAGTTCTAAAATAAGGACTTAAATATAAGATACTAGATAAGCACCCCATGAGATAAAGATTCTTATTTGAATAAATATTTTTGAGACTAAAAAAAAATATCAAAGGTATAAAAAAATTAAGAATAAAAATACTTTTTAAAAATTTTTCTTTGTTTTTCGAAAATGGGTTAAAAAGTTTGTTTATTATATAGCTAAATGGAAAATGGCTATTTATACTATCTTTAATTTCTGACGTTTTCGTATTTCTAATAGAGTCAATTAAGGAATTTTCATTAAAAATAGTTTGATTATTCCATGTATTATTAAAATCTTTAATTCCTCCGCCGGCAGAATCTTCTTTTACAGTAAAGCCATAAATAAAACTTACCATTGATATAATTATTAGAAAAATATATAGAAAATTATTTTTTGAAGTAGACATCTTTTTTTTCTAAAATTAATTTAAATATTGAAAATTTATATAGTAGCCACAGAGGAAAAGTAACTGATACGATTATATATCTTAACATATCCAACACAACTAAATTTAAATTTGTATTATTAATCATATGGTTAAAATTATCATACTCAGCTTCTTGTAAAGCTAATACGATATTTAATTTTAATCGTATAATTGATCTTTGAAAAAAAAATTTCGATAAAAAGTCTAAGAAAAAAATATCAAAATAATGTCGTATACAGCTGTTTAAAAAAAAATCAGTATATTTTACAGAGTTATTATTTAAATAGTTTTCTAATTTTATATTTGCAGTATTTAAAAGCTTTTTATTTTCAATCAAATTTAAATATCTAACATAGAAAAAGTATTCTTTACTTGAAATTTTAAAATCTTTATTCATCTAAGGTTAAGTATTCCTTTGAACAATATAATCACCAAGAGTTGCTGCATTAATGCTTATAGGTTTGCTTGATAATCTTGGGATAATAGAAGCATCAGCAATTATCAAGTTATTGATGAATTTAACTTGACCAATAGTATTTACAGCAAAATTATCATTATCTCCCATTGGGACAGTTCCAGCATAATGAATTGCCGAACCAGATCTATATCTGATAGTTTTAATTGGGATTGCCGACATCTTAAGCAAATATTTCTTAATTCTTTTTTCAATTTTTCTGTCTAAAAGTATTTTCTCTTTATTTTCAGTATAATCAATTTCAATTTTTTCATCGTTTATAAATTTGATCTTATTTTTATCATTTAAGGTGTCAGGTAAAAAATATGTACAAATTCCTAAAGAAGAATACATACTATAAAATATATTTTTAGATAATCTTAATGGTAAGGGCAAATTATTAATTAGTGGCTGATAAAACAAAGAGTTTAAATGTAAAAACTCAAGATGAATATATTCATTTTTATTATCATATTTTTCTCTCATCGCACCTATTAGTCTATTAAATTGAATTGACTTGTAGTTTATTTTTTTATTGAGCATTTTTGGAAAAAAATAAACAACTTTAGTTTGCTTAGTATCCATTAAACCAGTTTTAAAATTATCAATTTTTAAATTATTTTTTTTACAAGTTTTTTTAAAAATAATTCCAGATTGTATGGCACCTGCACATAGAAATACTTTTGAGTTAATTTTATTTTTTTTTACAGTGTCTTTTTCAAAATAGACTATTTCATCAATTTTAGAGTTTTTTAAATTAAAATGGGATACTTTACGATTATCAAAATATTGAAATTGATTATAAGTTCTACACTTTTTTAAAGTTGAAAAAAGTGGATTATATATTGCATTTCGAGGACACCCCCATAAGCATCTTGACGTAAGTCTACAACTATCTTCTGTATTAGAATTTTTGATAGCTAATCTAGCCTTACCAATCTCAAAATTTTCTTTAGAAAAAAACTTATAATTGTTAATAAAATTTTTCAAAAAAAAGTTATCTCTTTCATCTAAATTTATCGGATTTTCATTACCAAAATTTGAAATATCAAAAATTTTGTTAATTTTATCGTTTATTTTAGAAACATTCAGTTCATTAAATATTTTTTTTTGAGAAAAATAAAATTTATTCAAATCAATATTCCAATCACCAATTTCATCTTCATTATAAGGTATACAATTTGCACCCCATCCATTAGCGATACCACCTTCATTGAATGATTGATAAATATCAAAATTATTTAATTCCTCTATTTCATTATTAATTTCTTTTTTATCTAAAAGAAAATTTCTTAATGGAGGTATTTCAAAAAGTTTTTGATCAGAAGGATTAGGAAATTGTTTATTCTCTTTACCAATTAAACTCTCTACAGACTCATTTAAATTTTTTTTAAAATCTTTAAAATTGTCATTATTAATAGTATCTAAATTTTCTTTTTTTCCAAAATCCCATAACTCTACTTGTTCACCTTTTTCCAACAAAGATAAAGCTACGTTTGATCCAGTAATACCAGAGCCAATTACAATCATATTATCATAGATTTGTTTCAATTTTTCTTAATGAAATTTTATTTTTATCAACATTATTTAACCAATTTTTATCGTCAATCATTTGTAAAAATCTAGATTGATAAAAAATTCTTTTTAAAAAGTTTGGTACAGAATTAAAATATTTACTTTTAAATAATCTAAACTTATTTTGTAAAGAAGATTTTTTTTTAACATAGTTTACAATCTCATAAAATGTAAGTTTTTTATTTCCCATAAGTATAATCCTATTTTTATTTTGTTTAACTGTTGTTATATTAAAAATTTCCTTGGATAAATTGTTCAAGTCGATAGGGTAGAAAATTTTTCCTGGATAAAAAATAGGAATTTTAAAAAAACTCCATTTTTTTAATAGATTATATATCTTTTTAAAATGAATGGAATTTTTTTGAAAAATTAAATCTAAATATAAACTATAGAAATTATTTTTTGATAAGAATTTCTTGTCTAATTTTTTTTTTGATAAAGTATATTTATCAGAGCAATTAGTAAAAACTTTTGTAGAGTTTAAAGTTAAATATTTGATTTTCATCTTTTTTTTCATAAGAGTTTTTTGAAAAATTAGATCAAATTCTGAGTTAAAAAAAAAATCAGAATTTGACTTACAACTTATGCTTCCAGCACAATTTACTATATAATCAATAGCATTATTTTTAATTAAAATTTTATTTATATATTTATTATAAAATTCTCTGGAATCTATAATATAGTTGGGTCTTGGGATTTTAAGACCAATTACTTTAAATTTTTTCCTTTTGAATTCTTTAAATAATTTTCCACCTATATATCCTTTGTGTCCCAATATAATAATTTTTTTTTTCATTAAATAATATTTATTATAATCCTAAATATTCTATATATAAATATATACAACTTATGATTAATAGTTTTTATTCTTTTGTGACGCCAGTCAAAAATCGAGAAAATGATATTCGTAAAAATATATCAAAATTAACAAAAAAAATTAAGAAAAATACTTTTATCAAAAAATGGGAAATTATTATTATTGATGATGGAAGTACAGATCAGACATTTAATCAATTAAATCTTCTTAAAAAAGAAAATAAAAATATTAAAATAGTTAAAAATTCTAAAAATAAGGGAAAAGGTTTTTCTATTAAGCGAGGTATCAATCAGCTTAATCAAAAATCTAATAAAGTTGTCTTAATTGACTCAGATATTCCATATTTTAAAGAATTAGATTTTTTTTTAAAAAAATTAAAAAAAAAACATTTGGTAATTATAAATCGTAGAGATAAAAGGAGCAAATTAGTTCTTAAAGATAATAATATTTATACTTACGCACGTTATTTGATTGGTAATTCTATGAATTTTATTTTTAGACTTTTAAATTTAACTGATCAAAAAGATACACAAGCAGGATTAAAAGGATTTAATATAAAATATAAAAATTTATTCAAAAAAGTAACAACTGATGGTTTTCTTTACGATCTGGAATTATTATTACTATTTGCTTATAAAGATGTAAGTCCATTTTCAGTACCTTGTGAATATTCTGTTTCTAAAAACTCGTCTATAAAATTAAAATTCTATACCTTATTTGTGATATTAAGAGATTTATTTAAAATTTATTTAAATGATCGTAAAAAAAAGTATAAATAACTACAATGAAGATTGCTGTAATAGGATCAGGTATATCTGGATTAAGTGCAGCTTATTATTTATCTAAAAAACATTACGTAGATATTTTTGAAAAAGAGAATTATTTTGGTGGACATTCTTATACAATTGACCTCTCTCTTGGATCAAAAAAAATATCAGTTGATATAGGTTTCATTGTTTTTAATTATAAAACATATCCAAACTTAATTAATTTTTTTAAGGAAAATGATGTTCAAATTGAAAAAAGCAACATGTCTTTTTCCGTTTCAGTAGATAATACAAATTTTGAGTATTGTGGTAAAGGTCTGGGAGGTATTTTTTCAAATAAGTTTAATCTATTTAATATTGAATTCTTAAAGATGTTTTTTGATATAATTAGATTTTACAAAAAAAGTGATCAAATATCTATTTCGGATAAAAAAAAAACTTTAGGTGAATATCTTAAAATTAATAAATTATCTCAAACATTTATTAATTATCATATTATACCAATGGTATCTGCAATTTGGTCAATGCCTCCATACGAAGCAAGTAAAATGCCAATCGATTTTTTTTTGAAATTTTTTCAAAATCATGGACTGTTTAAGTTAAAAAATAGACCTCAATGGTATACAGTTAAAAATAGAAGCAGATCATATGTTAATAAAATTCTTTCCAAAATGAGTGGAGAACATTTTAAAAATTATAAAATAACAAAAATTAAAAGAAAATCTAGTGGTCTAGATTTGTATTATGGTGGAGAAAATGAATTCTTTGATTATGATAAAGTAATATTAGCAACACATGCTGATGAAGCTTTAAAATTGATCGAAAATCCTACTGAGGATGAAAAAAATATTCTATCGAATTTTAGTTATAAAGAAAATGTAGCCTTCATTCACACTGATCAGCGAGCTATGCCAAAAAATAAAAATGCTTGGTGTTCATGGAACTCTTCAATTGATAATAAAGATTCAAAAAAAAATTCAATTACATACTGGCTGAACTTGCTCCAGAACTTAAAGTGCGATGAAAATATTTTTTTAACTTTAAATCCTTATTTTGAGATTGAAAAATCAAAAGTATTAAAAAAAGTCACATTTACTCACCCTTATTATGACCAAAAAGCGTTAGATGCTCAATCTGAACTTGTTAAATTACAAAATCAAAAAGATTTGCTTTTTTGTGGAAGTTATTTTGGTTATGGATTTCATGAAGATGGAATAAAATCATCTATTGAAATGCTGAAAAATCTTAATGATTAACTCTTATATATATAATGGAAACGTAATCCATAGACGTTTCAAGCCTAAAGAGCATTATTTTAAATATAAAGTATTTTCTTTATTAATAAATTTATCAGAACTCAAAAAACTTGATAAAAAAATTAGCTTTTTTTCATTGAATAGGTTCAATCTAATCAGTTTTTATGAGGGAGATCATGGAGCAAGAGATGGATCATCTCTAGTTGACTGGGTGAAGCAAATTTTAAAAGCCAAACATATCTCTTCAGAAAACATAGAAATTAAACTTTTGTGTTATCCAAGAATACTTGGCTATGTTTTTAATCCACTTAGTGTTTTTTTTATTTACAATAAAAATGAAAAACTTATTTCTATTTTATATGAGGTTAAAAATACATTTGGAGAGCAGCATACATATGTATTTAGGGTAGAAAACGAAAATAAATTAATTCAAAATAATTGTTCAAAAAAATTTCATGTATCACCATTCATTGAGATGGATTGTAATTATTTTTTTAGAGTATTAAATCCAGCAGAAAAATTATCAGTTATAATTGATCAATATGATAAAGAAGGCAAAATTCTCTTTGCATCTCAGGATGGTATTAGGTCTGATTTAACAAGTATGAATTTGATGAATTCATATTTAAAACATCCATTAATGACTTTTAAGATAATTTCAGCGATACATTTTGAAGCGTTTAAATTATGGGCAAAAGGAATTAGATTCGTTAAAAAAAAACTCAAAATTAAGAATAATATTACTATTGAAAGTTAATGAATTTATTTAAAATTTCAGACAAAATAGTGTTTAGCACTCTAAAAAATATTGAATTTGGATATCTGGAGATCATAAATCATAGTGGAGAATTATTAAAATTTGGGAATCCAAAAGATCCATTGAGGGCAAATCTCGAGATTAAAAAGTCAAACTTTACTTTTAATTTGATTAAAGGAGGTAGTGTAGGGTTTGCAGAAACTTATATGAGGGATGAATTTGAAACTAAAAATTTATCTGACCTAATAGAAGTAACAGCAAGAAATATAAAACAAATTCATAAATTTTCAGGTTTACTTGATTTGCCCTTTATTAACTTTTTTAAAAACATTTTGATTAAGAATACTAGAAATAGAAGTAAAAAAAATATAGCTAAACACTATGACCTAGGTAATGAGTTTTTTTCACTTTGGCTGGATAGGACTTTGACTTACTCCAGTGCAATCTTTGATGAAAAAAATAAAGATTTATCAGATGCTCAAAATAATAAATATCAAAAATTAATTGATCTAATCCAACCTCATAATGGGGATAAAGTTTTAGAAATAGGGTGCGGTTGGGGAGGATTTGCTGAATATCTGGGAAAAAAATATGATGTAAAACTAGACTGCATAACAATATCTAAAAAACAATTTGAATATGCTAAAGAAAGAATTCACAAATGTGGATTAAATGAAAAAGTTAATATTGAAATTAAAGATTATAGAGATTTAAAAAATAAGTACAATTCAATAGCATCCATTGAAATGATTGAAGCAGTAGGACAAAATTATTTAGAAAGTTATTTCAAGACTATTAAGAATAATTTATCAAATAACGGTAAGGCTGCTATTCAAGCTATTACTATTGATGACACATTATTTGATAGATATAAAAATAAAGAAGATTTTATTCAAAAATATATTTTTCCTGGTGGGTTTCTACCAAATAAAAATACTATAAATAAGTACGTTTCAGATAATGGACTTACTATAAAATCATACGAGTCTTATGCTGATCACTACTCTGATACCCTTGCTTTATGGAGAAATGAATTTAACAAAAAATGGGATTTGATTAAAAAACAAGGATTTGATCTGACTTTTAAAAGAATGTGGGAATTTTATTTGTGTTATTGTGAGGCTGGGTTTAAGTCAAAAAATATTGATCTAATACAATTTTCAATTCAAAATAAATGACAATAAAGGAGGATAATAAACTATATGAAAATCATTAAGTCAATTTTATTGCTAATTTCTTTATTCTTAATTACAAGTTGTTCAATAAATAATTCTATGAAGCCAGAAGATTTTAAAAACAAAGAACCAAGGTTAATTATTGAAGAATATTTGTCTGGTAATGTTAAAGCTTGGGGAGTACTTCAGAACAGATCAGGAAAAGTTACAAGACAGTTTTCTGCTGATTTAAATGGAAAATGGGATGGAAAACAATTAATTTTAGATGAAAAATTTAATTGGGATGATGGAGAAGTTCAAAATAGACAATGGCAAATTATTAAAATAGATGAAAATAACTATGAGGGTACTGCAGGAGATGTTGTAGGAAAAGCCAAAGGTTATTCATATGGACCAGCTTTTAAGTTTGAATATGTACTATTAGTACCTGTCAAAGGGAAAGAAATAAAAATAACATTTGATGACTGGATTTTTAAACAAGACGATCGAGTAGCTATTAATAGAGCAACAATGACTAAGTTTGGATTTAAAGTGGCAGAATTAACAGTAGTGTTTGTAAAAGATTAATTATTCTTTTGGTATTTAGTCATTTTACTAAGTAAACTAAAATAAATTTTGCTAGGTAAAAAACTTAGTAATTTTAGTATTAAAGTTAAAGATTTTGGAAAATGAATTTCAAAAACATTTTTATTGATTAAGCCATCATAAATTTTATCAGCCGCATATTCTGTAGTTTTAAGAAATGGCATCTTAAAATCATTTTTATCAGTCATAGGCGTTTTTATAAATCCTGGACTTACTAAACAAACTCGCACATTTGATCTTTTAAAATCAAAATACAAACTCTCTGCTAAATTATTAAGAGCCGATTTTGAAGGTCCATATCCAGTAGAATTAGGTAGGCCTCTATACCCTGCTATTGATGAAACTATAGTAATAATGCCACTTTTTTTATTTTTAAAATATTCTTCTACTACTTTAATACTATTTAATGTTCCAAAAAAATTTACTTTAAAAACATCCTCTATTTGTTCAACATCAATATCTTTTTCTTTTTTTGGGTTCCAGGTTCCTGTTGAAAAAAAACAAATTTCAATATTTTGAAACTTATTTTTAATTTCTTTAAAAACATCCTTACATTTTGACTTATCAGTAACATCAAGTGGAAAATCGTATATATTTTGATTATTATTTGAGATTTCTTTAAGAAGATTCTCTCTTCTAGCAGATATTGCAACATTCCAACCGTTATTTGCAAATTTTATTGCTAAAGCTTTACCAATACCCGTGCTTCCACCTGTTATCCAAATAGTTTTTTTATTCATTCTATCCTGATGTATAATACCTATATGTTTAAAAATAAATTTATATCATTTGTTCTTTTTTTAATAATTACATATTCTGCCTCGTTTATTGGAGGATATGTCACAATTAGTCTTAAAGAACCTTGGTATTCTCAGCTTATAAAGTCAAATTTTAACCCACCTGACTGGGTTTTTGCCCCTGTTTGGACAACTCTATATTTAATGATGACTTTAGCCGTTTGGTTTTTTTGGCATAGTAAAAATAGAGATATGAATACAATTTATATTTATTTTATACACATAGTTTTTAATGCAACTTGGAGTATTGCCTTTTTTGGTTTGCACCAAATTTTGTTAGCATTGTTTGTACTTTTAGTATTAATTTTTTTGATAATTATTCTTATTCTAAGATTCAAGCGTGTCAATTTAGTGAGTTATTATCTTATGATTCCCTATTTACTTTGGACTACCTATGCACTATTTCTAAATTTTAACTTACTAATATTAAATTAATTATGGATGATGTAGTAATAGTTGGTGGTGGAATAATAGGTACCGCTACAGCCTATTTTTTATCAAAAGAAGGTAGAAAAGTAAAAGTAATAGAAAGGGATCCGACATACAAGACAGCATCTTTCCCTTTATCTCTAGGAGGTTTTAGAAGACAGTTTTTTCAAACAGAAAATATTTTGTTAGGTAAATTTGCAAAAGAATTCATATTCCAAATCCCAGAGTTACTTAAAACAGAAAAAAATCCTAAACCAACTGCAAGTATGGTTGCTAACGGTTATCTATTAATGTTTGGACCCGAACATGCCGATGAACAATATAAAGCTTTAGAAAATCATAAAGCTTGTGATGCTGGTACAAAAAATATAAAAGGCTCAGAGTTAAAAAAGTTTTTTCCATATATCAACAATGAAGGAATAGAGACAGCAACATTTACTGATAACCAAAGTGAGGGGTGGATTGATCCTTTTATGTTTCATAGTGCATTAAAAAGTAAAGCAGTTGAGCTTGGTGCTATATTTACTAAAGGTGAGGTAAAATCTCTATCCGAAATAAAAGCAAAAACTATAATTTCAGCAGCAGGTTGCTGGACAAAAGAACTATTAGAGGACATTCCAGTTGAACCACAAAAACATACTGTATTTAGAGTAAAGTGTCCAAAACATATCCCTGAAATGCCCTTAACGGGTGACTTGACAACGGGAGTGTACTGGAGACCAGAGGGGAATGAATATTTAGCTGGATCACCAAAATCTTTATTTGATGCTGAGGATTTAGAACCAGCATGGAACGATTTTGAGGAACTTGTGTGGCCTGCATTAGCTAAAAGAATACCTGCAATGGAAGAGCTAAAATTAACCGGAGGATGGGCAGGATATTACGATTGTAATAGACTAGATAATAATGCTGTAGTTGGCAAACATCCAAAATTTGATAATGTCTATTTAGCTACAGGTTTTACAGGGCGAGGACTAATGCAAGCCCCTGGAATTGGACGAGCACTCACTGAATTAATTACAACTGGCTCTTATCAATCAATAGATATTACAAATATGGCAGTTGAAAGAGTGTTGGGTAAAAAAGCAAGAACAGAACCTTATGTACTTTAATTAAGTTCCACAAAAAGTTTGATATTTTTCTTTAGAGACAGATGGTTCTTGATAGTTAGCTAAATCAGTTTTTTCATTATATGGATTATTTAAAATTTCTATAAGTTTAATCATCGGTTTCGTATTATTTTTATTAGCCTCATTTAAAGCATCCTCCACTTTATGATTTCTTGGTATAACAAGAGGATTAGCATTCCTCATTAACTTCATAGAGTTTTCAGAGTTATTATTATTCTTTTTTAATCTTTCTCTCCATTTTTTTTTCCAGTTTTGGAAATCACTTTTCTCATAATTTTTATCTTTCTCAACTTTAAAATCCATTAAATGACAAAAAGTGTTTGTATAGTCTACTTTATTTTGGTGCATCCAGGTGAGTAAATCTAGAATTAAATACTTATCTTCCTCGTAAATATTAGTCAAACCTAATTTATTCCTCATCATATTAAGCCATTTGATCTCATACTTGTTTTCAAAAGTATTTATTATTTCTGTAGCAGTATTAATAGCTTTATCTTGATCTTTATCAATTAAAGGAATCAAACATTCAGCAAATCTTGAAAGATTCCATTTTGTAATTAAAGGTTGATTACAGTAAGCATATCTTCCCATCTGATCTATAGAACTAAATACTGTTTTTGGATCATAAAGATCCATGAAAGCACAAGGTCCATAATCAATTGTTTCCCCAGAAATACTCATATTATCTGTATTCATAACTCCATGAATGAATCCAATTCTCATCCAATTAATAACAAGCTCTACTTGTTTTTCTAAAAAAATTTTTAAAAGATCAATTGCTTTATTTTTAGAATTACTAATATTTGAATAATGTCTATTTATCACGTAATTAAATAATGTTTCCAATTCGTCTTTTTTTTGTCTAGCTGCAATATATTGAAAAGTCCCTACTCTTATATGACTTAAAGCTACTCTTGTGAGTATTGCTCCTTTTAAAGGCCTTTCTCTTATTACTTCTTCGCCAGTTTGTACAACTGCCAAACTTCTTGTAGTTGGAATACCTAAAGAATGCATTGCCTCACTGATGATATATTCCCTCAACATTGGTCCCAAGGCTGCTCGCCCATCTCCATTTCTTGAAAAAGAAGTCTTTCCAGAACCTTTAAACTGAATATCATATCTTTTATTTTTCCTTGTAATATGCTCTCCAATTAATACAGCCCTACCATCACCCAGCATTGTAAAATGTCCAAACTGGTGTCCAGCATATGCTTGAGCTATTGAATTACTACCATCTGGAAGTATATTTCCTGCAAATATGTTTGATAATTGACTTCTTTCAATTTTAGAAAAGTCTAAATTTAATTCTTTTGCAAGATTTTCATTAAATATCAATAATTTAGGATTTCTTACTGAAACAGGGGTAATATTTTCTTTAAAAGAATCAGGTAATTTTGAATACGAATTATCAAAATTCCAATTAATAAAATTTTTCATAATATTTTACTGGTTCCAAATTCTATTTAAAATTTCTTCTCTTCGACAAGCTTCTTTATATTTGAGATATCTTTCAAACTTAATCTTATAAAAATCCTGATGGTAATCTTCTGCTTTATAAAATTTATTAAAACTTCTGATATAGGTAACTACTTTTTTCTCAAATTTTTCCTCTAATTTTTTAATATTCTTTTCAATTAAAGCTTTTTCTTGATCATTTTTATAAAAGGCTACTGATCTATAACTATATCCTTTATCACAAAATTGACCATAAGCATCAAAAGGATCAATATTAATCCAAAAATTTTTAAGTAATTTTTCGTAAGAAATTATTGTGTTATCATATATTACTTCTACAACCTCAAAATGACCTGTATCCCCATATGTAACTTCTTTGTATGTCGGGTTTTCTGTTACACCTCCAGAATATCCAGATATTACTTCCTCAACTCCGTTTAATTTTTCGAATGATTCTTCCACACACCAAAAACATCCACCTGCAAAATATGCCTTACTCTTCTGACTGGCTTTTAATAGGTTTATATTTGAAAACAAGATTATTATAATAATTAAATATTTCATTAATTATTATAAAACAAAATTATTCATTTAAGTCTATGTTATTAAAGGTAGCTACATTTTGTAGACTACCTTTAAAATATTATTTTATCTTATTTTTTTTTGTACTTAGCAGCTTCTTCAGATCCACCAGTAGCTGATCCTTTACTATAAGAATGAGCACCCATACCTGCTAATTGACCATCTTTGACTATTAAATATTGATTTCTTATCTCTGTACCATCAAAAAAACACTCTAGAATTTCTCTCACCCCATCAGCATATCTAGCTTGTGCAGATAGAGATGTTCCAGAAGTGTGTGGTGTCATTCCGTGATTAGGCATACTTCTCCAAACATGGTCATTTGGTGCCGGTTGTGGAAACCATACATCTCCTGCATATCCACTTAGTTGACCGCTTTTAAGAGCTTTTGCTATTGCCTCTCGATTGCAAATTTTTCCTCTTGCAGTATTGACTATATAAGCACCTTTTTTCATTTTACTAATCATTTCATCATCAAACAAGTTTTCAGTTTCTGGATGAAGTGGACAGTTAATTGTAACTACATCACAAACTTTAACCATAGACTCTACAGATTCATGAAATGTAAGATTAAGTTCTTTTTCTACTTGGTCTGGTAGTTTATGTCTATCAAAGTAATGTAGATGAACATCAAAAGGCTTCATTTTTCTTAATGCATCTAAACCTATACGACCTGCTGCAACAGTACCAATATGCATTCCCTCCACGTCATATGATCTTTGAACAGCATCAGCAATATTCCAACCACCCTCATTAACAATTCTATGTTGATTGTGATAATCTCTTACCATTGAGACAATCATCATTACAATATGTTCAGCAACTGATCTCGAGTTGCAAAAAGTCACCTCAACAACATCAATTTTGTTATCCATGGCAGCTTGTAAATCAACATGATCTGATCCTATACCTGCAGTGATAGCCATTTTAAGATTTTTAGCTTTTGCAATTCTCTCTTTTGTTAAATAATAAGGAAAGAAGGGTTGAGATATAACAATATCAGCATCTACTATATGCTTATCTGCTTCACACCCATCACCATCTTTGCTATTTGTTACAACATATTCATGACCATTGCTCTCTAAAAATTTTTTTAAACCTAATCCTCCTGAAACACATCCTAAAAGTTGTCCAGGAGTAAAATCTCTTCCTTTTGGTGATGGTAAAGTCATTCCATCTGGATATTTTTCTAATTTCGGAAGATCTCCTAGAGGATATGACTCAGGCATTCCTCCTTTAGGATCGTCATACAATATACATAATATTTTCATTTACTCTCCTATATAATTTTTAGTATTATTTTATAGCGCATCTAACCTTATTTTTGAACACCAAGCAAATAAATTATTTCCAATTTGGGTATGATTTTTTTAAAATAAATCTATTAATAATTATTGCAAAAACTATAATTATGATTGTGCCTGTTACGACTGGACTCAATAGATAATCAAAAGATACACTTCCAATAATTATAATAATTGGATTACCTCCTGCTGGGGGATGGGTAACATTAAATAAAATCATTGAGCCAACACCTATTCCAACAGCTACAGGTATTGTAATAAAAATTGGCATTGGTATAAAATATAGAACTAATAAACCGACGACAGAAGTAATTAGGTGTCCAAAAAAAACATTTTTAGGCTGAGCGAATGGACTTTCTGGATAACCATATAATAGAACCATTGAAGAGCCAAAGGAAGCTAATAAAAAAATTCCGTAGTTAGTTTTATAAGTTAATAGGGTTAAAATACCTATAGTAAAGATTGAGAAGATACCTGCCAAAAAAGATTGTTTAAAATTACTCATTAAATTATTTTCTTACTATTCTTTCTAAAGTTTTAAAAGGTAATAATATACATTCTCTTCTAGAAAAATTTTTTTTTTTAAATAATTTCGTGAAAGATATCCATTTTTCATCAATTACTTTAAAATTACCATCAAAATAAGATTTAGCATCATTACATAATTCATTTACCCTACCTTTTTCATTATTTATAGAAATTTTTGAAAGTAAGCTTGCTGAAGCTTTACAATAGATACATGAATTTTCTTGATAACCAAGATCAATTATTTTATCTCCTTTTATGATTACTTTAATTTGTATTTCATCACCACATAAAGAGTTTTTTAATTTTGAGAAATGAGTATGTTTTTTGATATCTTTGTTATTGTCAGTATCAGATGCAATATTTATTATTTCCAAATCCATAAAAATTTAACTCTTAACCTGTTTATTAAATATGAAATTTTATATCTATAATTTAATGATATAAAATAATTGAGTAAAAAAGTAGTATATTTATTTAAAAATTTTTAATAAATATGATCTAATTTTGTTGTAGTTCTAAATTTTTAGAATTAATCTTTCGTGATGCTTGAATTGAGAAATCCAAAAATTGCTGTGCCAGTTGTTTTATTTTCAGGAATTCTATGGTCATTTGGACCACTTGTAGTAAGATATATGGATAGCCCTAACCAGATACCTTGGCAATATATTTTTGGGAGAGGAGTAACTATTTTTATTTTACTTAATCTATATTTATATTTTGATGAAGGATTAACTTTTTGGAAAAATTATTTAAAAATTGGTAAATCAGGCATAATCGGGGGGATTGGTTTGGGAGTGGCAATGATATCATTTATCTACTCTATTACTAATACTACAGCAGCTATTACGCTATTGTGTTTAGCTGCAATGCCTTTTTTTACCGCATTATTAGCATTTGTTTTTTTAAAGGAGCAAATTTCTTTAAACGTGTGGATATCTATTTTTCTCGCAACTATTGGAATTTCTATAATGGCTTTTGGAAATTCAGAAGAAAATTCTCTAGTTGGGTTTGTTTTTGGTATTGCATCTTCAGTAGGATTTTCAATTTTTTCCGTAACTTTGAGGTGGAGAAAAGACACCCCTAAATTTACAACTGTTGCATTAGCAGGATTGTTCTGTTTTGTCTTTGCAACTGTAATGATCCTTTCAAAGGATCAAGTTTTTTTTTCATCAAGTTATAATAGTTCATTATTTTCATTACATGGCACTTTAGTTTGTCTTGGTTTAATCTTATATTCTATTGGTTCCAAAGCTATTCCTGCAGCAGAATTAACTTTACTCTCATTAACAGAAGTTATCGGTGGAATTTTTTGGGTTTGGTTACCAATATTTGGAATTAATGAAATACCAGATAATAATACTATAATTGGCGGTTTCTTTTTATTTATATCTTTGTTTTATTATAGCTTGATAATGAGATGGAATAAACGATTTATAGGATTAAATTAATTTCTTTAAAAAACTTAAATATAAAAATGAAAAAAGATAAAATCATAGTCAATAGCTGGAATGAATGGGATCCTTTAAAACATGTAATTGTTGGGAGAGCGGATGGTACTTGCATACCAGCTCCAGAACCTGCTCTTGATGCTAAAGTACCTGAGGATTCAGATATGAAAGGACAGTTTGGTCCAAGAACAAAAGATACTGTCGACAAAGCAAATGAATTGTTAGATAATTTTTCAAATTTATTAATTAAGAAAGGAATTAAAGTAGATCGACCAACACCCTTAAATTTTAATCAAAAAACATCTACTCCTGATTGGGAGGCCAAAACGATGTTTGGCTGTATGGCTCCTAGAGACGTGTTGCTTACTGTTGGAAATGAAATTTTGGAAGCAACTATGAGTTATAGATGTAGGTGGTTTGAATATTTATGTTACAGGACACTTCTAAAAGAGTATTATAATAATGATCTTAAAATGAGACATGAGTCAGCTCCTAAACCAAGGCTGACAGATGAGGATTATCGAAAAGATTATTTATCTGATAAAATAGGAATTCAAAAAAGACTAAAATGGACAGAAGATAAATTTTTTGTAACTACAGAAGAGGAACCATTATTTGATGCAGCAGATGTCTTAAGATTTGGAAAAGATTTAGTTGTTCAACACGGTTTTACCACTAATTTAAAAGGTATAGATTGGTTAAAAAGACATTATAAAGAACATAGAATTCATACTGTAAATTTTCCCGGAGATCCTTATCCAATTCATATTGATGCTACATTTACTCCAATAAAAGAGGGAATGATTATAAATAATCCACAAAGAAGACTTCCAGATAATCAAAGAATTTTGTTTGAAAAAAATGGTTGGGAAATAATCGATGCTGCTCAACCTGCACATAATGAACCACCACCACTTTGTTATTCCTCGGTATGGTTATCAATGAATGTGTTGGTTCTCGATCCTAAAACAGTTTGTGTAGAAAAGAGTGAGGTATTTCAAGCTGAACAGCTAGATAAGTTAGGAATGGAAGTTGTGCCAGTTGAGCTGAGAGATGCCTATGCTTTTGGGGGAGGTTTGCATTGTTGTACAGCTGATGTTTTTAGAGAGGGTGAATTAAAAGATTATTTTCCGAATCAATAACATTATTAAAATATCCAATTAAAGAATATTATTTTAAGATAATTTCATCTTCTGAAGTAGAGGGTAAACCATCTTTATCTTTTACGCCGTATTTGTTTTCAACACGTACTCTATCATTAAAGTGAGGTGTTGAAGCTTCTATTATTTCACAGTCTTCCAATGCTTCTTCTTGATGTACAGCGCCTGGAGGAAAATGGAACGATGTACCAGGATTAAGTATTTTTTCTTGTAGCTTTCCATTTCCATTATCAAATCTGATTATCAATTTTCCTTTTAATAAATAGCCACATTCATTTTTTTTACGGTGGTATTGCAAACCACCTTTAGATCCAGCTTTGATCCGTAAAAGTTTTAAGGAAAGTGTATCAGGAATTATAGATAAAATTTTTTCCTGACCCCAAGGTCTTGGACCGGCATCTTCTATATTTGGAAATATTACATTAATATGTTTTTTTTTCATAAGTCAATTATGTCTCCAATTTCATAATTTTTTTTTGCTTTTTTTCCAATTATTTCATTTGATCTTCTTACAGCTAAATATACAGTATTAAATATTTTACCTGTTAAATTATTGACAGTAAATTTTTCATTAACTTTAATTTTTTTACTTGCCACAAGTGATTTTCCTAATTTTTTAAAAACTGGTTCATTACCAAGCTCATTTTTAGGTTTTTCATTTAACATTAATGGCGCCCTTTTAATATCTCTAATAAATCTTGTAAATCCATTTGGCTCTAAAGCAAAAGAATGGTCAGTTCCTTTTGATGCTCGATTTAATGTTACATGTTTTTCAAAGACCCTTGCACCTAACATGTAAGCGATAGGCCCAGACAGTATACCATTAAAATGGTCAGATGAACCAACTACTAAATCTGAATATTTCTTTTTTAAAGTTGAGATGTTAGAAAGACCTAAACGTTGATATGGACAAGGATATTCTGATACACAATGTAGTACACTAATTTCAGAATTATATTTTTTCAATAATTTTATACTTGCATCAATCTGTTTTGAGTTTCCTCCACCAATACTTAATACAACAGGTTTTTTTGATTTACCAATTTTGTCTATAAGTGGTAAATTTCCTACATCAAATGATGCGATTTTAATAATATCTATATTAATCGAAATTAAAAACTCTAAGCTAGGTTCATCAAATGGAGTTGACATAAAAAATGTATTATTTTTTTTACATAATTTTTGAAGCTCGGAATATTTTTTTTTATCTAATTCTAATTTTTCTCTATGAGCACCATATGTTGGAGCATAGGCATTTTCACTATTATATTCTTTTTCAAATGCCTCTTTAGCAAAAAGATATTTATTGTCTCTTGTTTGAAATTTTACGGCATTGGCTCCGCAAGCGGAAAAAGTTTCAATATATTTTTTTGCTTCTTCAAAATCTCCATTATGATTTTGGCCAACTTCAGCAATAAAAAATGGTTGTTCTTTTGAAAATATTGATTTCATTTACTGTTTGTTCATTAATTATATAAAATAATTTAACATTATTTTAAGAAAATTGATAATTAAACTTTTTTGTAAAATATATTATTTCTTAAAAACTTATCTAATCTCTTTCCAGCCCCATTATCTAAATTACCAAGATAATAATTAAGTGAGCTCTGATTATTATTGATATCATTTTTTTTATATTTTTTTTTTAAAAAGATATTTAATTTTTTATAAAAATCATCTTCAGAAAATCCATAATTTTTCTCTTTTAAATTAAACATTAATTCATCCTCTTTTTTTAATTTTAAATTTTTTTTATGAAAGTAGGGCAATAATATAAATCTATTTGCTGCAATACTCTCTAAAATCGAGGTTGTGTTCCATGCTATTACAATTTTGGATTTCTCTAAAAAACTGTGACCAACTCCAAGTTTATAGACTGTTATATTTTTAGGAAAATTTTTATAATCGTTTTGGTTGTAATGACTTGTTTTTACTTTAATTATTATAGGTATCTCGGGGTTTTCGTTTGCAAATTTTTTAAGAATTTTAAGTGTTCTAAGATGAAGTTTTTGCCAATTATAATTTTCATCATATAGTTTGTGACATTCAAGATCATTAAAATAACTTTTTCCAATTGATTTTACATAGCTTTGAGGCAATCCTCTATATTTTTCTATTGCATAATATAGAATCTGATTTTTGGGAACTATATTTTTATAATTAAAGCTTGCACTTAATCTAGGACATCCAACAACTTCAATATTATTTCTATTAATTATACCCACATCAGTTAAAAATTTTTTTGCAGTTTTAGAGTAAACTGCAACTTTATAAACATTAATTTTTTCATTTGTTTTTTTCAACATATGTATTTGATATTTTCTTTGAATTTCAGTTCTTACACTTTCTTTATAGATTAATAAAAAAGGTATTTTTAATTGATTGCAAATATTATGTAATTCTCTTTCTGCATGATAATTAAAATTAAAACCAATTATAAAATTAAAAAAATATAAATTATTTAGTGTTTTAATAAAAATACCTAAAAAATTTCTATATTTTAATTTTAGATTATTAATTTGTTTATTTTTTGAAGTATAATTATTATCTGTGATAGAGTATTTTTTTATATTTATAATTGAATTAAATATTTGTTTGAAAAATGATCTTGGGCAACTCAAAAATAATATATCATTATTAAATTTTTTTTGGCTTTCAATTAAATCATCTATTCCTCCTGATTTATGTAAAACAATTGCTTTATATTTTAATTTTTTTTTAGGGAGCGTTTTTTTGATTTTTTTTAAATTTACAATTAATAGTAAACTTAATAGATAATACATTTTTTGTTTCACAAATATAGGAATTAAAATTTTATTTATACTTTCTAAGATTTTGATTATTAATTTACTCATTCGTCAATTAATATTTTTAAACTATATAGTTAATTTTTTTGAGTTAACATTAATAGATTATAAATTCATCATGTCAAATTATTGATTATTTGTTAATTTATTTTTTAAGGTTAAAAGATATTATCTTTTTTCAAACTTAATTTTCAGTTGTTTTGTCTATTTCAAAACTCTCTAAAGTGTTTTTTGTTGGTGTTTCCGGATCGTTATTTTCACTAAGTCTTGATATTCCATGTTCTCTGTCTTTTAATTTTTGTTCACGTATAATTTCTTCTTGTTCTCTTAATTTTTGTTCTCTATCAAACTTTTCTTCCCATTCTCTTATCTTGATATATTCAAGATTTTTTTTACGTTCTTCATCTTCTTTCAACTCTTTTAAAATTTTTTCTTTTCTTCTTTTGTCCCTCATTTCTTTAATTTTTTGCT
>CABYTL010000010.1 GCA_902521805.1 uncultured Pelagibacteraceae bacterium
ATTTTTATACCAGTGAAATATTTTATACATTTCATCTGGCATTGCTGACTGAATAACTTTATCAGCAGCCAGTTGATCTAGAGCTTCACCAAGACTTAAAGGTAATTTTTTAACATCTTTTCCAGCTTTTTGAGCTTCATAAATGTTTCTAGACTCTGGTTTACCTGGATCAATTTTATTTGTTAAACCATCATCAAATGCTTTTAATAGACCTGCTCCCATCAAATAAGGATTATGCATAGAGTCGACCGATCTATATTCAAATCGTCCTGGAGCAGAAACTCTTAAACCACAAGTTCTATTTTGATATCCCCAATCTGCATAAACTGGTGCCCAGAATCCTTGATCCCATAATCTTCGATAAGAATTAACAGTTGATGACCCGATTGCTGTAAGTGCTCCTAAATGTTTCATTACTCCACCAATAGATAATAAACCTACTTTACCAGGTAACTGAACATCTTTAGTATCAGGCATAAATGTATTTGTACCACCCTCTACATAGCTAAATACTTCATCCATTCCTGGAATAGATTTATGACCTAATTTATTAACTTTATCTTTACCACCTGTCCATAAAGACATATTAGTATGACAACCACTTGCTGATACTCCCATAAAAGGTTTTGTCATAAAGCAAGCTATTAAATTAAATTCTCTTGCTACTTGTGCACAGATTTGTCTATAAGTTGAAAGTCTATCTGCATTTCTTAAGACATCATCGTACATCCAGTTTAATTCTAATTGTCCTGGAGCATCTTCATGATCACCTTGAATCATGTCAAAACCCATTGCTCTAGCGTATTCCATTACTTTCATAAAAACAGGTCTTAGAGATTCAAATTGATCAATATGATAACAATAAGGTTTAGAAAAACCTTTTCCAGTTGGAGTACCATCTGGATTTTTTGTTAACCACATCATTTCAGGTTCAGTACCAACTCTCAACTGGTAACCATGTTTCTTTTTAAATTCTTCAGCAATTATTCTTAAATTTCCTCTACAGTCAGATGTTAAATGCCCACCTGGATTTTCTCTTTCTTCTCTATTTCTAAAACAAGTAACGAATACTCTTCCAACTTTTTTGTCCCAAGGCAGTTGACAGAAAGTTTCAGGATCTGGGATTCCAACTAATTCTTTAGCTTCAGGCCCGTATCCTATATAGTTGTTATGTCTATCTAAAAATAAGTTGGCAGTAGCACCATAAACTAACTGAAATCCTTTTTCACAAGTTCTTTCCCAGTGATCTGAGGGAATACCTTTACCAACCACTCTTCCTGTGACTGATATAAATTGAAAAAAAATATATTCAACTCCAAGTTCATTTATTTTAGCTCTAACTTGTTTTACAAGTTTATCTCTACCAGGTTTTTTTACGTGTTTCTCTAGATCTGTCATTTTTCCCTCTATTAAGAATTTTTAGTTCAAAAAGGTAACTGAAAAAAAAACATCTGTCTACTTAGATAAACTAACTCCAAGGAAACGGACTGTTCGAAGTAGGGTGAAGTTCACCCTTCTCGTATCGGTTGAATCTAAATGGTTTCAACAAGTCACTTTCTTGTCCTAAAATTTCTTTTGCCACTAGTTCACCAACACCAATCATTTTATAACCATGGTTAGCGTCAGCAATCATATAAACATTTTCTAAAAATCTATCAAAGATAGGAAACGAGTCTGGTGTCATGCACCCAAGTCCGCCCGAAGGACCTTTTCTATATAAATGAGATTTACCCTCAAATCTTTTTTGACAATGAGCTAAAGCAGAACACCACATTTCATTAAATGACTCAGTGGTTTGATACTCTGGAGATTTTACTCCATAAGGATCAACATTGACCTTATCAAAATGTTTATCAACTATGTAAGGAGATGTTCCCCCTTGAACACCTAATCCTTCAATATCAGGTTTATAATAAATTCCCCAAATTTTTTCTGTAATTAATTTTTTTGTAGTATCAGAATATAAAGGAGCAGTAGAGTCTACATGAACCACAGGTGGTTGTTTACCATCATTTGTTTTTAGAAAATCAGGCTCCACCCCTATAATTCCTTCTTGTAGCATCCAATACTTCCACATATCAGTTTCATGGAATCTTCCATCTTTATCTTTTATCTGGGCTGTTTTTGGTAGCTCTAACATATTCCAAAAATCTCTAACCCAAGGACCCGCTCCAACAACTACTTGTTCACAATCTATTTTTCCTTTATCAGTTTCAACTCCAGTTACCGCTTTACTATTACTACCTCTTTTAAATCCAGTAACTTTAACTCCTTTAATAACATTAACTCCATTAGTTATTGATTTTTTTTCAAGAGCTTTTATTGAGTCTTTGTTAAATGCGTAACCACCTTTTTTTTCGTGGAGCACAGATGTTATCCCCTTAGCCTGCCAATCATCGAATATACCTTTCATGTATTCCGTACAATCTTTTTCACCCTCTATAAATTCTGATTCATAACCAATAGCTTTTTGTTGTTCGTAGATGGACGAAACATCCTCATGCATTACTTCAGGGGATATTTGAAGATATCCAACAGCATTATATTTCCATGCTTTAGGGTCACTTTCCCAAACTGAAACTGAATGAGCCATTAATTCTCGCATTGCCGGTTGGAAGTAGTTATTTCTTACGACACCACAAGCAATTCCGCTTGCACCCGCAGCAGTATCTTCTTTTTCTAAAACAATTATGTCTCCAGGATTTTTATAAGTCTCTGAAAGCTTCCAAGCAGTACTAAGTCCGTGAATTCCTCCTCCTATAATTACTACTTTGGCTTTTGTTGGTAATGACATAATTCAACTTTATTTTTAGTAAAAGTTAAATATATAATTTTTTTTATATATATAAAATATAAGTAATAAATATATTAAGTGTAATTGTATTAAAAACTAAGATTTTTTAAGGTTTGAAGATAAAGATTAAATTCATCAATGAATGATTTACTAGGTTTTATAAACTTTTTTCTTTGATCATCTGATGCTTTTTCTAAAAAAAAAAAACCTTTTTCACATGCCTCATTTATCATTAAAGCTGATTTTGGTCTGGATGTCTTAAACAACTTTGTTTTTAGCTCCTCAACAGTCAAATGTTCTTTATACTTATAAGCATTCATAACTAATAACATCATATGATAATGAGATGGTGATTTTCTAAAAAAATAATTACTGGACATATGGGAAAGTTTCATTTGATCTTCCCAGAATTCTAATAAATCTTTTGTCGTTTTTGCCATTAAGATCTAACTCTAGTCTTTTTTGGGTCAAAATGAGGGAACTCTACAACTTTTGCAGAAATTCTTTTTTGATGACCATCAATTTTACCAACTTCAACCTCAGTTCCTAACACTGAATATTGATTGTCAATTCTACATAAAGCTATATTTTTATTAAGAGAGGTAGACAAACAACCACTTGTAATTATACCCACTTGGGATCTTCCAACGTGTACACAATCACCATGACCAGCCGCTTCCTTGCCAATAAGTTCTAAACCAACAAGTTTTCTTTGTGGATTTGATTTTCTCTCTTTTAAATTGTCCTTACCTATGAAATCTTCTTCTTTAGTTTTTAGCGGAACAGCAAAACCAATCCCAGCCTCAAAAGGATCCTGTTGACCATCAAATTCATTTCCAAACAAAATTAAACCAGCTTCAATTCTCAGCTTGTCTAAAGCAGCAAACCCAGCAGGTATTAAATTATCTTTTTTTCCATACTCCATAAGTTTATCCCATAATTTTGGAGCATCTTTTGGATGACACCATATCTCATAACCAAGTTCACCAGTGTAACCAGTTCTAGAGATTATTAATGGTATTCCTTGAAGTTCTTCAACTCTACATATTGTAAATCTAAACCATTCCAATTCATCTATTGAAGGTTGCGAAGGAGGTGTAAAAATCATTTTTTTTAAAATTTCTCGGCTTTTGGGACCTTGAATAGAAACGTTGCTAATTTGATCTGTAGAGTTTTTTATATTTACTTTTAACTTTTTCTTTTTAGCAATTTCTTTGAGCCACTCACCCGCATATTCATCCCCACAAATCCATCTAAAACCAGTTTCGCTCAATCGAAATAAAGTACCATCATCGAACATCATTCCATTTTCATAACACATTGCAGAGTAAACAATTTGTCCAATGGAAAGTTTCTTGATATTTCTTGTTAAAGTGTAATTCATCAATTCTTCAGCGTCTGGACCAATAATTTCAAATTTTCTCAATGAAGATAAATCTATTAAAACAGCATTTTCTCTACAAGCACTGTATTCCTCTACAACACCATGTTTTGTATAATCATTTGGAAGCCAAAACCCCCTTGCATCAATAAAATTTCTCGTAAGTTTTGATGTTCTTTCGTAAAAACCAGAATTTCTAGTAAGTTTTTTTTCAGAGTCTGTTTTCATTCTAAAAGCAAATGATTTTGAAAATTCTTTTTTTTTGTCATAAGTTCTAACAAAAATATCAGTTGGATTCCATGAATTACATGCATCTATATCACTTGGACACGCTGTAGTTCCTATTGTTAAATCTTTTAAGGCTCTAAACATTACATAATCACCTGGTCTTGCAAATGACTCATCTGAAGTTAATGAATTTAATCCTGCAGCCGAGGTATTAAAAAATAAGTTAATTGCATGCCAACCTTTTTGTTTTTGAACCCCATATTGATGCAAGGAATTAGTTAAATTATCAGAGCAATTTGGATGTCCGAAATAACCCGCATCCTCATAATATTTTGAGGTACAAGCCAAGTTAAAAGTATCATGTTTTCCAACTGTATCTCTTATTACCTCTACTAAAGGCTCATGATCAGTGTCGTAAAATTTAGAAAATAAACCTGGTCCAGGAAAAGTATTACCCATAAAAGTTCTTGTAGTTTGCCAGTCCAGACCTTTTTCAATTCCTTTATCTAGTTTTCTTGTATCAAATGCAACAAAATCTGAACATTGTCTGCCTGCTGGACTGATTATTTGAACATAATCACCTTCCTTAACCTGATAAGAAATAGATGTTTGTCTATCAATATTTTTTTCATAATTTGGTTCAAATAATGGATCAGGAATTATAGATAATTCTTTGTCATTAACAATTTTAGCTCTTTTGATGAATATCGTTAAATCACTTGATGGATTTTGTTCACTTACCAACATATCATTTTGTGGTGCTGAAAAAATAACATAACATTTGTCTTTTGATTTTATTTTAATTACTTCTCCACTTGGAGTTTTATCATCAAAAAGAATAGAAGATTTAGATTTATTTATATCTAAATTTCTTTTTTTTAATTGAAGATTTGTAATTAACGAACCTTCATCTTTTTTTTTAAGAATCTCTTTAATGAAGTTTTTTTTGCTATTTTCTTTTTGATTAAGAATTCCTAACTCTGATTTTCCGTCTTTATCAAAACAAATTATTTCACAAATTTGATTTCCTTCATCATTGATTATTTCTATTTCATCATCAGGAAAAATTTGTAAACCAGTTAAACCACCAGCATTTACAACATGTCTTTCAACCCCAGGTGGTAATACATTAAGGCCAGGCTCTTTTATATCTAAACTAGTTTGCGACATTTTTTATAATCTATTTTTATATTATATAAATATCTAGTAGTTGACTATCATTTTACTTAGGCACATACTAAAGGTTCTTAATATTAAGAAAGGGGAAATAATGCGAAAAATAATATCGTTAGTTTCTGCAATTATAATCTCTGTGGTTAGTTTCGCTGGATTATCAAACGCAGATAGCAAAAAACCTATTGTCATCCCGACTCATAACTGGTCAAGTCAAATTGTAATGGCTTACGTTATTGGTGGAATAATGGAAGACATGGGAAATAATGTAAAATATGTAAATGCTGACTCTCAAGCAGTTTATGAATCAATAAGAATTGGTGATGTTTCTATATCTCACGAGGTGTGGGAATCTGCTTTTGGTAAATCATTTACAACAGCTTTAGACAAGGGTGGTTTATTAGACTGGGGAGATCATGAAGCAAGAACTCTAGAGGATATGGGTTATCCTAACTGGGTTACTGAAAAAGGATTATGCCCAGGACTACCAGATTGGACTGCTTTAAAAAATCCAGATTGTGCTAAAAACTTTACAACACCTGACTCTCCAGATGGAAAAGGAAGAATGTTGGAAGGTCCACAAACTTGGCATGGTGACTTAATCCCACAAAGAGTTGACGCTTTAGGCTTAGGAGACCTTTGGTGGGTTAAATTTGCTGGAAGTGCAGATGCACTATGGGCAGAGTTATCAGCAGCTGAAAAAGAAGGAAGAGGAACAATCATTTTTAACTGGACACCAAACTTTACAGATGGTGCTGGTTTTACATTTATCGACTTTCCTCCATACACAGCTGGTTGTAGACCAGAAGATGGTGGAGATGGAAAATGTGGTTCACCAGATGGTTATTTGAAAAAAGCAGTTAACGCTGATTTTCCAAAAACTCATCCAGATGCAGCAGCTATGTTTAAAAAACTTTCTTTTACAACAAGTCAAATTGGTGCAATGGCAGCTTTAGTTGATGTTGACAAAATGACTCATGAAGATGCAGCAAAAGCATGGTTAAAAAAGAATAAGAAAGTTTGGAAAGCTTTTACTAAATAAGGTTAAAAGCAACTAAATCTTTAAATCTCTCCCAACATTGTTGGGGGGGATTTTTTTTTAAGTATCAATTAAATGATTAAATATTTTTTAAGTATATTCATTAGTTTATTATTTTTTAATCAATCTTTAGCAAAAGATGTTAGCATAAATGAAAATATAGATCTTGAGTTTGTTTGTGATTTAGAAAAGAAAATAATTAAAAATTCAGAATATAATTATCAAACTTTTTTAGCTAAAGATTTAAATGAGAAAGGTTTAGATAAGTTTAAAATTTTATCAAAAAAACCAGAAACACTTTTAATTAAAGGGCTATCATCATTTCTCGCAGACTCAGCAAAACTTAATGTAAAAGTAGTGAATAAAGATGTAGTTTTATTTAAATCAATCGATCAAAAAAAAAATTATTCTGAATCTGGGATTATTACAAGAAAAACAGGTGAATTAATTCACGAAATAACAAAAAATATAAAAAGTGAAAACTCTGAAAAATATATTTCTATCTATTCATGCAATAAAGATGACAAAAAAGTATAATTTTTTTTTAATCAATTTTGTGTAAAATATTTTTATGAAAAAATATCTATATATCATATTTTTAAGTTTAATTATCAGTTCAGTTGCAATAGCAAGAAGTACGGGATGCAAAGAAGGAAATTGTGAAAATGGTTTTGGAAAATGGGTTTATACAGATAAAACTACTTACGAAGGCGAATGGGTAGGAACTAAAAAAAATGGCCAAGGAATTGAAACTTGGCCTAATGGATACATCTATAAAGGTAATTTTAAAAATAGTGAGTGGAGCGGAGTAGGTGTTTTAACTTTTCCGGATGGATCAACTTATGAAGGTGAATGGGCAAAAGGATTTATGAATGGTAAAGGTACTTTTACTTCATCAGATGGGACTCAAAAATCTGGCATATGGAAAAATGGAAAGTTACAAGAGTAAATGTCAAAAGAAAATTTTTTAAATAGAATAAAATATTTACCTGAAACTACAAAGCAGTTCGGTGGACTAGTGCTTTTAATACTAGTTATATTATCTTCTTTTTTTGCATTAAACATAATGTTTGGTGGAGGTGATGAACTTGTAAGAAAAATGAAAATTGAAGAGGAGAGGATTGCTAAAGAAAGGAAATTAAGTGAATTAATTTCTAAATTGCCTTCAGGGATATTGGTAACTTTTGATGGTACAGATTACTTCAAGTTAACAGACGAAGTTTATGAGCAAGTTTGTAAAGCTACAAAATTAATTCCTCAACGTGCAATTATGGGGGCAAATTTTCTTAATTTTAGAGCACATGAAATTTATACAATTAATGGTAATAAAATTGATGAGACATTTGTTAAGTGGGATGAGGAGAAAAATAAGTGTTTTGCAGGGTTTACAGTGAGTGGGAATAATGTTGGAGTTGACGAGTCAATAACTGTTAGTGGTGAAGCATTAAGTTTTTTAAGTACCGGAATTGATACTAGAGTTTATTATATTAAAAATTTTTAGGGGGGAGAAAGTAACAATATTATAGATTTAATTTTATCCTAATTTCATATAACTTAATTAAAATTTATGTCTGAGCCAGTTATCAAATGTGAAAATGTATATAAAATATTTGGAGCAAACTCTCAAAAAATGCTTCAAGATTCAAATGGGAATGTCGATGCTAAAACTTTTCAAGAAAATGGTTGTATTGTTGGAGTAAACAACGCTTCTTTTGAAGTTTCAAAAGGTGAGATGTTAGTTGTTATGGGTTTATCTGGTTCAGGTAAATCAACTTTATTAAGATGTATCTCGAGATTAACTGATGCAACAGGTGGTAAAATTTTTATAGAGGGCCAGGACTTATTACAATTAAATAACAAAGATCTTATAGATCTAAGAAGAAATAAAATGGGAATGGTTTTTCAAAGCTTTGCTTTACTTCCACATAAAACTGTTGTTGAGAACATTGCTTTTCCACTTCAGATTAAAGGGATCAAAACTGAGGACAGTATAAATAAAGCAATGGATATGGTTAAACTAGTTGGTCTTGAAGGTAGAGAAAATTATTTTCCCAGAGAACTTTCAGGAGGACAACAACAAAGAGTAGGTATAGCAAGATCTTTAGCAGTTGAGCCCGATATTTGGTTTTTAGATGAGCCCTTTTCAGCTTTGGATCCATTAATTAGAAAAGAGATGCAAGATGAATTTTTAAGACTTCAAGACAAGTTACAAAAAACAATTATGTTTATCACGCATGATTTTGATGAGGCTTTAAAACTTGCTGATAGAATTGCTATCATGAAAGATGGAATAATTGAGCAGCTAGACACTCCTGCTAATATTGTCTTAAACCCAGCTACAGAATATGTCAGAAAATTTACTGAAGAAGTGCCGAGAGAAAAAGTTTTATTAATTCAAGATGTTATGGATGCATCGAAAGATAATTTGGGTGATTTACAAGTCTCTAAAGATGAAATTATAGAGAATGTTGCAGAAAAAATTCTTACCCAAGAAAAATCAGTTGCAGTAGTTGATAACAATAATGAAATTATAGGCTCTATAAATCCAACGAAAATAATCAATACAGTTTTTGGAGGAAGAAAAAATAATAGTTAAATTATGGAACTTTTGAAAAAATATCCAAAAACTTTTCAGTGGTTATTTCTATTAATTGTATTCTTTGCCTTGTGCTTTGCTATTGATGTTCCTGAAACATATAAGTTTATCAGAGGTCAAGCTGAATTCGTCAAAGATCCAAATCAAAGCAGTTACGTATTTCTAGGTAAAGAGGTAAGATATTACGCTTTCGATGTATTTTGGAGATTACCTCCGTTGCTTGGATGGTTACCCATTTGGATTAATGATTCATTATTTTTTATAATGAATGAGTGGATGCCAATAGAAGTTTGGAATGAAGATACTCAAGAATTTAAAAGTCGTCCTATAATTTTACAAATTAGTAGAAATTTAACTGCCTTTATGACTTTTTTAATTGAATTAATAAGAGAGATCTTATTAGGAGGTCTTGAAACTATTGTTGCATTTACTAGTTGGGATTGGATAGATAAAAACCCATGGGCTGAACTACCAGGATTACCATGGACTATTGTTGCAGCAGGTGCAGCATTACTATCTTATAAGCTCAGCGGCAAAGGTCTAGCTTTGTTTGCAGGTTTGACTATGGTTTATATTTCTGTATTTGGTCAATGGAAGCCCTCTATGCAAACTCTTTCATTTATATTAGTTGCTGCTCCATTATCATTTATTTTTGGTATAGGATTAGGGATAGCAGCTTTTAAAAGTAAACGTGTAGAAAAAGCTTTATACCCAATATTACTCGTGATGCAGACAATGCCACAGTATGCTGTATTAGTTCCAGCATTAGTTCTTTTTGGAGTGGGTGATCATGCTGCTGTAATTATTACCATGGTCGTAGCAATACCACCGATGATATTATTGACTCTTTTAGGATTAAGAGCAGTGCCTCCAGAGGTTATTGAAGCAGGTAGAATGAGTGGGTGTAGTAATTTTCAATTAATGTTTAAGGTATTAATTCCAACTGCTAGAAGAGATATTTTAATTGGAGTCAATCAAGTCATAATGGTGTGTTTTTCGATGGCAGTTATTTCAGCCTTTATTGGAGCAAAAGGTTTAGGATTTAACTTATTGTTAGCACTAAACCAGTTAAATATTGGGTTAGCTTTAGAGGCAGGTTTATGTATTAGTTTAATTGCAATTCTTTTAGACAAGATGTCTTTAGCTTGGGCTAATAAACAAACAGATTATTTTGGTAATCTTAACTTTTATCAAAGAAATAAAAATATTTTATTCTTTGGTGTTATATTTGTTATTGGAATAGTACTAGCCTATGTTGGAACTTTTTTATTTAAAGATACATTCAATTATTTATTTGAAATTCCACATAACAAAGGAATATCGACTGCTGATTTTTGGAATAAAGGAGTAGATTGGATCTTTGAGACTTTCTTTATATACATTAAAGCGTTCAATACATGGTTGATACAAGATGTTCTTCAGCCAATGAGAGCACTATATTTAAGAATGCCTGCAATCGCTACAATAGTTTTAGTTGTAGGTGCAGGATATTTAATTGGTGGCTTACGTTCAGCATTGGTAGTTTGTGCTTTAACTTTATTTATTGCATTTAGCCCATGGTGGGACAGAGCTTTAGTTACAGCATATATGGCAACTTTTGGAGTCATCGTTTCTTGTATTCTTGGATTTACGGTAGGAACTTTATGTTTTCAAAATAAACATTCAGCCAATTTTATGTTAGGTGTTTGTGATATTTTTCAAACATTCCCTTCTTTTGTATATTTAATTCCTGTAATGATGTTATTTGGTATAACAGATACATCTGTACTAATTGCAGTTATAGTTTATGCAACGATACCTGCCACAAGATATACAATTGAAGGACTAAGAAGTGTTCCAGCTGGGTTACACGATGCAGCAACTATGTCTGGTGTTAATAAATTTCAAAGATTGACAAAAATAGAATTTCCTTTGGCATTCCCACATATGATGCTTGGTATAAATCAGACAATCGTATTTGCGTTGTTTATGGTGATTATAGGAGCATTTATTGGTACTGAAGATTTAGGTCAATATATTTTAAAAGCATTATCAGATAAAAAAGGTGCAGGAATCGGATTAACACTCGGTATCTGCGTTGCTTTCATAGCTTTAATATTTGATAATTTAATTAGAGCTTATGTCCAAAAAAGAAAAAAACACCTAGGTATAGATTAATCTTAGATTATTTATCTAAAAAATTTTTTGAAGAGTCATCCATAGCAGTTGCCCATGGCGTATGATGAGTAGGAGCTACAGAACCAGTTACAGGAGATGAAAAAGATTTATTTCTGTAAGTTGAAATATCTTCAACTTTATGATGTTCCCACTCTTTAAAGTGTTTTCTTATTAATTCAAAATCAATTTTTGGATAATCAGACATTTCATGAAGCTCTTTTGTATACTCAGTTTGAAAATCAATCATTTGATCTGGGTTTTCTAGTTTTTCTTCCATTGTGACCCATTTAATAATATCTTTTTCAATTTCACCATTGCTAGGTATTTTAACTTTATTCATAATCACATCTCTTGCATACCAAGCTTGGCAATCAAACATATTAAATGTGTGAAATTGATCTTGCATACCAAGATATAAAAGTTTGTGATTATCTTGCCATACCACTCCTTTATATAATTTTGGTGGATATAACCTGTTTCTAGTTTTTAATTGTAAATTTTCCTCTAAAAAAGGAAAATGATGAAGATAACCAGTACATAAAATTATTACATCAGCTTCTTGTTCAGTCCCATCTTTAAATATTGCTTTTTTCCCTACTAACTTATCAAGATAGTGAACTTCTTTCATACCATTAGGCCATTTAAATCCCATCGGATTATGTCGATAACCAATGGTAACACTTTTTGCTCCATATTTATTACACTGAAGCGCAATGTCTTCTGCTGAATAACTACTTCCTAGAACTATTACATCTTTATTTCTGAATTCTTCTGCATCTCTAAAATCATGAGAATGCATTATTCTTCCCGGGAATGAGCTCATCCCTTTGTATTCTGGAATAAATGGTACTGAAAAATGACCTGTTGAAACAACAACAAAATCAAAATGATCTTTTAATATTTTATTATTAACTTTATCTTGATAACTAAGCTCGAATTTGTCATTTTTAAAAACGGTATTTATAACTCTGGTATTAAATTTTATTTTCTTTTTTAAATTTCCTTTACTCACTCTTCCAACGATATAGTTATATAAAACTTCTCTAGGTGGAAAAGATGGTATTGGCTTTCCAAAATGTTCATCAAAAGAATAATCTGCAAATTCTAAACATTCTTTTGGTCCATTTGACCAAAGATATCTATACATGCTGTTAGGTACAGGATCTCCATATTGATCAGATCCTGTTCGCCAACTATAATTCCATAAACCACCCCAATCCTCTTGCTTTTCAAAACAAACAACCTCAGGGATTTCTTCACCATTTTTTTCTGCTAATTCAAAAGACCGTAACATTGATAATCCACAAGGTCCTGCACCAATAATTGCTACTTTTGTCATTAATTTACTTAATTAAATAATTATATTTGTATTTTACTAACAAAATGATGACAATTACAATAAAATAATTATTTGTTATGAAAAATATCTTAGTCGTTGGTGGAGGTGCAATGGGCTCTGCATTTACAATCCCAAGTTTAGAAAATAAAAATAATGTTACAATTACTGAGCCTTATAGCAAAAGATTTATTAAAGATTTATCTTCAAAAAAGAAATTTCATTCTGCTCTTAAAATAAAATTACCAAAAAAATTAAGATTTAGAAAATTTTCTAAAAATTTATTAAAAGCAAATTTTGACTTAATAGTAATAGCCTTAAGTCTTCCAGGTGTAAATTTTATCGGTAAAGAATTAAAAGATTTAAAGATTAAAACGCCGATTTTAATTTTGACTAAAGGATTAAAATTTGAAAAAAAAAAAAATAAAATTTTAACAATTTCAGAACAGCTTCAAAAAAACTATAATTTAAAAAATATTTCAGTCCTAAAAGGACCCTGTTTGGCAAAAGAATTAGCTAGAAAAAATCAAACTAGAGTAATTATAGCAAATAAAAATATTAACATTGCAAAATCTATAGGAAGAAAAATTTCTACAAAATATTATTTAACAGAGTACTCCAAAGATGTGGTTGGAGTAGAGGTGTGTTCTGCAATTAAAAATATATATTCAATGATAATTGGAGCTGGTCAAAGCCTGAACTCTTCATCTAATCTATTTCAAAAATCAATTCTTGAAATGAGATATTTAAATAGATATTTCAAAGGCAAAGATGAAACAATTCTAGGGCTTGCAGGGGTAGGTGACTTATATGTTAGTGCTGCAGGTGGAAGAAATAGTAAGATGGGTAGTTTCTTAGGAAAAGGATTTACATTTAAAACTGCAAAAAAAAAATTTATGCCCAAAGAAACCGTTGAAGGTGAAGAGCTCGCAAGGGAGATCGCACCATTTATTTTAAAAAAAATTAATAAGAAAAAAATCCCATTAATGATTAATTTACTTAAAACAATAAAAGAAAATAAAAAACTTAAGATAAAGGTCTAAAAGAGACCTTCTATATCGCCATTTTTATTTAGCTTAATGGAGTCAGCTGCTGGCACTCTAGGAAGTCCTGGCATTGTCATGATTGCTCCACAAACTACAACAATAAATTCTGCACCGGATGAAAGCCTGATCTCCCTAATTGGTAACGAATGACCTTTCGGAGCACCTTTTAGACTTGGATCTGTAGAAAAACTATATTGAGTCTTCGCAACACATATAGGTAATTCTCCATAACCAGCTTCTTCAAAGTTTTTTAGTTGATCTCTAATTTTAGTATCTGCAATAACTTCATCTGCTCTATAAATCTCTTTCGCTATAGTTTCAATTTTTTTGAAAAGTGGAGTTTTACTTTCATATAAAAATTTAAATTTAGCTTCATTCTTCTCACATAAATCTGTTACATGTTTAGCTAAATCTTTAGTTCCTTCACCACCATCAGCCCAATGCTTACAAATACTTGCTTTAACTCCCATATTTTTACAAAATTCAACTAAAGCATTTACCTCTTTATCAGTGTCTTTTATAAAGTGATTTATAGCTACGGCCACAGGTAAACCAAATTTTTTTACGTTTTCAATATGTCTTTCAAGATTAATTAATCCTTTCTTAAGTGCATCAACATTTTCATTTTTTAAATCATCTTTTGCAACACCACCATGCATCTTTAAAGCTCTTATGGTTGCAACTATAACAACGCAACTTGGTTTTAAATTTGATTTCCTACATTTAATATCTAAAAATTTTTCAGCTCCTAAATCTGCACCAAAACCTGCTTCAGTAACAACATAATCAGCAAGTTTTAATCCAGTTTTAGTTGCAATTACTGAATTACATCCATGTGCAATATTTGCGAACGGTCCGCCATGAATTATTGCAGGATTATTTTCCAATGTTTGTGTAATATTTGGTTTGATTGCTTCTTTAAGCAAAACAGTCATTGGCCCATGAGCATTTAAATCTCTAGCGTAAATTGGTTTTTTTTCCCGGGTGTATGCTACCGTAATATTTCCAATCCTTTTTTCTAAATCGTCAAGATTATTAGCAAGACAAAAGATAGCCATTATCTCAGAAGCAACTGTAATATCAAAACCATCTTCTCTTGGAAAACCATTAGCAACACCACCAAGATTAATATTAATTGATCTTAAAGCTCGGTCGTTCATATCCATAACTCTTTTCCAAACAATTCTTCTAACATCTATATTTAATTTATTTCCCCAGTAAATATGATTATCAATTAATGCTGACAAAAGATTATGAGCAGATGTTATTGCATGAAAATCTCCAGTGAAATGAAGATTAATTTGTTCCATGGGGACTACTTGAGCATGTCCACCTCCTGCAGCACCACCTTTCATTCCAAAGGATGGACCTAGACTTGGTTCTCTTAAGCAAACAATAGAATTTTTTCCAATTTTGTTTAATCCATCATTTAATCCAACTGAGGTAGTTGTTTTACCTTCACCAGCAGGAGTAGGAGTTATTGCTGTAACCAAAATTAATTTACCGTCTGGCCTATCTTTTAATATATCTAAGTATTCCAAGTTTATTTTTGCAATATGTTTACCTATTAGGCTAAAAGCTGAACTTTCATCTGGAACATTTACTTTTGCTAGAATTTCCTTAATTGGAAGCATTATTGCCTCACGAGCAATTTGAATATCTGTTTTTATGACGCTCATTAAATTTAATAAAAAACTGGTCGATTAGTATCTCTTTTTAATGCCTTTGGAAATATCTAAAAATTATATATAAAAAAAATATGAACTTTTTATACTCATTATTATAAAACATAATTATGCAAAAATATTCATTTTTCAGTCTTGTTAAAAATGCCCTTTCAAATCACGAAAATTGGGACTTAGCTTGGAAGGACCCAACTCCAAAGAAAGAGTACGAAGTTGTTATTATTGGCGGCGGCGGTCACGGTTTAGCAACAGCATACTATTTAGCAAAAGAACACAATATCACTAATGTTGCAATAATCGAAAAAGGTTGGATCGGTGGAGGTAATGTTGGGCGAAACACCACAATAATTAGATCGAATTATATGCATGATGACAATGGATTATTCAGTGAATTTGGGATGGACCTTTGGAGAAGAATGAGTCAAGATTTAAACTACAATGTAATGTTTTCTCCAAGAGGAATAATAAATCTCGCTCACTCAGATGCTCAAATGAATACCTATGCTCGAAGAGGGAATTCGATGAGATTAAATGGAATCGATGCAGTGCTTTTAAACAGGGAAGAGGTTAAAGAAATTATTCCTATGGCTGATTTTTCTGAAAACGTAAGATTTCCAATTTATGGAGGATTAATGCAGCCTAGTGCAGGAACAGCTAGACACGATGCTGTTGCCTGGGGTTATGCACGTCAAGCAGATGATATGGGCGTAGATATAATTCAAAATTGTGAAGTCATTGGGTTTGATGTGTCTGCAGGGAAAATTAATGGAGTGAGAACTTCTCGTGGAGACATTAAAGCAAAAAAAATTGGATTATGTGTTGCGGGTAGTACAAATATTTTAGCCGAAAAATTAAATATGACATTACCAATTGAAACTCATCTACTACAAGCATGTGTATCTGAGCCGGTAAAACCAGTTTTAGATAAAGTAGTTACTTTTGGTGCGGGACATTTTTATATAAGCCAGTCAGACAAGGGAGAAATGGTTATGGGTGGTGATCTGGATGGCTATAATAGTTATGCTCAAAGAGGTAATCTACCAACACTTCAACATGTTCTAACCGAAGGAATTGCAATGATGCCTTTCCTAAGTAAATTGAAAATGCTTAGAACTTGGGGTGGAATAATGGATATGTCTATGGACGGCTCACCAATAATAGACAAAACTCATATTGAGGGTTTGTATTTAAATTGTGGTTGGTGCTATGGAGGATTTAAAGCAACTCCTGCATCTGGATGGACATTTGCACACACAATTGCACAAGATAGAGTCCATGAATTAAATTCTGGATATAGTTTAAATAGATTTAATACTGGTCACTTACTTGATGAAAAGGGACTTGGCACGAAAACTTGGATTTCATAAATGCTTTATATAAAATGTCCACACTGTGGAATGAGATCACAGAATGAATTCTCATATGGTGGTGATGCAACTATTAAACGACCAGAATTAGGTAAAGAAATATCCGATCAAGATTGGGACAATTTTGTTTACAATAGAAAAAGTTTAAGAGGGAAACATTGGGAGCTATGGCAACATATATCAGGTTGTAGACAATGGATAAAAGTTGAAAGAGATACTGCTACTCACGAAATTTTCAAAACTCTTAAAGCAAATGAAGAAATTTCGTTATGACACAAAGTTTTAGATTAGAAAGTGGTGGATTAATCAATAGAGATAAAAAAATTTCTTTTAAATTTAATGGTAAAAACTATTTTGGTTATGAGGGAGACACACTTGCTTCTGCATTAATTGCTAATGGAGTTCATCTAATTGGGAGAAGTTTCAAATATCATAGACCAAGAGGTTTTTTTGGAGCTGGGGTTGATGAGCCATATGCAATAGTTCAATTATACAGAAACGGTGAAACAGAACCAAATATTAAAGCTACTGAACAAGAACTTTTTGAAGGTCTAGAAGCTAAAAGTGTTAATTGTTGGCCGAGCGTAAATTTTGATGTTGGAGCTATAAATAATTTTTTAAAGATATTCCTTCCTGCTGGTTTTTATTACAAGACTTTTATGTGGCCAAAAAGTTTTTGGTATAAAATTTACGAACCATTCATAAGAAAAGCTGCTGGTTTAGGTACAGCATCTATAAAACATGACAAAGAAAGATATGAGCATAAATATGAATATTGTGATCTGCTAATCACAGGCTCAGGTCCATCTGGATTAGCGAGCGCTTATTCAGCTGCAAAAAATGGTGCTAAAGTAATTCTCGCAGAGGACAAATCACGATTTGGTGGAACTCTATTAACCAGTGATGTCAATATAGGAAATCAGTCAGGTAAAGAGTGGGCAGATAGTATTGTTTCAGAACTTAAAGAAATGTCTAATGTTACTGTAAAAAATAGGTCTCAAGTTTTTGGTTATTACGATCATAACATGTTAGTTATGTCTGAAAGAATAAGTGACCACTTACCAGAAACGAAAAAATATCATCCTAAGCAAAGACTTTGGTATATTAGAGCAAAAGAGGTATTAATTTCATCTGGATCAATAGAAAGACCAATTGTATTTGGCAACAATGATACTCCAGGTGTAATGCTTTCTTCAGCCGCTAAAGAATACATGAAAGTGTATGGTGTATTAGTTGGAAAAAAACCGCTTGTCTTTACAAACAATGATAGTGGTTATGAAACAGCAATTGAATTCAAAAAGAATGGTGTTGATCCGATAATTTTGGATACAAGAAAAGAACCTCATTCAGAGATAATTGAAGAAGCAAAAAATATGAATATTGATATAAAAAATTCATATGTGGTCGTTGCTGCTCAAGGATATAAAAAGGTAAAATCAGCTGACATAGCTAAAATTTCAGATGACAAAGAAGAACTCGGATCAGTTGAAAATATAAAATGCGATTGTATTTGTGTCTCTGGTTTTTGGACTCCCACAATTCATTTGGCATCACAATCTGGGAATAAAACAAAATTTAATGAGGAAATCGATGCATTTGTTCCTGGAACATCTAAACAAAATGAAAAAACTTTAGGGGCTGCTAACGGGATCTACACCTTAGAAGAGACTTTAAAAGATTCTTTTGAAAAAGGAAATCAATTGTCAAAAGAAATTACAAATATTGATAACAAGGTTTCTTTTCCTAATGTTGTTGAAAAAAAATCTACAGTTCATGATAAATTTTGGTGCGTACCGTTACCAAAGGGGAAAAATTATAAAAGGTTTTTAGATTTTCAAAATGATGTTGCAGTTTCCGACATAGAGATAGCTCTTAAAGAGGGATATAGGTCTATTGAACACGTAAAACGATATACCACACTTGGCATGGCTACCGACCAAGGTAAGACAAGTAATCTTAACGGTTTACAATTAGTGTCGAAAATTGAGAATAAAGTTGTTCCAGCAGTTGGGCACACAACTTTTAGACCACCTTATTCACCAGTTTCTATTGGAGCAATTGTTGGAAGGGAAGTAGGAAAACATTCAAAACCAACTAGAAAATCTCCAATGCATTCATGGCATGAAAAAAATAATGCAGTCTTTGTTGATGCAGGTGTATGGTTAAGACCAAGATATTATAAACGTGGTGATGAAAATTTATTTGAGGCGTCAAAAAGAGAAGCTAAAAATGTAAGAACTAATGTAGGTGTTTGTGACGTCACCACTTTAGGTAAAATTGATATTAAAGGTCCAGATGCAGCGGAGCTTTTAAATAGAGTTTATACAAATGCCTGGTTAAAACTTCCAGTTGGCAAAGCACGATATGGTGTGATGTTGAGAGAAGATGGAATTGTTATGGATGATGGAACAACAACAAGAATATCAGAAGATCATTACCATATGACCACAACAACAGCACAAGCTGCTAATGTTTTATCACATTTAGAATATTATCTACAGCTTGTTTGGCCAGATCTAAATGTGAATGTAGTTTCAACGACTGAACAATGGGCAGGAGCTGCAATTGCTGGACCAAAATCGAGAGAAGTATTGAAAAAACTTTTTCCAAATTCTGATGTAACGAATGAAGGACTTCCTTTTATGGGTTACATGGAGGGTGATCTGTTTGGAGTAAAAGCTAAAATTTTTAGAATTTCATTTTCTGGTGAACTTGCATACGAAGTAAATGTTGAGTCAGATTATGGATATTTTATGTGGGAAAAAATAATAGAAGTTGGTGAAGAGTTTGGAATTCAACCATATGGAACAGAAGCACTTTCAACTTTAAGAATTGAGATGGGACATGTTGCAGGTTCAGAGCTTGATGGAAGAACTATTCCTTATGACAATTCACTTGAGGGACTTATTAGCAAAAAGAAAGATTTTATCGGAAAAAGATCCTTATCAAGAAAAGCTTTTGCAGCTGAGGATAGACAAAAAATTGTTGGTGTTGTCCCATTAGATAAAAAAACAAGTATTCCAGAGGGATCTCATTTAGTTAAAGATTCGAATGCTCCACTTCCAAATCCAAAATTAGGTTATATTTCAGCCTCATGCTGGAGTGTTGAACACGACAATCCATTTTCTTTAGCGATTCTAAAAGATGGTAAGAATATGATAGGAGAAAAGTTGTTTGTAATGTCACCTTTAAAAAATAAAATAATCCCAGTCGAGATAGTTTCTTCACATTATGTAGATCCAAAAGGTGAAAGGGTAAGATCATGAGCTCAATATCTGCTTTAGCTCAAATTCATTCCAAGAGTCGATTTGGTGACCATATAGGTAAGAATGGAAATGAACTTTTAAAGATTTCTGAAATCAAAGATTTAACAATAATTCAAATAGTTCAGTATAAAAATTCTAACATGTCTCATGAAAGTATTGATATTGATGGCTTAAATTTAATAAATGAACCCCTAATAGTTGCATGTAATAAAGATACAAGAATTTTGTGGAGTGGGCCAAAGAATTGGCTTTTAATATCAACAAAAGAAAATTTAAAAAATGAGATTTCAAAAGTTCTGAATGACTTAGACTTTGCATTAACAGATTTGTCTCATTCTAGAGCTATACTTGAATTAGAGGGACAAAATGCAAAAGAAGTTCTTAAAAAAGGATGTCCTTTTAATTTCGATGTTTTGAAAAAAGATAACTCAATTAATTCAATTTATAATGGCATTGCTTTTACCTCTGATATGATCAGTGATAATCCTGATAAAATAAGATTATTAACCCTAAGAAGCTTTGGAGAGTCTTTTTATCATTCTATAACTGATGCATCTTTAGAATTTGGTTTTGAAGCTGTTTAATATTTTCAATCTCTAGTAGCAATATAAACACCTACAGAAGTTATTATAAATCCTATTAGATCTAAATGGGTCAAATTTTCATTGAGAAAAAGCCAAGCCATGAAAGCAGATGTGGATGGAATCAAAAAAAATATTGAAGTAGTTTTACTCGCGGAATTTTTTTTAATTAAAAACATTAAGATTGTGAAAGCACCAAATGAAACTAAAAATATTTGGTGACTCATAGCAATTAAAAAAGTTTCTGAAAAATTTATATATGGTTTGACAAAAAAAATTATAATTAAAAGATGAAAAATAAATCCACCTAAAGCTTGATACATATTACTAACTGATAGAGGGAGGTTGTAACTTAGTTTTTTTTGCCAAATAGTGGAAGACGTGATTGCAATTAAAGCAATTATAGTAGCAATAAATCCAATCAGTGGGATATTTTTTCCAATGTCGAAACCTAGAACTAAACCAGCACCCGTAAAACCGAGCAAAACCCCAAGCCATTGTTTTAGAGTTACTTTTTCATTTAATATTGGACCACTTAATGCATTAGTTAATATTGGTTGAAGAGTTACAATTAGTGCTGCTATTCCAGTGGGCATTCCTTTAGAAATAGAAAAAAAAACACCACCTAAATAAAGTCCATGAAAAAGAACACCACTAAAAAAAGACTCAAAAAAATTCCTCTTAGTAATAATTAATTTTTGTTTTGAATATATTGAAAATAAAAAAAAACCTACTGTAACAATTGAAAATCTAAATGCTAATGCAGTAAATGGATCACTATTATCTATAATTGGTTTAGTTGTAATAAAGGCTGATGACCAAAGGATAATAAATATGAAGGGAAAAATCTTTATCATTATATTTTATAAACTAAAAAATGGTCTATAATCATATAAATTTAACCTATTTTGAACATTAAATTATTAGAAATGATTTATAAAATCATTTATGCTTATTGCAAGATGATGAAATTTTTTAAAATAAAACTACTAATAATATCATTTATATGTTTAACAGGATTTGTGCCTATAGTCACGCTAATAGGGCCAGCATCAACTATGATTTCATCTGGTAGTATATTTAAAGCTGGTTTTCAATTTATAATTGACCAAAGTATTCAAAAAAAAACTGGAACAAGTTCTTTTATGTTTGTAAAAAAAAAGATCGAAGAAAAAAATGATAATAAGCAATTTAATGAAAAATTTAAAAAGTTAGTCGAGGAAAGAATTAAGATTGCGAGACAAAAAATCGAGTTACAAAATATCAATCAATAATTTTCAAATAAATCAAGTCTAGTTGTTTAGTTTCCTTACACCATAGTTCGTAGCTTTCACACATTCTCCACAAATGATCAAATGCTCTTTGTGATATTTCAAGAGGAAAATGACTTTTTGTATAATATAATTCTGGGAATTGTATTAATTGTTTTATCATTACTTCTTTTTGAATTTGAAGTATTTCGATTGTGTCCTTAGGAATTTTTTTTTTTGTTATTTTATCTATAAAGTTACTATTTTTTAATTTATTCATCAAATTTTCATGAAACTTACCACTACCTATTTCTTTGTAAGTTTCTGTTCCAATAAAATTTTCAATTGCAGTAATATTTGAAAAATCTGGATTTAATTTTTTAATTTCGGATACTTTAAGATAGATTAATTCAGCGACCAATAATACATAAGGCTTCTCCTTAATTTGCATTATTAGTTTTTATATTTTTTTATAGCTGAATTTGCTAAAATTAAATTAGGATCTAAGAAAACTTTTGATGATTTGACATTTTTGAAAGATTTAAATGCAAATATCGCTATCGGAAGTTCAGTACATCCCAAAATAATTTTTTTGCATTTCTGTTTTAGTAAAAATTTTACCGCAGGTTTAATCGTTTTTTCAGCCTCTTTTACTTTACCCATTTTTACAAGTTGGATTGACTTATTAACACAATGTTTTTGTAAGCTCCTATTTGGGAAAATTAATTTATAGTTATTATCAAAAAATTTATTATAAATACCAGTTTTTAAAGTTCCTTCTGTAGCCAGTAATCCAATTTTTGAATTTTTTTTACACGATTTCTTTGTATGGATAAAAACTTCTTTCGGCATATTGATTATCGGTACATTAATTTTTTTTTTTAAATCATCAAACCAATAGTGCGCAGTATTACAGGGTATCACTATAAATTTACATTTATCTCTCTGAAGTAATTTACAACCTTTTAATAAACTATTTAAAACTAAGAAGTATTTTTTTTTATTCTTTTTATCATTTATTTTTTTTGAAATATTACCTGTTTGAACTCCGATTGACTCAGGTCTTCCAGGAATGTTTGATTTATTATAAAGTAAAAATAAAGGATAATCTTGATCAATTTTTCCTCTATATAAAATTGCAAGCTTGTTACAAAAATCAAGACCTGCCTGTGTGCCCATACCACCTAAAATACCAATCATAATTTAATAATCATTTATCTTCAAAATAATTTATTGGCTATAAAAATAAATTCTTATTTAAAGAACCTAAATTATTTATAGCCAATATTTGAGATTATGAAAATTATGCAGTTTTTAAGTTAACTGCTGAAGGACCTTTAGGACCATCTTCAACATCGAAAGTCAAAGCTTGACCCTCATCTAAACCGTTCATACCCGCATCTCTAACTGCAGATACATGTACAAACACATCTTTTTCTTTATCTTCTCTTTCAATAAAACCAAAACCTTTGGTTGGATTGAACCACTTAACTTTTCCTTGTAGACTCATATTTATCTTCTTATTTTTGTTGTGTTAATTTATTACTTATAATTAAGTAAAAGACGATTTCTTTAGAAAATAAAAGGTTTTGTCAACTAAATTGATATAAAGATTTGAAAAATTCTAACTGTTTCACAAAAGTTTTGTTAAATATAAGGAATTAATATCTTCTTTATAGTATGCAAAAGGTGGACAAGGCTTAAAACCACAACTTTCAAACAGTTTTCTTGCTGGAGCAAAGAAATTACCAGCACCTGTTTCTATACTTAATCTTTTAATCCTCAAAATTTTTGCATTATCAATTAAATGATTGACAATCCTTTTCCCATAACCTTTTCCTCTATAATCGTCGTGCACTCTTATTGATTTAAATTCACCATGGTTTTTATCTAAAAATTTTAAAGCACCACACCCTAATAAATTTTCATTTTCCCATAAACTCCAAAATTTTATTGAAGAGACCATAAGTCCTGGAATATCTAAGACATGGACGCTTTCTATCGGAGAAGCAGCTCTTAATTCTATAAAATGTTTTTTTAAAAGATTGCTTACTTCAGGGTGATCAAAATTACCTTCAATAGACTTTAGCATTCACTTTAATATTGTTAAATGACCCATTTTTCTCTTTTCTTTAATCTCTTTTTTTAAATAATCAAAAAAAAATTGATTATCATCTAATTTCGGATTTTCTCTATATTTAAGAATGTCTTCTCCTATGAGATTAATCATTTCAGCATTATATATTTTTCTGAGTTTAATTTGCTCTAAAGAGCAAACAGCCCTCACATGATTTTCAAACTGACTTACATTATGTGTATTTATAGTCAAGTGGCCTGAGTTATGCACTCTTGGAGCAATTTCATTTACATAAAGATTATCATTTCTGTCTATAAAAAATTCTACACATAGAGTTCCAATATATTTTAACTCTTCTGCTATTGAAATAGCCCACTCTTTTGATTGATTAAATAGCTTTGAGTTAATTTCAGCAGGAATTTTAGAATGTTTTAAAATCTGATCTTTATGTGTATTTTCTATAGGCTCGTAAATCTCAAATCTATTTTTGCCAAATCTAGTGATTATAACTGAAATTTCTTTCTTCAATTTAACCAATTTTTCTAAAATATATTCTTTATTAAAATCTATATTTAGTAAATCAACTTCATCTAAATCTTTTATTGGATATTGTCCCTTTCCATCATAACCCATAGTAGTAGTTTTTAAAATTCCAGGTAAAAAATCTTTTAATGGCAAAATATCTTCTTTATTTTCAACCTGAACATAACGAGTTGTTCTAATGTTAAGTTTATTTATAAAATCCTTTTCAGCTAATCGATGTTGAATTAAACGGTTAACTGATGGTTTTGGTAAAACTGTTTTAAGTTTATTAAGTTCATTTAATGTAGCAAAAGGTATATTCTCAAATTCATAAGTTATTATGTCTACTTTTTTAGCAAAATCATAAATCTTATTTTTATTAATATAGTCTGCATGAATAAATTCATCACAAAAATTTTGAGCTGGAGCATCTCGATCATTACAAAAAATTATGGTCTTAACATTTAATTTTTTTGCTGCCACTGACAACATGCTTCCTAATTGCCCACCACCAAGTATCCCAAGTGTAATCAATGACATTATTTAGGATTTTTTTTTACTGATTTAGTTTGTGATGAACGCCAATTATTTAATTTCTTTTTTACAGCAGGATTGCTGTTTGCAATTATAGCTGCAGCCAATAAAGCAGCATTGATGGCACCATCCTCTCCAATTGCAAGAGTTCCAACGGGTATTCCTTTTGGCATTTGTGCTATTGATAATAAACTATCAAGTCCTTTAAGCTTTTTACTTTCAACGGGAACACCTAAAACTGGAATTGAGGTTATAGCTGAAATCATACCAGGTAAATGTGCTGATCCGCCAGCACCAGCAATGATTACTCCAATATTATTCCTTGATGCGCTCTCTGCAAATTCATACATTCTTTTTGGAGTACGGTGGGCAGATATAATTTTAGTTTCAAATCGAACACCCATTTTTTTTAGTATATTTGCTGATAATTTCATTGTTTTGAAGTCTGATTGGCTTCCCATGACGATTGCAACTTTCAGATTTTTATTCTTTTTCATGATTAATTTGATGAATATTTATTTCAAAATTAGATTAAAATTTCAATAAAATAAATAGTATTTAAAAAACAACTTGGTATGCTTAGCCAATATTAACCAAAATGAAATTTAAAATCGATAATCTTCAATATTGTAAATGGTCGAGAAAAGTTTTTGAGATTAATCGTGAGGCTGGTCTAGATGCAGTTCATGTTACAATAGTCTATCATGAAGATTTTGATGAACTTCAAAACGAAATAAGTAAGTGGCAAATTTTATTAAAAGAAAATTCAGATTTAATTTTTTTAGGCCAGAGTTTTAAGGATATTGAAAAAGCAAATAATGAGAATAAAACTGCAATTTTTTTTGGTTTTCAAAATTGCTCTCCAATAGAAGATGATATCAATTTAGTTGAAAAAGTTCATAGTCTTGGATGTAGATTTATGCAACTCACTTACAACAATCAATCATTATTAGCGACAGGTTGTTATGAGAAAAACGATAGTGGGGTAACTAATTTTGGACGGGAAGTTATCCGAGAAATGAATAGAGTGGGTATTGTTGTAGATATGTCCCATTCAGCCGAAAAAAGTACTTTTGATGCAATTGAATTTAGTGAAAAACCTATAGCAATCACTCATGCAAACCCATCTTTTTGGCACGCAGCAAAAAGAAATAAGTCTTCTGAGTTACTAAAAATTTTAAGTGAAAGTGGAGGAATATTGGGTTTATCTTTATATCCACATCATCTTAAGGACAATACAAATTGTTCCATAGAAAGCTTTTGTGAAATGGTGGCGAAAACAGCAGAAATAATGAATATTAATAATATTGGTATAGGATCAGATCTTTGTTTAAATCAACCAGATGAAGTTGTTGAATGGATGAGAAATGGAACCTGGTCTAAAAGTAGAAATTATGGAGAAGGCTCTAAAAATAAACCGGGGTTTCCTAAACAGCCTAATTGGTTTGAGGATGCAAGAGGTTTTAAAAACTTAGAAGCAGGTTTAAAAAAGGTTGGTTTTTCAGATACTGAGACTAATGGAATACTAGGTAACAATTGGTATAACTTTTATAAAACTATCTAAATATGAATATAGAATTAAGAGATCCAAACATCATAATGAAGTTATCAAGACTTGGTTCCTTTCATCAATCAAGATTATCTTTTTTACGAAGTTTTTTAAGCGAATTTAAAGATTGGCAATATAATAGAGACTTGTTTGATTTAGACCAAGAGGGTTATGGCACAGCAGTATACTCATTTAAAAAAAAAGACAGGGTTTATTCTTTAATCTGTTATGCGAACAAAATTAATGATGATGAAAGATCGGATAGAGTAATAGCAACTAAGTGGGATGCAGCTTTTACATTACATGATGGAGTACCTTTAAAAGAAGATATTGACAGATTAAGAAATGAAGTTCCAAAACAGGAAGTTGGGAGGTTGTCTTACAAAGAGCTAACGTTATCTAGAGCAAATAAATCTGTTAGGGTATTTGATCATGTTGTTAAAAGTTTAAGCAATGGAAACCAACCTGATTTAGAGCTACTTGAAAAAGTTGGATATTTATACAGAACGACTGCAGTTTATGGA
>CABYTL010000011.1 GCA_902521805.1 uncultured Pelagibacteraceae bacterium
AGGTGTTTGCTTTTTTTGATAATGTAAAAGTTAATGATGATAGTGAATCTATTAAAAAAAATAGATTGGAACTTATTAATTTCTTCTGTAAAACCTGTGAAAATTTTATTAATTTTCAGCTGATTAAAGATATTAATGATTAAACTAATTTTCAATTTCAATTCAGAAAAGTCAAAGAAAATAAAAAAACCTAAAGATGAATTAGGTGGTAAAGGTGCAAATTTGTCTCAAATGGGAAGAATGGGACTTCCAGTACCTCCTGGATTTACTATTTCAACTAAAGTTTGTGATTTATTTTATAAAAATAAAAAAAAACTTAATTATAAAATTATAAATCAAATTAAATCAGAGTTAAAAATAATTGAAAAAAATGTGAAAAAAAAATTTGGAGATTTAAAAAATCCACTTTTGTTATCTGTAAGATCTGGTGCGAGAGTCTCTATGCCTGGTATGATGGATACAATATTAAATCTTGGATTAAATGACAAAACTGTAATTGCTCTATCAAATAAAACCTCAAATGGAAGGTTTGCTAAAGACAGTTATCGAAGGTTTATTCAAATGTATGGAAATGTAGTCATGGGGGTTGAAAGTCATAACTTTGAGGAATTAATTGAAAATTACAAGTTGACCAAGGGTGTTTTACTAGACACCGATCTTGATGAAAAAGATTGGGATGGGTTAATAAATGATTTTAAAAAGATAATTAAAGATAAAACGAACAAAGTATTTCCTCAAGATGTTTATCAGCAACTATTAGGTGCAATCTGTGCTGTATTTTTATCCTGGGAGAGTAATAGAGCAAAAATTTACAGAAAGTTAAATCAAATACCTTCAGAATGGGGAACTGCAGTCAATGTCCAGGCAATGGTGTTTGGAAACATGGGTAATAATTGCGCTACTGGAGTAGTATTTACCAGAAATCCATCAGATGGATCAAAGAGTATATATGGTGAATATCTCATTAATGCACAAGGTGAAGATGTGGTAGCTGGAACAAGAACGCCACAATATATAACTATAAAAGCACGCAAACTAGCTAAAGTAAAGGATATATCAATGGAAGAGTCGATGCCAAAGGTTTATCTGGAATTAAAAAAAATTTTAAAAAAATTAGAAAATCATTACAAAGATATGCAAGACGTTGAGTTTACAGTTGAAAATAATAAATTATGGATTTTACAAACAAGATCAGGCAAAAGAACTTCTAAATCTGCAGTAAAGATTGCCGTAGATATGGTTAAAGAAAATTTAATCTCAAAAAAACAGGCTGTTTTAAGAATAGATCCAAATTCTCTAGATACCCTGCTCCATCCGACCTTAGATGAGAAAAGTGAAATAAAAGTAATTGCGAATGGCTTACCAGCATCCCCAGGAGCCGCAAGTGGAAGAGTTGTTTTTTCGTCAGAGGAAGCTCAAAGATTAAACGATATGATGCAAGATACAATTTTAGTAAGAATAGAAACATCTCCTGAAGATATACAGGGTATGCATGCAGCAAAAGGAATACTGACAGCGAGAGGTGGTATGACAAGCCATGCTGCTGTTGTAGCTAGAGGAATGGGGCGGCCATGTGTTTCTGGATCAAGTGAAATTGATATAAATTACGAAAAAAAAATATTTAAAGCTTTTAGCTTGGTCATTAAAGAAGGTGACATAATTACAATTGATGGCTCGTCAGGAAGAATTATTTTAGGAGAAGTGCAAACTGTGAAACCTCAAATATCAGGGGATTTTTCAAAATTGATGAGTTGGGCAGATAGTATGAGAAAACTAAAAGTGAGAACAAATTCAGAAACACCATTAGACACAAAAATAGCAAGAGATTTTGGTGCAGAGGGAATTGGTTTATGCCGAACTGAGCATATGTTCTTTGATGAAGAAAGAATCTTGTCAGTTAGAGAAATGATTTTATCTAAAACTTTAGAAGATAGAGCAAAGGCTTTAACCAAGCTTCTCCCGCATCAAAAAAAGGATTTTATGGAAATTTTCAAAATTATGAGTGGATTACCAGTTAATGTTAGATTATTAGATCCACCATTACATGAATTTTTACCAACTTCAGATAGGGATATTCTTGAAATTGCTAATGTATTAAAAATAGATATTAGAGAGGTTAAATCAAGAATATCAGAACTTCATGAGCAAAACCCCATGCTTGGGCATAGAGGTTGCAGATTAGGTATATCTTATCCAGAAATATATGAAATGCAATGTAGAGCAATTTTTGAGGCATTAGCTGAATTAAAAAATAAAAAGATTAAAGCTGCATTTCCTGAAATAATGATACCTCTGGTTTCTACTGAAGCTGAAATTAAAATTATGAAAGAATTAGTTGTTGATGTAGCTAAAAAAGTACAAAATGAAAAAAAAACAAGCATAGAATATTTAGTAGGAACAATGATTGAACTTCCTAGAGCAGCAATTAAAGCAAAAGAAATTGCAAAACACGCTGAATTTTTTAGTTTTGGAACGAATGATCTAACACAAACAACTTTTGGGATTAGTAGAGATGATAGTGGAAAATTTTTAAATGATTATATAGACAATAAAATTTTTTCCATAGATCCATTTGTTTCGATTGACGATGGTGTAGAAGATCTAATTAAAATTGCTGTATCTAAAGGTAAAAAACAAAATAAACAAATTAAATTAGGCATTTGTGGTGAACATGGAGGTGACCCAAAAAGCATAAACTTTTGTTCTGAAATAGGTTTAGACTATGTATCTTGTTCTCCCTATAGAGTTCCAATTGCAAGACTAGCAGCTGCACAAGCTGAAATGAAAAAAAACAAGTCTTGAGATTTCTTGCTTTTGAAAAATAATTATTTCTCATTAACAATTTTTTCATATATAAGAGTATATCTTAATATTTTATCGTCATTTAAATTTTTATAAAATTTATATTTGTACTTTTTATTATCTATAATTAAGTCCTTTTTTTTTTTAAAAAAATAAAAGTTATAATCTTTTTCAAATAAATATTTTAATGATATTATTATTCTTTTAATATTTGTGAAAATACTTATAAAAGCTTCCAAATAGTAAGGATATTCAGGTATGTCAGAAATAATTATCAAATCAACCTCCCTTTTAAAAAAATAAGAAATTAAAGTTTTATATTTTTTCAATGTAAAATATTGAATTGTACTATTTATTAAAACAATATTAAAACTAACTTTAAGATTTTTAACCCATCTAATATTAGGATTTTTTTCATATTTTTTTTGGATAAATTTCTTTAAGCTTTTATTTTTATCGTACATCTTGATTTGCTTAATTTTTTTGCTATAAAAATTTTTTTTAAAACAGCCATTTCCACATCCAAAATCTAATATCACATTATTTCTCTTATTAAGATGAAGGCATAACTGTTGATTATTAAATTTGGAAATTTCAAAAAAACTTTTTTGGATAGATCTTTTTTTTTTATTTTTAAAAAACATTTTTTTATATTTTTACCAACTTTTTATTTTGTATAACAAGATCTTTAAATTTTTTTTCACCATAAATTTTAATTATCTTTCTAACGCAATTATACAAAATTATACAATCATTTGATGCATTATGTTTTTGTAGATTATTTTTTAATTTAAATATTTTAATCAAATTTTCAGTGTCATAATTTTTCTTATCATCTAATTCGTTAAGAATTTTTCTTAAATTTACAAAATTAAGAATTTTTTTATTTTATCAGAGTTTTGAGGGGCGTTCTGTTGCCAGGTACCCTTAACCTTGACTCAATAATCCTTATATTGCAACAGTTACATTTTATCAAATTCTGAAAAATTGCATAGTATTACGCATAGAGGACGTATGAAAATTTGTAGGATATGTATCCATGTTTTAGACTCATAGCGCAAGATTTGATAATAAACCCGGATTATGAAAAAAATTTTAAAGACCATGTTTCTATGTTTGTTTTTGTTTCAGTCAACCTTTGCTGAAGAGAGAAGTGAAATAGAGATTAAAAATGGAGTATTTTTAGAGGACGTAGAAGCATTTGGAGCTTTTGAAAAAATAAATACGGCACCTTCTGGTATGTTTAAAAAAAAACACAAACAGTTTGTGCAAATGTCTAGATATTCACAAAACAAAATAGGATTAATTTTTGTTAGTCAAAAAGGATTATTAGATAAATATCCTGAAAATTTAATGCTTGGCATGGGTTATTTTGAATTTTTTTACATGCAGCAACTCAAAAATCATAAAAAAGATATTATTAAGTTTAAAGAAAAATACCCAAACATCGGCTGGACAAAAAAAAATATAAAAAAAATTTATAGTCTTAATAAAGCAAGAAAATCCATGAGAAATGCATTGGGATTTACCTTAGAGGACGATGTTCAGGAAGTATTAAATACATATTATACGTTGTCACAACTATTTTCTCTAGGGGAGAAGAAAATTATAAAGCTTAGCAGAGAAGAAAAAAAGCTATTAGAGACACATTTAAAATTAGCAAAAAATTTAAGTATTGTTAAGAATCTGGTCCAAGATAAAAATGAACAAAGAATCAGTGATGAAAAATTCAAAAAAGAATATTTTAAAGCTTACAAAAAAGTTGATAGAGAAATAAAAAAACTAGATAAATATGATAATTATAATCAATTAGATAAATTTCTTAATATCACTCAAGAAATAGAATTATCAAATGGCAGCACTTTATTAAGTGCTTATAATTTAGCAGACTTTTTATTAGCTGAAATTAAGAAAAAAGATGTTAAAAAAAGAGTTAAAATTGATCTCAAAAATGCAGACTTTTCAAATTTTAGAGAAAATGAACTCAAACTGCTAGGAGAAGCTTCAATAACAACAAAATTAGTTAAAACAAAAAAATCAAATAAAATTCAGTTAGATATTCTAAATTTAGAAAATAATAATGTTCCTATAAATAATATTTTAGATGAGTTTAGAAATAACTCTTTAGATCTTGCATCGATTAACTTTCAAATGGAATCTGCAGCAAGTATGAAGCGTTGGGCAAGAAAAGATTGGGCTAATGCCTGGAAAACTCCAATCCCAGAAAAAATTGATGATACCTCTAAAGGAATTATGATTGATTTGTCTGAAGAAGACGTCGAATCGATTAAGGCTCAATTGTCTATAGATCATTACAAAGATTTAATTAATTTAGATATGGCTAAAGAATTAAATGATAGTGTAAAAGATATACAAAGTTCAATTGATACATCCAATTTTAGTTTTTCTTATGGACTTGATAATTATGCTCAGTTCTTAGGTGACTATATGAATCTAGATATTAAAAACTATGCTGATTTAACTGCACTAGCTAATGCAACTTATAATGCTGATTGGTCGGTTGAAGAATATGCTTCTGCATATCAAGGTAATGTTGATATCATAAATTCACTTCAGTCTGGTGCAATTGACTCATTTGATGCAGGTGCGATTGCATCAGGTGTGGGGGCTAGTCTCAACGATGCAGCAGAAGCCATTGCAGCCGCAGGTGCTGCAGGCGTCTCTGTAGATTTAGAAGCTGCTGCAGCTGGAGCTGGTTTTGGAAGTTTTGCAGATGCTGTCGCTGCATATAATGCAGCTAATGGAACCAATTATACTGAGGCTCAAGCTAGAGAAGCCTTGGGTCAAAATTAAAAAATTTTAAACTATTTCGTACACAGGACGTATAACAAGGTTGTATTTTTTAAATAACGTTGATACTGCAAACTAAATTAACAAATGAGTAGGGGCGTTCTGTTGCCAGGTGCCCCGAACCCCGACTACCTAATTAACAAAGTTAATTATGCAGCAATTGCGTAACTTTCGTTAGCATTTATAAATTAGCCCTTTACGGAGGAACAATTCCGAACGAAAGAATAGCCTTTAGACATTCGTCGATTCTAGTTCACCCCCATAAGTTGTAATGGTGGAGGTGGTGGGTACTGCCCCCACGTCCGCAATGGTTATTACGAAATTCGTTTATCGTCGTAGTTGGCAAGCCAACACTATTAATATAAAAACAATTTTAAGAGATTCAACAAAAATCATGAAATTAACTAAAGAACAATCACAAGAGATTAAAGATCAACAATCTCAACAAAATTCAACAAAAAGAGTAACTGCTCCAGAGCTTGAAAAGATTCTTTATGAAGCTTTGCCAGCTCTTGATCACGGATTTGTAAGAGTAATAGATTATATGGGTGATGATACCTCAATTGTTCAATCAGCTAGAGTTTCATATGGAAAGGGAACTAAGCAGGTTTCAACAGATAGTGGTTTAATAAAATACTTAATGCGACATTGGCATAGCACACCATTTGAAATGTGTGAAATCAAGTATCATGTTAAGCTTCCAATATTTATTGCCCGTCAATGGATTAGACATAGAACAGCAAATGTAAATGAATATTCCGCGAGATATTCTATCTTAGATAAAGAATTTTATTTACCAACAGGAGAAAATCTTGCTGCTCAGTCATCAAGCAACAGACAAGGAAGAGGAGATGTCATTGAAGGAGAGCAAGCAAAAGAAGTTTTAGAATTATTAAAAAGTGATGCAGAAAGAACTTATGATAATTATGAGATGATGCTTAATGAGAGATTTGATGGTTCAACTATTGACAAAAATAAAAAAGGGTTAGCAAGAGAATTAGCAAGAATGAATTTAACTTTAAATACTTATACTCAATGGTATTGGAAAACTGATTTATTAAATCTAATGAACTTTTTAAGACTTAGGGCCGATAGCCATGCTCAGTATGAAATAAGAGTTTATGCAGATATAATGTTAGATACAGTTAAGAAATGGGTTCCAATTACTTATGATGCTTTCATGGATTATAGAGTAGGTGGTACAGAGGTTTCTGCTAAAGGTAAAATAATAATTCAAAAGCTTATTAAGGGTGAAAAAGTTAATGCTGATAGTTCAGGACTATCTAAAAGGGAATGGAATGAATTAATGAGCGCCTTTAATTTTACAGATAAGTTGATTTAATCTTATTAGCAAATTTCAAATATATTTTTGAAATCTCATGATTTGGATCTGATTCTACTATTGGTTTTCCATCATCACCAGTTTTTCCAATTTCTGGGTTTATTGGTATTTCTCCTAAAAATTCTTTTTTAAACTCATCTGCAGTTTTTTTAACTCCCCCTTCACCAAAAATTTTATATTTTTTCCCATCGTCACCTGTAAAATAGCTCATGTTATCAATTAAGCCTAAAATTTTTACACCAAGTTTATCAAACATTTTAATTCCTCTTTTAACATCTAATAGAGCTATTTCTTGCGGTGTAGAAACAATAATTGCTCCATCCATTTTTATTTCTTGTGAAAATGTTAATTGGGTATCTCCAGTTCCTGGTGGCATATCTATAATTATAAAATCTAAATCTTTCCAGTTTACTTTTTGAGTAAAAGTTTTGATTGCACTAGTTACCATAGGTCCACGCCAAATCATGGGTGTTTGTTGATCAGTTAAAAAACCAATAGACATACATTGAATATCATATTTTACGATTGGTTCTAATTTTTGACCATCGCTTTTTGGTTTTTCATTAATACCAAACATTTTTGGAATTGATGGACCATAAATGTCAGCATCTAATAATCCAACTTTGCAACCAATTTGCTTTAAAGCTAAAGCTAGATTTGTCGCAAAGGTAGATTTACCTACACCACCTTTTGCGCTTGATATTGCGATTGTGAACTTAGTACCATTAATTGGATTTTTAACAGGTGTTTTTCTGCTCATTTTAGCTCGCATTGCGTCACTTAATTCTGGTTTTTCCTTAGGCATTATTGGATCTTAACTTGTTTTTCCACATAAAGACATTATATAGATTGCCATATGTCAGATGATTTTAGACAAAGTGGAGGAAGTCCTTGGGGAACACCCCCAGGAGGTGGAAGCGGTAATGGCTCAGGAAGAGGCCCGACACCCCCAGATATAGAAAAAATTATTAGAGAGTTTCAAGAAAAAATAAAAAAATTTTTACCAGGAGGAAGTTCTTCTGGAGGTAAGCAAGCTGTTTTAGTTCTGATTATTTTAGGGTTTATTTGGCTAGCTAGTGGTCTTTACAGAGTTTTACCTGATGAGCAAGGTGTTGTTTTGAGATTTGGTAAATTCATAAAAACAACTCAGCCTGGATTAAATTATCATATTCCTTTTCCAGTAGAGTCGGTTCTAACACCAAAAGTTACAAAAGTTAATAGAATTGATATTGGTTTTAGATCTGAAAGAGACAGTGGATTTTCCTCATCAGGCGGTGTTGCTGACGTTCCTCAAGAAAGTTTAATGTTAACTGGAGATGAAAATATTGTGAATATAGACTTTTCAGTTTTTTGGGTAATTAAAGATGCAGGAAATTTTTTATTTAAGATCCAAGATCCTGAAGGAACTGTAAAAGCTGCAGCTGAGACTGCTATGAGAGAAGTAATTGCTAGATCAAATATTCAGCCTATTTTAACTGAAGGAAGAGCGATTATAGAGACAGATACACAAGATATCATTCAAGAAATTTTAGATGAATACAACAGTGGTATTCAAATTACTCAAGTACAAACACAAAAAGCTGATCCACCGGATCAAGTAATTGATGCATTTAGAGACGTACAAGCTGCAAGAGCTGATATGGAAAGGTCAAAAAATGAGGCAGAAGCCTATGCTAACGATGTAATCCCAAGAGCAAGAGGGGAAGCGCAAAAAATTTTACAAGCAGCAGAAGCATATAAAAAAGAGGTTGTTGCAAAAGCAGAAGGTGAGGCAAGTAGATTTGTATCAATTTATGATGAGTACGCTAAGGCAAAAGAAGTTACCCAAGAGAGAATGTATTTAGAAACTATGGAAAAAGTTTTAGCTGATATTGAAAAGGTCATTATTGAGAAAAATGCTGGATCGGGAGTAGTTCCTTATCTTCCATTACCTGAATTAAATAAAAAGAAAGTAACTAATTAAATGAACGCAAAAAAAATATTATTACCATTAATAGCATTTCTGGGAGCCGTGGTTTTCTTTTCAATTTTCATAATTAAAGAGGTTAACCAAGCCATTGTTCTTCAATTTGGTGATCCTAAAAGAATAATTACTGAGCCTGGTATAAATTTTAAGATTCCTTTCATCCAGAACGTTGTCTACTTGGATAAAAGAATATTAAATTTAGATACGCCGCCTGAGGAAGTAATTGCTTCAGATCAAAAAAGATTAATAGTTGATGCATTTGCAAGATTTAAAATTGTTGATCCTTTAAAATTTTATATTTCTGTAGGTAATGAAAGAGTTGCAAGATCAAGGTTATCAACAATTATAAACTCAAGAATTAGAAATGTTCTTGGTCAACAAGAATTACAAACTCTGCTTTCTAAAGATAGAACTAAACAAATGTCATTAATCCAAGAAGGTGTTAATGCTGAAGCAGAGAATTTTGGAATAGAAATTGTTGATGTAAGAATTAAAAGAGCAGACTTACCCCAAGCAAATAGTGATGCAATTTTTAGAAGAATGCAGACAGAAAGAGAGAGAGAAGCTAAAGAATTTAGAGCGAAAGGTGCTGAGATGGCAGTAACTATTACGTCAACTGCTGATAAAGAAGTTACAGTAATTTTAGCTAATGCACAGAAAGAGTCAGAAATTATGAAAGGGGAAGGAGATGGTCAAAGAAATAAAATTTTTGCAAATGCCTTTGGAAGAGACCCTGAATTTTTTGCATTTTACAGAGCGATGCAAGCTTATGAGACTGCTTTAATTGGTGGAGATACGTCATTAATTTTATCTCCAGATAGTGAATTTTTTAAATTTTTTGGAAATATAAAACCTAAAACACAATAATAAATTTATATATGAAAGAATTGATCATAGCTTTTGGTCTTTTTCTTTTCATTGAGGGTATTTTGTATGCCTTATTTCCATCAAAAATGAAACTTATGTTAAAAAAATTAGATTTAATTGGAGATAGTCAGCTAAGAATTGGTGGTTTAATCTTCGCAGTTTTAGGATTTATAATTATTTATTATATGAAGAGTTTATATGAGTAGAATTAAATTTATATTAGTTACATTATTTTTAACTTTAAGCATTTCAGTTCAATCAAATTCAAAACCAGTTCCGGCCTCTTTTGCTGATCTTGCTGAAAAATTGATGCCTTCAGTGGTAAATATTTCGACGACACAAACGGTAGTCACAAATACCAATCCTTTTCCCTTTCAATTCCCTCCAGGTTCACCTTTTGAAGATATGTTTAAGGAATTTGGAACGCCTCAAGAAAGAAAATCATCAGCTTTAGGATCAGGATTTATAATTAGCGAAAAAGGCATAGTTGTAACAAATAACCACGTGATTCAGGATGCTGAAGGTATCATTGTAAGGGTAAATGGAGATAAAGAATTTAATGCTACAGTTATTGGCGCTGATCCACTATCAGATATTGCAGTTCTTCAACTCGATACTCAAGAAAATTTTGCTCCAGTTAAGTTTGGAGACTCAGATAAAGCAAGAATAGGAGACTGGGTGATTGCAATAGGAAACCCTTTTGGGTTAGGTGGCACTGTTACATCAGGAATAATATCAGCTAGAAATAGGTCAATTGGTCTTTCTAGGTATGAAGATTATATACAAACTGATGCATCTATAAATTCTGGTAATTCAGGTGGACCGCTATTTGATATGAATGGCGACGTCATAGGAATTAATACTGCAATATTAGGTAGAAATGGATCAATTGGAATTGGTTTTTCTATACCATCAAATAGTGCAAAAATTGTGATTGATCAATTAATTAAATTTGGTGAAACAAAAAGGGGATGGTTAGGTGTCAGAATCCAAGATGTCACTAAAGAAATTGCTGAGGTTGAAAAGTTAGACAAACCTAGAGGAGCCTTAGTAGCTAGCGTCGCCGATAACAGTCCATCAAAAAAAGCAGGTGTTAAAGCAGGTGATATCATTTTAGAATTTAATGGAGAAAAAATTCAAGAGATGAAAGAATTGCCGATGATAGTTGCAAAAACAGAGGTTGGTAAAAAAGTAGAAGTAAAAATATGGAGAAATAAAAAAGAAATCACAAAAATAATTACATTAGGCAGATTGGAAACATCTGAGGATTTTAAAGTTACTGAAAAAGTTAAACCAGTTGAGACTACTATTGATGATTTAAAGATAAATGTAAGAAAATTGAATAATAAAGATATAAATGAGAGAAATCTTCCCAATCAAACAAAAGGGTTAATCATTACTAAAATTGAAAAAGAAAGTCCTCTGATAAATTCAATTGAAGTAAATAGCATAATTATAGAGGCGCAAAAAAAGAGAATTAATTCAGCAAATGAATTAAAACAAGTTGTAAAACAAGTTTTAAGTTCTAATCAAAAAACAATTTTATTAGTTATATATAACAGCCAAAATCAAAGAAGATATATTGGTATTAAATTAAAATAAATAATGGATATAAAATCCAAAATTATTTTAATTTATGGGCCAACAGCATCTGGAAAATCTGATTTTGCAATTAAACTTGCCAAAAAGGTAAAAGGAGAAATAATTAATGCTGATAGTATGCAAATATATAAAGACTTTAAAATTTTGACTGCTAGGCCACTTAAAAAAAATTTTCAAAATATTAAACATCATTTGTATGGATTTCATAAAAGTAAAAAAGATTTTTCTACTGGTGAGTGGATTCAAATAGTTATCAAAAAGATAAATGAAATAAAAAAAAGAAAAAAAATTCCAATATTGACTGGTGGTACTGGGTTATATTTTAAAGCTTTGACTGATGGATTAGTTGAAATTCCTTCAATACCTTATAAGTTTAGGAATGATATTAGATTATTACAAAAATCGATTGGACAAAAAAAATTTTATAAACAACTTTTAAAAATAGATCCAAAAATAATTAGTCAAATAAATTCTAGCGATGTCCAGAGATCTATAAGAGCTTTTGAAGTAAAGTTGTTTACAAAAATTTCAATCATAGACTGGTATAGAAACACATACCCTAAATTTAAAAGTAAAGATTTTCTTAAAATATACATTGATTATCCAAGACCTGATTTAATTGAGAGAATTAATCAACGGACCAAACAAATGTTCGATAATGGGGTGGTTTATGAGGTTAAGAAATTTTTGAAATTAAGAATTTCCAAAAATAAAAGTATTTCTAAAGTAATAGGCTTAACTGAATTCAGAGATTTTATTAAAAAAAAGATGGATAAAGATGAGGTTATTGAAAAAATCTCAATAAAGACTAGGCAATATGCAAAGAGACAAGCAACATGGGCAAGAGGACACATGTCAAGTTGGAAAAAAATTAAACCAAAGAAATTAAATATCTTCCTAAAAAAAATTTAAATTATTTTCAGATAAACTTGACCAATCAGTACAACTTCAGCTAGATTGGTAAAATGTCTAAATTATATACTGGAGCTGAAATTGTATTTAAATGTCTTAAAGACCAAAATGTTGATTTTATTTTTGGTTATCCAGGTGGAGCGGTTTTACCAATTTACGATGAATTAAAAAACCATTCATCCATAAAACATATTTTAGTAAGACATGAACAAGGGGCTGGACATGCTGCTGAAGGTTATGCAAGATCTTCAGGAAAGCCTGGTGTAGTATTGGTTACTTCCGGACCTGGAGCAACTAATGTTGTTACAGCTCTAACTGATGCATACATGGACTCAGTTCCTTTAGTATGTATTTCTGGCCAAGTACCAACACATTTAATTGGTACAGATGCTTTTCAGGAGTGTGATACAACAGGAATAACTAGACCTTGTACAAAACATAATTGGCTAGTTAAAGATATTAAAGATTTACCAAAAATAATGCATGAGGCTTTTCAAGTTGCTACCACTGGAAGACCTGGTCCAGTTTTAGTAGATATTCCAAAAGATATTCAATTCGCGAAAACTAATTATTTTAAACCCAAGAAAGAAAAAAAATATAATGGAAAGTTAAATAATAAATTTTCACAAAGAGAGATAGATGATCTTATTAATTTTATTTCGAATGCTAAAAGACCAGTAATTTATACTGGCGGAGGAGTAATAAACTCTGGACCAAGGGCAAGTGATTCTCTTAGAGAATTTGTAAGACAAATTGGTTTTCCAATTACGTCCACTTTGCAAGGATTGGGGGCTTTCCCAGGAGATGATAATCAGTTTATTGGAATGCTGGGAATGCACGGCACTTATGAAGCTAATAATGCTATGCATGATTGTGATTTACTTATTAATATTGGAGCAAGATTTGATGACAGGATTACAGGAAAAATTGATGAGTTTTCACCAAAATCAAAAAAAATTCATATAGATATTGATCCTTCGTCAATAAATAAAATCATAAAAGTAGACTTAGCTATAGTAGGCGATGTTAATGAAGTTCTTATGGCAACTATAAAAAAGTTAAATAAAGAAAAAAAAGGTTTAAAAACTTCTAACAAGCAAAATCTATCAAAATGGTGGGAACAAATTCAAAAATGGAGAAGTAAGAACTCTCTAGGATTTATCAATAGTAAAGAAACTATAAAACCTCAACATGCAGTTAAGAGATTGTATGAATTAACTAAAGATCAAGATACATTTATTACAACTGAAGTAGGTCAGCATCAGATGTGGGCTGCACAACATTATAAATTTAATAAACCTAATAGATGGATGACATCTGGTGGTCTTGGAACTATGGGATATGGTTTACCAGCTGCAGTTGGAGTTCAAATTGCTCATCCTGATAAACTTGTTATTGATATTGCTGGAGAAGCATCTGTTTTGATGACAATGCAAGAGATGTCAACTGCTGTTCAATACAATTTACCAATTAAGATTTTTGTTTTGAACAATCAATATATGGGAATGGTTAGACAATGGCAGGAGCTGCTGCATGAAAAAAATTATTCAGAAAGTTACTCAGAAGCGTTACCTGATTTTGTCAAATTAGCAGAAGCATATGGATGCAAAGGAATTAAAGCTGAAAATCCAAGCGAATTAGATGATAAGATTGAAGAAATGGTAAATCATAAAGGTCCTGTTATATTTGATTGTCAAGTTGACCCTACTGAGAATTGTTTTCCGATGATACCGTCAGGAAAGCCACATAATCAAATGATTTTGGGACCTAAAGATCATGATGGAAATAAGATAACAGGAAAAGGAAAAGCCCTAGTCTAATGTCAAAGCCAAAATCAGCATACAGTATTCCAACAAAAAAGGGTAAATTAGACACTCATATATTTGTAGTATGGGTTGATAATGAGTCAGGGGTATTAGCCAGAGTGGTAGGATTATTTTCAGGTCGAGGTTATAATATTGAGTCATTGGCGGTAGCAGAAGTTGATGCAACTAAGAATATTTCAAGAATTACAATAGTGACTACTGGGACACCCCAAGTTATTGATCAAATTAAATTGCAATTAAAAAAATTAGTACCCGTTCACAAGGTTGCAGATTTTAAAAGGGAAGATAAAAAAGTTATTTTTAAAGAAATGGCATTACTTAAAGTTGTAGGGAAGAAAAAAAAGATAGAAAAATGTATTAAAGCTTGTAAAACTTATAATCCAGTAATATTAGATAAGACAAATATATCAGTAGTAATTCAGATTACTGCACTAAGAAGAGAGATTGATAAAATGAGCAAGAAATTAAAACCTCTAGGTCTTACAAGTACATCCAGAACAGGTGCAATTGCAATGACAAGAGGATCAGAAGTTTTTAAATAAATTAATTAGGAGAAATTAAATGAAAATGTTTTATGAAAAAGATGCAAATGTGAATTTAATCAAAGACAAAAAAATTGCTATTTTTGGTTATGGAAGTCAAGGTCATGCTCATGCTTTAAACTTAAAAGATAGTGGTGTAAAAGAAGTTGTTGTAGCTTTAAGAGAGGGTTCATCTAGTATAATTAAAGCTGAGTCGAAAGGGTTGAGGGTCATGAATTTATCAGATGCAGCCGCCTGGGCTGATGTCTTAATGATTCTAACTCCAGATGAATTACAAGCACAGATTTATAAAAATCATATTGAACAAAGAGCTAGAGAAGGAACAAGTATAGCATTTGCTCATGGTTTAAACGTTCATTACGATTTAATTAAAGCTAGAAAAGATCTAGATGTGTTTATGGTTGCACCAAAAGGACCAGGTCATTTAGTTAGAAGTGAATATGAAAAAGGAGGCGGGGTGCCGTGTTTATTTGCAGTACATCAGAATGGCTCAGGTAAAGCAAGAGATTTAGCTTTATCTTATGCATCTGCTATTGGAGGAGGAAGATCTGGAATTATAGAAACAACATTTAAAGATGAGGTAGAAACTGATTTATTTGGAGAGCAAACTGTTCTATGCGGTGGATTAGTGGAGTTGATGAAAAACGGTTACGAGACATTAGTTGAAGCAGGTTATGAACCTGAAATGGCATATTTCGAAACAGTTCATGAAGTAAAATTAATTGTTGACTTAATTTACGAGGGGGGAATCGCAAATATGAATTATTCTATCTCAAATACTGCAGAATATGGAGAGTATCAATCAGGTCCAAGAATCATAAAAAAAGAAGAAACAAAGAAAAGAATGAAAGAAGTTTTATCTGAGATACAGTCTGGGAAGTTCACCAAAGAGTGGATGGAAGAATGTAAAAATGGTCAAAAAAACTTTCTATCTACTAGAGCTAAATTAGCAGAACATCCAGTTGAAAAAGTCGGTGCAAGTTTAAGAGCTATGATGCCATGGATAGGTAAGAAGAAATTGGTTGATAGCGATAAGGGCTGAGTTTAGTAAAACTATTAAGTTTAATTAAAGAAAATTTGACAAAACCTAAAATGGTCTAAAAATAAGGAAAATATAACTTATTATTTTGCAATCTCTCTTATAGATTGTATTATACATTTCAAAAAAAATTAGTTATGCGAGATAAAGATAAAGTCTATATTTTTGATACTACAATGAGAGATGGTGAGCAGTCACCTGGAGCCTCTATGAGTGTGGAGGAAAAAATTCATATTTCAAGAGTGTTTGATGAAATGGGAATAGATATTATTGAAGCAGGATTTCCTATATCTTCACCAGGGGATTTTGAGGCAGTTAGTGAAATCAGCAAAAGTATCAAAAACTCAATTCCATGTGGTTTAGCTAGAGCGACAAAAAAAGATATAGATGCTTGTAATGAGTCTTTGAAATTTGCAAAAAGATTTAGAATACATACATTTATTTCTACAAGTCCTGTTCATATGAAACACAAGCTTAATATGACTGACGATCAAGTTTTGGGTGCTATAAAAGAAAGTGTAACTTATGCAAGAAAATTTACTGATGATGTTGAGTGGTCTTGTGAAGATGGCACTAGAACAAATTTAGATTTTATGTACAAAACAATCGAGCTTGCAATTAATTGTGGTGCAAAAACAATAAATATTCCAGATACAGTTGGATACTCAATCCCAGAAGAATTTGCTAAAACAATCACATCAATTAAAAATAATGTTCCCAATATAGATAAAGCAATTATTTCCGCACATTGTCATAATGATCTTGGCCTAGCAGTAGCAAATGCTTTATCAGGATTATCAGCAGGTGTTAGACAAATTGAATGTACAATTAATGGAATTGGTGAAAGAGCAGGTAACGCTGCTCTTGAAGAAATAGTTATGGCAATTAAAACTAGAGAAGATTTATTGCCCTACGAGACTGGAATTAAAACAGAATTAATAAGTAAGGCATCTAAAATTGTTTCAAATGCAACAGGTTTTCCTGTACAATTCAATAAGGCTATTGTCGGAAAAAATGCTTTTGCTCATGAGTCAGGTATTCATCAAGATGGAATGCTAAAAAATAGAGAAACTTATGAAATTATGACTCCAGAAAGTGTTGGAGTTAAAAAAACATCTTTAGTAATGGGAAAACACTCTGGACGACACGCTTTTAAAGATAAATTAAGCGATTTGGGTTATTCAGATCTAACTGATGACATTGTGCAAGCTGCTTTTGGAAAATTTAAAGTATTAGCTGACAAAAAAAAACATATTTATGATGAAGATATTATTGCTTTAGTAGATGATAGTTTAATAATTGACAACAAAATCAATGCAATAAATCTAAAATCTTTAAAAGTATTTGCTGGCACAGGTGAACCACAAAGAGCAGATATGACATTAGATGTCTTTGGAGAAATAAAAAATACTTCGCAGACAGGTGATGGTCCAGTTGATGCAATTTTTAAATGTATTAAAGATTTATACCCTCATGATGTCAAACTATCTCTTTATCAAGTTCATGCAGTTACTGAAGGCACCGATGCTCAAGCAACAGTCAGTGTTAAAATCGAGGAAAATGATAGAACTACAGTTGGACAGTCAGCAGATACTGACACATTAGTTGCATCAGCAAACGCATATTTAAACGCTTTAAATAAAATGTTAATTAAAAGAGAAAAAAAAACCTTATCTCAAAATATTCAACATCAAAGGGTAAAAGGAGGAGTATAAGTGGGATTATTTAGTAGTGTAAAGAAAATTTGGAGCCAAGACATGGCTATTGATCTTGGAACAGCTAACACTTTGGTTGTAGTAAAAGGCCAAGGTGTTGTTTTAAATGAGCCTTCGGTGGTTGCAATTGTGGATCAAGGTGGAAAAAAACAAGTATTAGCAGTTGGTGATGAGGCTAAAACTATGTTGGGAAGAACACCAGGAAATATAAGTGCAATAAGACCACTAAGAGATGGAGTTATAGCAGATTTTATTGTGACAGAAGAAATGATCAAACACTTTATTAAAAAAGTTCATAAAGGAAGAACTTTTGCTAATCCAAGAATTTTGATTTGTGTGCCAACAGGGTCTACTCCAGTTGAAAGAAAAGCAATCCAAGATAGCGCTCTCGCTGCTGGCGCAAGAAGAGTTCAATTAATTGAAGAACCTATAGCGGCTGCAATTGGAGCCGGTCTTCCAATTTCTGAGGCAACTGGATCAATGGTTGTTGATATAGGAGGTGGTACAAGTGAAATAGCAGTTATGTCTCTTGGTGGATTAGTATACTCTAGGTCTTTGAGAGTAGCAGGTGATGCTATGGATGGAGCTTTAGTGAATTATATGAGAAAAGAATATAATTTAATGATAGGAGATAGTACTGCAGAAAAAATTAAGAAAGAAATAGGTACAGCAATACCTACAAACGATAATACTTATCCTGTTAAAGGAAGAGACTTAAGATCGGGAACTCCAAAAGAAGTAAATATTACTGAAGAGGATACATCAGAGGCATTAAACGATATTTTAAAAGAGATGGTCGATGGTATTAAGGACGCTTTGGAAGCGACACCACCCGAGTTATCTGCAGATCTAGTTGATATGGGCTTAACATTGACAGGAGGAGGTGCATTATTGAAAAATATAGATAAAAGGTTTTCTAAAGAAACAGGGTTACCAGTTCATATAGCTGAAGATCCTTTATCTTGTGTAGCAATAGGTACTGGAAAGGCCTTAGATCAAGAACAAACATTTTCTACTATGCTTACTGAGTACTAAGACTAATGGCCTCAAGCAGAGATGATTTTGTAATAGCAATTCGATCTGCTTTTTTAAAAAAGACAACAAAGCAGAAATTTTCTTTATTAACTTTAGTTTTTTTATCAATCTTTATTATTTTTTTATCAAGTTTTAATTTTAAAGTAATTAACAATTTAAGATCAATTTTAAATGAAGTTGTATTCAGATCTTCATTTATTGTATCAATACCTGAAAATTTTATATTCAACTCATATTCAAAAATAGCTCAGTATTCTAATTTTTACAGTGAATTTAAAGACAATAAAAAAGAATTAGAAAATTTTAAATCAAAAGAAATATTAAATGAAATTATAATAAGTGAAAATAATGAATTGAAAGAATTAATTGAAGATTATAAAATTTCCCAAAACAAAATTTTAGCAAAAGTAATAGTTGATCATAGTAGTCCTTTTTTAAAAACAATTATCATTAATAAGGGAAGTTTTGATAATGTAAAAATAGGTACAAATGTTTATGATAGGAATTATTTAGTAGGAAGAGTTATAGAAGTTAATTACAAATCATCACGAGTTTTACTATTGACTGACTTGAATTCTACAGTCCCAATTTCAATTACTCCAGGCAATGTTCAGGCAATTGTAATAGGGGATGGAAAAAATTCTGGTGAAATTAAATACGTTAAAGATAATTTAATTCAAGATATTATCAATCAAAGTATAGCTTACACTTCAGGAACTGGATCAATATATAAAAGTGGAATACCTGTAGGAAGAATAAATACAGATAATGATAAATTCTTAATAAATTTTTATAGTGATTTTGACCAGCTTAAATATGTTTTTGTCGAAATTAACCAAAAGAATGAAACAGTTTTAGATACAAACGATGATAATGAAAAAATTAATACTTCTACTTTGGAAAGTACTGAAGAAATTAAGTTAGAAATTTTAAATGAAGAATTAAAAATATTAAATGAAACTAATGATAAATTTATTGAGGAAAATAGATCACTAAGAGATGAGGTGAATGATACAAATACTAAAATTTTAGATTTACAAAAAAAAATAAATCTACAAAATAAAAAAATTTCTCAAAATACTATTGATCAAAATGAGTTAAATTTTTTAAGATTAAATTTATTATATAGTTCAAAATGTTTAAAATCAGGATTCAAAAAAGGGTTTAAGGTTGGTACACCAGAGTATAGAGATTGTATTTTGAATAAAGGTAGAAAACTAAATGATTAAATTTGAAAAAAAAAGTTACTTGTATAAAATCTACACTTGGTTTCCTATCATATTTTTATTTGTTTCTGTTTTAAATGAGTTTGATTTAAACTATTTAAATCTTGATTATTTTTCATTTAATTTTCCATTTATTTTAATTTTTTACTTTGCATTAAAGGAATATAATAAATTTGATTATTTCTTAGTTTTTATTGCAGGTTTAATTAACGATACAGTTGTGGGTTTACCATTAGGTATTAGTTCTTTTTCTTACATAGCGGTTTGTATATTTGCATCTTATTTAAGAAACATAACTATAAGACCTCATTTAATAAAGGATTGGTTTTATTTTTTATTTGTAATAAGTTTAATTAACTCAACTAATTATTCAATTTTATTTTTATTCTTTTCTTATGATTTAGATATTATGTTTTATATTATTAATAATTTTTTTACATTTTTATTTTATCCACTTTTAGCAATTTTATTAAATTATTATTTGAAGGTTATTCATGATTAATCAAAGTGATAATGTAGTTAAGTTAAACTCAATTAATAGAAGAATGTTTATTTTAGCTATTGCAAAGATAACAATTTTAGGAGGTATCGTCAGTAGATTATTTTTTCTCCAAATAAAAGAAAATAAAAAATATTTAACTCTTTCAGATAAAAATAGAATACGAGAATGGAAACTCCCTCCTGTTAGAGGTGATTTTCAAGATTATTTTGGAAATATTATTGCAGGTAATTTTGAAGCTTATCAACTTCACTTAATTCCTGAACAAGTAGATAATTTTAAATATACCATTAATAGGATAAAAAATATTTTAGAATTGTCTAATAAGGAGTTTCAAAAAATTTTAAAAAGAAAAAATGAAATTAAACCATGGGAAACGCTTATTGTAGCAGATAATTTGAATTGGGAAAACTTTTCTAAAATAAATAACAATTTGTATGATTTAAACGGGGTTAAACCCATTATTTCTATTTCTCGAAATTATCCGTATAAAGGAAATTATACACATATTCTTGGTTATGTAAGTCAAGCTAATGAAAATGATATTTTGTCTAGTGAGATTATTAAAGAAAAATTTGTTCAAGGATTAAAAGTAGGAAAAACTGGCTTAGAAAAATCATTCGAGCATAATTTAATTGGTACTAATTCTATAGAAAGATATGAAGTTAACGCTTATGGAAGAAGGGTAAGTCAGCTAGCATTTCAAGAAGGAGATAAGGGCAAAACAGTCAAACTGACTGTAGATACTAAAATTCAAAAATTAGCAAATGAATTATTAATAGATCAAGCTGGCTCAATTTGTGTCATGGACATATTTACCGGCCACATAATTGCTATGCATTCATCCCCCTCATTCGATCCTAACGCTTTTGTATTTGGAATTAGTCAAGATGAATGGCAATTAATTAGAAATAATCCCATGAAACCTTTAATAAATAAATCAATATCTGGAAATTACTCCCCAGGCTCAACAATCAAGCCCATTGTAGCATTGTCTGCATTAGAAAATGGAATTGTCAATCCGAATTTTACAGTTCATTGTAGGGGGCACAAGCATCCATTAGAGTTATATGGACAGACTTATCATTGCTGGAAAAAAGAAGGTCATGGATATGTTAATATGAAAGAAGCAATGAAACAATCTTGTGATTCATATTTTTATGAAGTAGCTAGAAGACTTGGAGTAGATAAATTAAGCGAGACCGCTAAAAAATTTGGTCTTGGAAAAAAAGTTTTTAATGATTTGTTTGGTAACGAAAAAAATGGACTAGTTCCAAATACTGAATGGAAAAAAAATGTTATAGGTAGAAATTGGTTATTAGGTGAAACAATTATTACTGGAATAGGACAAGGATATATTCAAACAACACCAATTCAACTATGTTTAATGACTGCTCAAATAGCAAATGGTGGCCATAAGATTTACCCCAAGTTAGTTATTGACGATAATTTAAGTTTTGAGAATGATAAATTTATTTCATTAGTTAATAGCAAAAAACATATTAAATTTATTCAAGAAGCAATGTTTAGTTCAACAAATGAAATAAGAGGTACTTCTTATAAATCTCGTATAGACGATCCAAAATATCAATTTGCAGGAAAAACCGGAACTGCTCAGGTCAAAAGAATTACAGATAGAGACCGTGAATTAGATCTTAAAACTTCTGAAATACCATATGAAGAGAGAGATCATGCTTTATATGTAGCATTTGGTCCTTATAAGAACCCAAGATATGCCCTAAGCATTTTGATTGAACATGGTGGCTCAGGAGGTTCCAATGCAGCTCCTTTAGCCAAAAAATTATTTAAAGAAATTGTTGATCGACATGAGATTAGAAAAAATTTTGAAACAAAAAAATATTTGAATATTTAGATGTATTTGCAAAATAAATTAGAAAATAAAATTAGTTTATTTAATAAAATTAAAAAACTAGACGGAATTTTATTAGTTTGTATTGTTTTAATAGGAGTGATTAGTCTAGCTACCATGTATTCTACTGATGGCGGTCGAATACTTTTTCATACAAAGAGTCATTTTCTTAAATTTGTGATCTTTACATCTTTAATGTTAGTGATTTCTTTTTTAAATATAAGATTTTGGTTCTCTATAGGTTATTTAAGTTATTTGATCATTCTTGCAATGTTGATCTGGACCATTCATTTTGGAATTACTGCCTCTGGCTCACAAAGATGGATTGATTTATATTTTATCAATATCCAACCTTCAGAACTTATGAAAATATGTATTATTCTTTGTCTAGCAAAATTTTTCCATAGAAAACGTCTAGAAAATGTAAATTCATTATACTCAGTTATAATTTCTTTAGTTGTTATATTTTTGCCTATGAGTTTAGTTATTATTCAACCAGATTTAGGTACATCATTATTAATTTCAATAAGTGGTATTTTAGTTTTATGGTTTGCTGGACTTAATCACAAATATTTTTTCTATTCATTTTTAATTTCAGTTATTTCATTACCTTTTATAATATCTTTCCTAAAACCTTATCAAAAATTAAGGGTCTTAACTTTCTTAAATCCTGATAGAGATCCGTTAGGAGCAGGATATCAAATTATTCAATCTAAGATTGCTGTTGGCTCAGGAGGAATATTTGGAAAAGGGTTTTTAAAAGGGACTCAAAGTTATTTAGAATTCCTGCCTGAAAAACATACAGATTTTATATTTACTCTTTTTTCAGAAGAATTTGGCTTTTTTGGGTCTGTTTTTCTTTTAATTATTTACTCAATAATGATTTATAGAATAATAAAAATAGGGGTTATTTCTAGAAGTTATTTCGCAAAATTATTTTGCTACAGTTTTGGTACCTCTATGTTTGTATATATTATAATTAATATGAGCATGGTATTGGGATTACTTCCAATTGTGGGTTCACCGCTGCCAATTATGTCTTATGGAGGATCCTCTATGTTGGCAACCATGTTAGGATTAGGTATAGTTATGAGTGCAAAAATTCATAGTGATCAATCAATAGCATAAGTATAATTTGTCGCTTGAAAAATTTGTGAAAAAAACAGTATAGTTTTTTGTGAATAATAATTTTAGAATAGGAATAATTGGTGCTGGTATCCAAGGCATTTCGAATGCTCTGTTTCTTCAAAAAAAAGGATTTGATGTAACTTTATTTGATAGAGAGGAGCCCGGCAGTCCTGTTGCCTCATACGGTAATGCTGGTCATTTTTCACCTTATGCTTCCTTATCATTAAATAGAACAGATATTTTAGCAGACGTTCCCTCAATGCTAATGAGCACAACTGGTCCATTAGCACTTAAATGGAATTACGTTCCAAAAATGATTCCTTGGTTTGTTAAATTTATTATGAACACAACAAAAAATAAAATGATGCACACAGCAAAATATATGCATCAAATTTTAGATCTTGCTCTACCAGCTTATGATGAATTATTTGATGAAATTGATTTAGAGGATTTAGTTGAGAATAGAGGTATAATGTATATTTGGAATGATCAAGATCTTAAAAGTAGAGAATTAGAGATTAAAGTAAGAGATGAATTAGGAGTTAAACAACAATTATTAAATAAAAAAGAAATTCATGATCTTGAACCTAATATAAAACCATTTTATCATGCTGGTGTGTACTATCCATACGCAAGACATGCTCGAAATCCAAAAAAAATACTTTTAAAGTTATTTGAGTTATTCTTAAAAAAAAGAGGTAAATTTAATAAGTCAAATATTGTGAATATTAAATTTGATAATGAAAAACCTATTTTTAAAACGCTAAAAGATGAACATAAATTTGATAAAATTATAATTGCTTGTGGCGCATTTTCTAAAAAACTCACAGATAATCTTGGGGAAAAAATTCCTTTAGATACAGAAAGAGGGTATCACGTACATTTTAAAAACTGTGATAATCTTTTATCTAGACCAGTAATATTTTCTAATCGAGGTTTTGGAATTACACCCATGGAGCAAGGTCTAAGAGTTGTAGGAACAGTAGAATTTGGTGGCTTAGATAATCCTCTTTCTAAATCAAGAATTAAAAACTTGATCAATAATGCTAAATATATGTTAGGAGATCTTCCAGAACATGAAGATGAATGGTTAGGATTTAGACCAACTCTACCAGATTTTTTACCTGTCATGGGACCATCAAAAAATTATAAAAATGTTTTTTATTGTTTTGGACACCATCATTTGGGATGGACATTAGGTCCAATATCTGGAAAGATTATATCTGGGATGATTGCTAAAGAAAATACTAATTTAAACTTAGACCCTTATCGTTCAATAAGATTTAATTAATAGATGCAAAATATTAGAGCATATATAATGTTGGTATGTGCAACATTATTTTGGTCTGGTAATTTTATTGTTGGAAAAATTGCTTTTTTAACAAATATCCCTCCATTGTCATTAGTGTTTTATAGATGGTCTCTTGTGTGGCTTATATTGCTCCCGTTTACTTTTAAAGAAATACTAAAACATAAAAATACAATTTTAAACAATTTACCTTTATTATTTTTTCTAGGTTTTACTAGCGTTGGATTATTTAATTCATTTACTTATTTATCTTTAATTCATACTCAGATTATTAATTCAACTCTTTTCAATACTGCAATTCCAGCTGTAATAATTTTATTGTGTTTTTTATTTAAAATTGAAAATACTAATAAATTTCAAATTTTGGGACTTTTCATTTCAGTATTAGGGATTTTATCAATTATAACCAAACTTGACATTAAAATTTTTCTTTCATTAAATTTTAACAAAGGCGATATTATAATGATAGGAGGAGTTATCACATGGGGTATATATTCAACTCTTTTAAAGAAAAAAAAATTCACACTACCGCTTCTTACCTTAGTCCATGTTATATGTACTTTTGGATTAATTTGTGTATTCCCACAATTCATTTATGAATATTCACAGGGACAGATAATAAAAATTGACAATAATCTTATTTATACTCTTATTTTTTTAGCTTTGTTTCCAAGTATAGGATCTTATTATTGCTGGGCTGGGGCAGTATCTATAATAGGAGCTAATAGAGCAGGAATTTTTTTGTCTCTTATTCCATTATTTAGTACAATAATGGCAATAATTTTTTTTAATGAACAATTTAATTTTTATCATTCTCTTGGAGCAATTTTAATTGTAGTAGGTTTATTTTTATCAAATAAAAAAATTGAAAATGCTTAAAGTTGCTATATTAGACGATTACCAAAATGTTTTTCAACAATTTGTAGATCTGAAAAAACTTTCTGGAAAATATGAAATTAAAATTTTTAGTGAACCTTTTGAAAATGAAGATGATATGTTAGAAAAATTAGCTGATTTCGAGGCTTTGTTAGTAATGAGAGAAAGAACTCCATTAACAAAAAATATAATAAACAACTTATCAAAATTAAAATTTATAATTACTAGCGGTTTAAAAAATAAATCAATTGATTTGGATGCTGCAAAAAAAAAAAAGATTATTGTTTCAGGAACAGAAAGTAGAGAAAATCCTACACCAGAATTAACTTGGGGCCTTATACTTGGTTTGGCTAGAAATTTTAAGGAAGAGATAGACAATATGTACCAAGGTTATTGGCAAACAACAGTAGGAATTG
>CABYTL010000012.1 GCA_902521805.1 uncultured Pelagibacteraceae bacterium
ATTCATTGATTGTTTTAAAGGAAACTTTTTTCCCAACATCTTTTTTGCTGAGACTGGTTTTACTTTTTTGTTTGTTTTTTTTGCAAAGTTATAAACAATTTGTTTTGGTCCACCAACGTTCATTATACCTTTTTTATCAATTAATTTTAATAAATTTTTTGCAAAGTCTTCATGGTACATAAAATTTGTAACAACATCGCTAAAAGCTTGTTTGTGAATGAAAGGTTTTTCAGCCATACAAATTCTCAAAATAAGTGAGTTCTTATACATTTGAACCGCACATTCTCCACCTAATTTTGATAGCGCGTAGTTATTAATTGGTAGAACAGGTTCATTTTCAGAGTAATTCCCTTTAGTTCCAGGATAAACATAATTTGTTGAAAAATAGATTAATTTAACTTTCTCCTGACTACAAACTTTTACTATATTACAAGTGCCAATTATATTTCTTGAAATACTTTCATCAATATTTTTGTCATGAATATCCATTGGTCTGGATAAGGCTGCACAGTGAATTAGATAATCAGGCTTCATTTTTTTGATATATTTTGAAATTGAATTTATTTTCTTTAAATCCAAAACTTTTTTTGAAGGATAAAAAATTTTTTGGTTTTTATTTATTTTTTTGAATATTTGAGCAAATCTTCCACTTCCACCTGTCATTATAATTTTCTTTTGTTTCATTTAAATTTTTCCTCTTTTAAATCATTAAATATTATAGGCCACTCAAGACATTTAGCATATTTATAAAACCAATAAGGTAAAAATCTTTCTGCAAGAAAACCATATATCCTTATTTGACCGTAACCTTTAAGATCAAAACCAAAAATTTTTTCACATTTGTTAAGCCATTCAAAGATGGTCTGATAATACTCAGTTATTAATTTTTTAGATCTGCAAATAAACAAGTTTGCTGGATTGAACGAATTGTTCTTATTTACAAAATCTCTAAAATCCTCTCTATCATTGCTATTTAAAAGATCTATAGCTTTATCCAAAACTCCATTTCCATGGAACATATCAAAATGAAATTTTATAGTTCTACCTTTTCTGAAAATAGATTGAGGGTTTTTTAACAGTGCTAGTTTGCCATATTTAATTATTTTAATAAATTTTATTTTATCCATAAAAATTTTATCTGGTAATATAACATCATAAGAATTCCAAATTTTCGGAACTTCTTTTAAAACTTTATCTTTAAATGTTAAATCTAGATCAGATGTTTTTTTTTCATTTAACCAAAATCTTCTATAAGCACAAAATCCTATCCAATCACTGTCATTAAATATTTCCATTTTATTTTTCCAAAGCCAATAATGAAAAGTATATTCACCATAATATCTATTTTTGTGGGAAATATTTTCTCCAATATTATCTCTCAACCATCCATCTTGATAATCATTATCTCCTAAAGCCACAGGCACATAATTAAGTTTGTTTACTTTTTCAAGTAGCTCATCATGAATACACAAACAATAAATCTTTAAGTTATTCATTTTATATGAGTTTGGCTAAATACTTAGAATAATCACAATTGCCATAAAATTTTATCGAGTCTTTAATGTTCTTTTTGTTAATCCATCCATTATTAAAAGCAATTTCTTCTAAACATGCAATTTTCAATCCTTGCCGATTTTCAATTGCCGATACAAATGTGCTTGTTTTGTAGAAATCATCCATAGATCCAGTGTCTAACCAAGCTCCACCCCTGCCAATCAAATCTGCAAATAATTGATTTTTTGATCTATAAAAATTTAATAAATCAACTATTTCTACTTCTCCTCGTTTAGAAGGCTTAAGTTTCTTTGAATAATTTATAACTTTGTTATCAAAAAAATATAATCCTGTAATTGCAAGGTCGGAAAAAAATTTTTTTGGTTTTTCTTTTATTTTAATAATTTTCTGAACAGAATTGATTTTTGCTACTCCAAACAGTTCTGGTTTTTGAACTTTATGTAATACTACTCTTGCACCTTTATTAAGTTTGGTGTTATTCAAAAGCAATGTAGATAAATTTTGTCCATAAAAAAAATTATCTCCTAAAATCATTGCTACATTTTCTTTACCAATGAATTTTTCTCCGATAACAAATGCATCTGGGAGCCCCCTTGGTTTAGATTGTTCTAAGTAGGTAATTTTGATTCCAAGATTTTTACCATTTGGTAATACTTTTTTATATTGTTCTAGCTGGCCCTTGTTTACTATTATTAATATATCTCTAATTTTAGATAGCATTAAAATCGATAACGGATAAAAAATTAAAGGTTTATCATAAATAGGAAGTAATTGTTTATTGACTGCTTTAGTCAAAGGACTCATTCTGGTACCTTTGCCTCCAGCTAATATAATACCTTTTTTTATCATATTTTGCCTAGTCTATTTACAATATCTTTCTTGGATAATGAATTATAATATGATTTATTTTTAAGATACCATTCTAAAGTTAACTTTATTCCCTTTGAAAAATTAGTTGTTGGATACCAACCAATTTTTTTTTTAATTTTATTACTATTTAATGCATATCTAATATCATGACCAGGACGGTCTTTAACAAAATTTATCTTAACTTTTCTTCCTAAACTAAATAATTTTTTTGAATTTTTTAAAAGTTCTTTTGTGACTTCTAAGTTGTTCATATTTTTATTCGATCCAATATTATAAAATTCACCAATCTTACCTTTTAAAAAAACTTTAATCAAAGCTTCACAATGGTCTTTGACGTAAATCCATTCTCTTGAATTTTTACCTTTACCATAAATTGGCAAGGGCTTGTTATTCATAATATTATAAATAAGCTTTGGAATTAACTTTTCTGGATGTTGTTTGGGACCGTAATTATTAGAACAATTAGTAACAATTGCCGGCAAATTATAAGTTCTTATATAAGAACTTACCAAATGGTCTGACGCAGCCTTACTTGCAGCATAGGGTGAACTAGGATGATAAGGGTATTTTTCATTGGATCTACCCTTTAAAATATCACCATAAACTTCATCAGTAGAAATATGTATCAATTTTGATTTATGTTTTTTAGTAAATTTCTTAAAATTTTCTAAGAGATTATAGACACCAACAATATTACTTTGAATAAAGCTATCAGGATTATCAATAGATCTATCAACGTGAGTTTCAGCAGCTAAATTGAATATACCCCTTGGTTTAAAATTGAATAAAATATTCTTTAATTTTTTATTATTTATATCAAGTTTAATGAATTTGTATTTTTTCGAATTTTTAAATTCTCTAACATTATAATGATTTGAAGAATAAGTAGCTTTATCAATGTTTATAACAGAATAATTTTTTTTTAATAAAAGATCTATGAGATTACTACCAATAAAACCTAATCCACCTGTAACTATGATTTTTTTCATTATTTGATTTTTACATTACAAAAAAGTTTTAGTATAGTTGAATATACATATATCATGTCAATAAGTAGGCAAAATCTTTCAGTAATAATTGTAAGCTTTAAAAGTGATCATGTTATTCATCGCTGTATTAGTTCAATAGATAAAGATATTGAAATAATTATTGTAGATAACTCAAATAATTATAAATTTAAAAAGAATATTGAGGAGCAATACGAAAATGTAAAGTGTATTCTCTCTCCAAAAAATATTGGAATGGGAGCTGGAAACAATCTTGGGATAAATAATATAGATAAAGATTTTGCATTAATTCTTAATCCAGATGTAATTTTAGAAAAAAGTACGATAGATCAGATAATTAATGCATCTAAATTATTAAAAACTTTTGCAGTTATTTCACCAATTTCTGATAATCCAAAATATCCAAATTATAAATCTGATGAAGAGGTAAATTTTAAGAGCGAGGGTTTAAGACCCTTTAAAGTAAAAACTGTTGATGGATACTCGATGTTGTTAAATTTAAAAAGGTTGAAAAAACTAAATAATTTTAATTTTTTTGATGAAAATATTTTTTTATATCTTGAAAATGATGATTTCTGTAAAAGATTAAAATCAAATAATGAGAATATATATATAGTTCCAAAATCTAAAATCCATCATTTAGGAGGAGAGGCGGTAGACCCTAAATACAAATACGAAATCGAACTTTCTAGAAATTGGCATTGGATGTGGTCAAAATTTTACTTTAATAAAAAACATTATGGTTACTTTAAAGCTCTTATAAGTATTTTTCAAAATTTAATATCAGCAAAAGTTAAATTTTTTTATTTTTTGTTAACTTTAAATAGCAAAAAAAGAAAAATTTACCAAATGAGATTATCTGGATTATTAAACTCTATGATTGGTAACAAGTCTTTTTACAGACCAAAAATAGATGATTAATGACCAGGAAACTCTATTAAATTTTCAACTTTATAATTTTTTTTTACTAGGTTATCACAACCACCTAAATCAAATAAGTTTATTACAAAAATAAACGCAGAAACTTTTCCCTGAGAGATTTCTATAAGTTGTGCTGCCGCTTCAGCAGTCCCACCAGTAGCAATTAGATCATCTATAATTAATACATTATCGTCTTTATTTATCGAGTCTTTATGAACTTCTATAGTAGCTGTTCCATATTCAAGTTCAAAATCAACTGAATGTACATCTGCGGGTAATTTATTTTTCTTTCTAAGCATAATAAAAGGTTTATTTAATAAATAAGAAACTGCAGAGGCAAATACAAAACCTCTAGACTCAATTGCAGCTATCTTGTTAAAGTTGAATTTTTTAGATTTTTCAACAATTTGATTTATTGCTTCAGTAAATGCTTTTTCATCTTTAATTAAGGTAGTTATATCTCTAAATAAAATACCTTTCTTTGGGTAATCTGGAATAGATCTAATAAAATCTTTTAAATTCATATAGTTAAATATAAAAGTATAAATAAATTATATTTTTAACATGACAATAAATAAATTAGCAATAATTGGTGGTAGTGGCCTGTATGATGTTGAGGAATTTAAAGTTAGGGAATTACTAGATTTAAATACCCCTTGGGGAAAGCCATCAGACCAAGTTTTAAAAACAAATTTCAGGGATAAAGAGGTTTACTTTTTGCCAAGGCACGGACGTGGTCACTTTATTTCACCTTCAAAAATTAATTTTAGGGCCAATATAGATGCTCTTAAACAATTAGGTGTAACTGATATAATTTCTGTTTCTGCTGTTGGTTCTTTAAAAGAGGAATTATCCCCCGGAAAATTTGTAATAGTTGATCAATTTATTGATCGTACTTTTGCGCGAGAAAAAACATTTTTTGATAATGAGATTGTGGCACATGTTTCTATGGCGCATCCAACTTCTAGAGGTTTAATGAATGCCTGTGAGGAGGCAATTAAAAAGGAAAAAATTGATTTTCAAAAAGGAGGAACCTATGTTGTTATGGAGGGACCACAATTCTCCACACTAGCAGAATCCAACTTATATAGATCATGGAATGCAGATGTAATTGGTATGACCAATATGCCTGAGGCAAAACTAGCAAGAGAGGCAGAAATTAGATACGCTTCTGTATCTATGGTGACAGATTATGATTGTTGGCATCCTGATCATGAAAATGTTGATGTTCAACAAGTTATTAAAGTTCTTCTTGGTAATGCTGCTAAAGCAAAAAATATGATTAAAAATTTAATAGAAAATTTTGAAAATTATGTTGACCCTAATGATCCAACGAATAATTGTTTAGATGTGGCTATGATTACCGTACCTGAAAAAAGAACAAAAAAAACTATAGAAAAATTAAAAACTGTGGCTGGAAGGGTATTAAATAAATGAAAAAACTATTATTAATTTTAATATTTTTATCAATTTCAAATACAGTTTATGCTAATGGAAAAATTTTAAAAAGTGGCTTTATTACCAAATCAGCCTCAGTTGAAGAGAGGATGAATATTGATGACCCAAAAAATAAAATTATAATCATCTATAATCATGGACAAAATAGAAATGACAAAGCGATAAAAAGTGAGTGCGTTTGGATAAATCAAATAATAAATCAAGCTTCACTAGTAGATGAGGAAATAAATGGTAAAAAAATTATGGTTTATAACTTTTGCTCCAATGATTTTGCTGGAGATATGTCACTGGAAAAAGGTTGGAACTTTAAAACACTTTATAAAGGTAAACATAAATTAGATAAAAGAATTGAAAAAAATTTAGAGTTAGTGGAAAAATTTGTAAAGATAGGTGTGCCTAGAAAACAGATTATTGTATCAGGCCACTCTTGTGGAGGTCTATTGACTTTAATGTTATTAGCTGCTCATCCTGACAAAGTGGGCGGAGGCATATCATACATGCAAGCTTGTTTTGGAAAACTATCCTCAAAATATAAAGTAAAAAAAGTTGGCCCTGAAGAAGCCATTGCTAAATATGCTAAAAAAAGACCAGGGGGTGCTGAGCTAAGACAAAGACAGATCGATAATATTAAAAAATCAAACAGCGTACCCGTTCTTGCTTTTACACATCCAAAAGATAAGTATGAAGGACTGTTATCTGATTGGTTAGAAGAAGTTCCAGACGTTAAAAGAATTATCATTTCAGAGGATTTTAAAATAAATGGAAAAACTTGTGTAGTAAAAGGAGACAACTGGCAAGAAAAAGTTTCACAAAGATCAAATGGAGGCCATGAAATGAATATGGGCCTTTGCTTTCAGTATTATAATCCAGAAATTCTTGAATATATTGCCTCACGATTGAAATGAAAATAGAAGGAAAAGAATATCGTACAATTTGGTTTGAGAATAATGTTGTAAAAATTATTGATCAAACAAAACTTCCACACCAATTTATTATAAAGCATTTAAGAACAGTAAATGATGCGATAAACGCCATTAAAGTAATGGAGGTGAGAGGCGCACCTTTAATAGGAGCTACAGCAGCTTATGGATTGGTTTTGGCTATTATTGAGAATAACGACCAGTCATTTTTAAGTAAATCTGCAGAAAATTTAATCAATTCAAGACCAACTGCTATAAATCTTAAATGGGCTATTGATAGGATGATAGATAAATTATCAGGAGTTAATAGTGATAAAATTTTAGAAATAGCTTTAAATGAAGCAAAAGATATTTGTGAGGAGGATATAAAATTTTGTAAAAATATAGGATTAAATGGTCTTAAAATTATAGAAGAAATTTATTATAAAAAAAAAGATACAATTAATATACTAACTCATTGTAATGCAGGCTGGCTTGCAACAATAAATTGGGGGACCGCAACTTCTCCCATTTATCATGCACACAAAAAAGGAATTCCCGTTCATGTGTGGGCAGATGAAACGAGACCAAGAAATCAAGGAGCGAATTTAACTTCTTATGAGTTAAATGAAGAGGGGATTAAGAATACAATTATCGCAGATAATACAGGTGGCATACTGATGCAAAGAGGTGAAGTTGATATGTGTATTGTTGGTACAGATAGAACTCTAGCTAATGGAGATGTTTGTAATAAAGTTGGAACTTACTTAAAAGCTTTAGCAGCTCATGATAATAAGATTCCTTTTTATGTTGCACTGCCAAGTTCAACAATTGATTGGAAAATTAAAAATCATAAAGATATTCCAATTGAAGAGAGAAATTCAGATGAATTATCTTATGTTGAAGGTTTAGACGAAAAAGGAGATATAAAGAAAATACAAATTTATCCAAAAAAAAGTAAAGCTATGAATTTAGCTTTTGATGTAACACCTGCAAAATATGTTACAGGATTGATTACTGAAAAAGGTGTTTGTGAAGCATCAGAAAAAGGACTTAAAGATTTATTTAAATGGAAAATTTAGATCAAAGAAATCAAATTATTGAATATTCTTTAAGATTAAATTCTTCAAACCTTTCACCTCTTAGATCGGGCAATATATCATTGAGAGGTAAGGAAGGTAACATAGAGGGATACTTAATTACTCCATCAGGAAAAAAATATGAAACATTAAAACCTGAAGATATTGTTTTTATGGGTTTAAATGAAGATGAAAAAAACGACTCAACTAACAAACCATCATCTGAATGGAGATTTCATCGAGATATTTATACAAATAAAAAAGAGGCACATGCTATTGTTCATGCTCATTCTCCACACGCAACGGCTGTATCTTCACATGGAAAACCCATTCCACCTTTTCATTACATGATTGCTCTTGCAGGAGGAGATGACATTAAATGTGCTGAATACGCTACTTTTGGATCAGAAGAATTATCTAAAAATGTTATTAAAGCTCTAGAAAACAGAATTGCGTGTTTAATGTCTAATCACGGTCAGGTTGCTTTTGGAAAAAATTTAGAGGATGCATTTGAACTTGCACAAGAGATAGAAAACATTTGTCATCAATACACTATTGCTTTAAAGTTAGGTCAACCTAAAATTCTTTCATTTGAAGAAATGAAAAAAGTTTTAGATAAGGCTAAAAACTATAAAAAAGGGTAAGATGATTAAAGTTGGGGAGCATATTACTTTAGATATTATAGGAACTACAAAAGAGTACGACCCTTCAGTCTATGAAAGAGTTATAAATAAAATTGCTAAAGCAGCAGATGTAACTATTTTAAATATTTCAAAATATAAGTTCGAACCACAGGGTTTTACTATTTTAGCTTTATTAGCAGAAAGTCACATTAGCTTTCATACGTTTCCAGAAAAGGGAATAATTAGTTTTGATTTTTTTACCTGCGGAAAAATTAGCCCATCAGTGGCAATTGATATTGTTAAAAAAGAATTTAAACATAAACGAATAGTTAAAAAAGAATTTAATAGAGATACCATATCTCTATATCATGATATTTATAGTTCACCTGGATTACAAAAATCATATGTTGTAAAGGAGGTTTTAGAAGATTTTAAATCAAAAGTTGGACAACATATTGAAATTTTAGAACTAGAACAGTTTGGAAAATCGTTATTTATTGATGGCGAAATACAGGTTGCTGCATCAGATGAACATTTGTATAGCTCAACTTTTGTTGGAGCTGGTTTAAAGTTAAATAAAAAAAATGAAAGAGCGGCGATAATTGGTGGTGGCGATGGTGGTGTTGCAAGAGAATGTATATCTAAAAATTTTAATTTTATAGATTGGTATGAATTAGATCCAGAGGTCGTTGAAGTTTGTAATAAACATCTTGTTGAAATTGGGAAAAAAGCTACAGAGAAAAACTCAGTAAAATGTGTATGGGGTGATGCTTTTGAGAGTATTAAATCTGTAAGTGAAGATACTTACGATCATATTTTTGTAGATCTGAATGATGACCAGTTTTGTATTGATCTTGCTGCCAAAAATATGGACTCCTTAGTAAGGGCGCTTAAACCTAAAGGAGTTATTACTGCTCAGGTAGGAAGCCAAGATAAAAAACCTCCTCAAGTTGAAAATTGGTTAAATGTATTTAACCATCATTTTGGAAATACAAATTTAGCTAGAGTTTATATACCTAGTTTTGATTGCTCTTGGAATTTTTCCTCATCAATTAATCATTAATTTTTTCTTTTTAATACTGTTAATTTGTGAAATACTTATTTTTTTATTAAAGGAGAAATAATGAGTATATTTAAGAAAACTATTTTTTCAGTTTTATTTTCTTTATTAATTATAGGAAATGCAAATGCTGATAAAATAAGAATTGGAACAGAAGGTGCTTATCCTCCATGGAACTCAAAAAATGAGGCAGGTAAGTTAATAGGATTTGAAGTTGAATTAGCTTATACGCTATGTAGATATATTGGGGAACAATGTGTAATAGTTGAGCAAGATTGGGATGGGATGATCCCAGCTCTAATCATGAGAAAGTTTGATGCGATAATGGCAGGTATGTCAATTACTGCAGAAAGACAAAAAGCAATAAGCTTTTCTCAAGGTTATGCAGATGAAGTTGCATCTTTAGCTGTAATGAAAGGTTCAAGTCTTGAAGGTTTAGATACACCAGCGGGTATTAATTTAACTAAACCAAATTCAGAGGCTAAAAAAGCTCTTAAAACACTTACTGCAGCATTAGCAGGTAAAACTGTTTGTGTTCAAACTGCTACTATCCACCAAAACTTCTTAGATTCAGGTGATGTGGGAAAAGTAAATGTTAGAACTTATAAAACACAAGATGAAGTTAATTTAGATTTAGCATCAGGAAGATGTGATGCTGCATTAGCTGCTGCTGTTGCATTCAGTGATTACGCAGAGAAATCTGGAAAACCAGTTGTTCTAACTGGACCAACTTTCTCAGGTGGTGCATTCGGTAATGGTGTTGGAGTTGGTATTAGAAAAGATGATACTGAACTTTTGAAAAAGTTTAACGACGCTATCAATCAAGCGAGAAAAAACGGAGACATTAGTAGAATTGCTACTAAGTGGTTTGGTTTCGATGCTTCCATGTAATTAAATTTTAGATTTGGCGACTATGATGTATAGTCGCCAATCTGTATGGAACTTCTAGCATTTGGAGATACTGGTTGGGGTGATGAATTATTTTATGCAACCCTGATGACCATAGCTGTTTCAATAACAGCGATGTTTATAGGTTTTCTTTTTGCATTAATTTTTACCCCTTTAAAATTATCTAAAAATAAGTTTTTAAATTTTATAGCTAATTCTTACACCACGATAATAAGAGGTGTTCCAGAATTATTAGTAATTTACCTTTTCTTTTTTGGTGGAACTGGTGCAGTCATGTTTGTTGCATCAATATTTGGTTATAATGAATATATTGAAATAAATGCATTTATTACAGGTGCTTTTGCAATCGGAATAATCTCTGGTGCTTATTCAACTGAAGTTTTTAGAGGAGCAATTCAATCAATTGATAAAGGTCAGTTTGAAGCTGCTAATGTATTAGGTCTTAATAAATTTGGAAAATTTTTTAAAATTATATTACCTCAAACATTAAGATTGGCTATTCCAAACCTAAGTAATGTTTGGCAAATAACTCTTAAAGATACTTCTTTAATTTCAGTTACAGGTTTAGTTGAAATTATGAGACAATCTTATATTGCTGCTGGATCAACAAGAGATCCATTATTCTTTTATTCATTTGCTGCAGTTTTGTATTTATTACTTACTTTTGTAAGTATGAAGTTAATCAATAGATTAGAAGTTAAATATAGTAGAGGGTATTAATGGATCTTGAATTGATGATTAATAGTTTTCCTAAATTATTAAGCGCAGCAGTGATTACTTTAAAGCTTCTTTCAGTTTCTTTAATAATAGGAATATTTATTGGATTATTTTTTGCAATCTTAAGATTAAATAAAAATATTTTTATCAATAAATTTGCATATGCATATTCTTATGTTTTTAGAGGCACACCACTTTTAGTGCAAATTTTTATTATTTATTTTGGTTTAGGTCAGATTGAATATTTAAGATTGACAGTATTATGGGTAGTTTTAAAAGAACCATATTGGTGTGCAATTATCGCTTTTGCTCTAAACACTGGTGCTTACACCTCAGAGATATTAAGATCAGCATTTCAAACAATTAAACCTGGAATAATAGAGGCAGGTAAAAGTTTGGGCATATCAAATAAAGTAATTTTTTATAAGATTCAAATACCTATCGCTATTAGACAATCATTACCGGCTTATGGAAATGAAATTATTCTAATGATGAAAGGAACTTCTTTAGCTAGCACAGTTACAATAATGGACCTTACAGGTGTTGCAAAATATATAATTTCAACAACTTTTAAACCTATTGAAGTATTTATTGTTGCTGGTGGAATTTATTTATTTATGACTTTTATCATTCACAATGTAATTAAATTTTTGGAGAAAAAATATAGTTTTAATTAAAGTATAACTAAATCTAGCTTTTGTTTACCAAGTCTTTCGTTACCACTTTCTGTAACTAAATAAGTTTCACCTAGGTTCATAGCTAATTGGTTTTCAGAGTCCATCAATATCATGTGTATAAAAAAAACATTTCCAGGCTGAATTGCATAAGGATTATTAGTGTAGAGCATTGGCCAATCCATCCAGTTGGGAGAAAAGGTATTCCCTAATGAGTAACCACAAGCGTTCATTCGAGCCTTATTGTATCCAAGATCATCAAAAGTTTTTGCATGAACATCAAAAACTTCTCCAATTTTATTTCTTGGTTTTAATTTGTTTTCACAATTTTTTAAAGCTTCAACACATGCTTCATGCATTTTATGATGTTTAGGATCTGCTTTACCAATAGGAATAGTTCTAAACATTGCAGAGTGGTAATGTCTATAAGTACCAGCCCATTCAATAGTTAATTGATCTTGTTTATTTAAAATTTGCTTTTCCGCTTGATAACGACAAAGAAGTGCATTTTTACCAGAACCAATTATGAATTCATTTGCAGGATAATCTCCACCACCTTCAAATATAACTCTGTTCATTTCTGCTAATATCTTAGATTCACTAACACCAGCTTTTGCATGTTTCCACACTTCGTCTAAAGCTTTATCAGCAAGCTCTGCAGCTTTTTTAACATAAACAATTTCCTCTTTAGATTTTATAACTCGTAATTTTGTTATTAAGTCTGATTTATCTTCAAGAGAACAATAATTTTCTAAAGATTTATTTAATCGAAGAGCATTACGACCAGTTAAACCATAAGCTTCATATTCAACTCCTATTTTTTTTCCTTTAAGATTTAACTCATCCAAAATAACTTTAAGATCATCGGTTGGATTTGATCCATCTTTATCAACCCATATCCTAATATCTTCTATGTTGGATGTATTTTGAGCTTGTCTTAAATCAGGAGCTCTTGTGAGCAGTATTATATTTCCGCTTTTATCTAGAGCTAATGTTTGAAAAAAAACATAACCAAATGTGTCATAACCAGTCAACCAATACATCGACTCTTGTCTAAACATTAACAAAGCATCAATATTTTCCTCTTTCATTGACTTTATAACTTTATTTTTTCTATTAGAAAATTCGTCTTTTGAAAAATGAAGTGCCATTAAGAGATTTAATAACTGGTATATTCTTTTATTTCTTTTATGATCGAACCAGTGTGATTATTAATTTCTAATTTTATTTTTGCTCGATCATCATTTAGAAAATGTACATCTCTTGAAAGTTTAATAAATTTTTCTCCAAAATTTTTATCTCTTTCACATTGTCTTTTATCATCTTCAATAACCCATAGTTTAGAATTTATCTCTTTAAGTGATTTATAAAGATCGTTAAGTTTGTTATCAGATTTGACGCTATTATTTAACTGATCTTTCAAAATAGAGTGTTCATTATTAATAAATTTTAGTTTTTCCGAATCTTTAATTTTATCTTTTTTAATTTCTAGAATTGAAATTTTATCTAAGAGTTCACCTATTGAAACTTCTACTATAATTTTATTCATAAAATTAAATACTGTGATATCTTGTTCTTAATATGTCTAATATTTTAATTATTAAACACGGATCATTAGGAGATATAGCTCAAGCGAGTGGTGCAATTCAAGATATATCTGAAAATCATAAAGATGACCAAATTTATTTATTAACAACAAAACCTTATTTTGAGGTACTTAAAAAAAATCCATATATTCACGATGTTATTTTAGACAAAAGATTACCAAGGTATAATTTAATTTATTTATATTTTTTAATGAAAGAGCTTAAAAAATATAATTTTTCAAAAGTTTTTGATCTACAAAATTCTTCAAGAACAAATTTTTATAAAAATATTCTTTTTCCTAAAGCTGAGGGAGACAAGTGGTCTAGCTCTATTACAACCTTGCCTAAAGTGATAAATAAGAAAGAATTTGATAAACATTCAGTTTTAGATAGATACAATCATCAACTACAAACATCAGGATTAAATACATCTCATACTTTGAATCCAGATTTTAGTTGGGCTGCATCTACTATAGGTAAAATCAAAGAAAATTTTAAATTGAATAAATTTATTTTATTATTTCCTTTTTGTTCACCACATTTAAAAAAAAAAAAGTGGCCTCATTATAATAAATTAATTGAACTTATTATTAATAAATATGGAGATGAATATAAAATCATTACAGCACCAGGACCTTCTGAAATAAATGATGCGAAAGAAATAAATGCCCTAGTTTTATTAGATAATGGAAAAGCACTCGATATTTCTCAATTAACATCTTTAATTAAAGAAAGTTCTTTTATTATAGCAAATGATACAGGGCCAGCTCATATAGCAGCACACGTAGGAGCCAAAGGTTTATCTTTGTTTGGAAAACATACTACAGCTTATAAAGTTAGTATAGAGAGAGAAAATTTTAAAGCAATTGAGGTAACGGATCTAAATAATTTAAGTGCAGAAAAAGTTTTTGAAAGGTTAATAAATTCTCTAATTTAATTAAGAATTTTTTTATATTTTTCTAGAGTTTTCTCCCACTGAAATTTTAAAACATGTTCTTTAGCGTTTTTTCCTAGCTCAATATGTTTTTTATTTTCAATCATTGAATTTAATGATGTATAAATATCATCTAGATTGTTCCCATCACAAATTAATCCAGTTTTGTTGTGATCAATTGCATCTGAGGCACCACCATCCTTTCCCCCTAGTGATGGAATCCCATACTGTGCAGCTTCTACATAAGATATTCCAAATCCTTCGACAGAGGTTTTATGAATAATTGATGGCATTACAAAGATATTAGATTTAGCGATCAGTGCATTCTTTAAATCTTCACTTATATCTTTAAAAAACATTACTTGCGAAGTTAGATCTAACTCTTCAACTAACTTTTTGATATTTTTCTCTTCATCACCATAACCAATACAAATATAAACAATATTAGGGTATAGTTGCTTTAAATTTCTCAAAGCCATAATTATTTTTTCGTGATTTTTCCTTTTATCAAATCTTGAAACTGTAATGAGTCTCGGAGTTTTTACTTTTAATAGGCTTTCAACTTTTTCTAAAGAATTCTTATTTAGCTCTTTAACTGGATTGACACCAGGATTAATGACAATTACCTTTTTTTGATTTACACCAATCTTAATTGCTAAATTTTTTGTATATTCAGAATTTGCTATTACATTTTCTACATCATTCAATATTTTAGTAGCCCTATTATTTAATGAACTACCCAAAGGGTGATTGATTTCTTTGCCATGTATTAAACAAAATTTCTTTTTATCTGTTTTAATTAATTCTAAACTTTTCCAATGATCAGCAATTATCCCTTTTACTTTATTTTCTTTTAAAAATTCATTTATTAGTTGAGCTTTTCTTATTTTCCTGAAAAATTTTACACCACCCACTCTTTCAATTGAAAAACTTGATTGATCATCAAATGTTTTGTGATTTTTATGATAATCTGCAAAAACTTTGATCATGAAGTTCTTTGAAAATTCTTTAGCAAGACCCCACATCAGACTTTGCATTCCACCCAACTCGGGAGGAAAAGATCTAGTAACAATAAGATACATTAATCATTTTTCCATTTAATGCTGCACCCTGCACTTGGGATTTGAGTCCCTGGTCCTTTTTGAGTTTGAGCAATTTGACTCATAGCTTTAAAAAGATCACTTTCACCATTCCTGACTGGTACTAGTTTTTTTACCTCCCTAATTCTTCCCCTATATTGAAGCTCTAAATTATTATTATATCCAAAGAAATCTGGTGTACATACAGCATCATATGTTTTGGCTATGGTCTGCGTTTCATCAGATAAATAAGGAAAATCAAAATTATTTTTTTTAGCAAATTTAATCATATTATTAAACGAATCTTCAGGATAATTATCAGCATCATTTGAGCATATAGCAACAGAGTTTATGCCAATTTTTTTTAATTTTTTACAATCTTCAACTATATCTTCAATGACTACATTCACATAAGGACAATGGTTGCAAATAAAAATAATTAGAGTTCCATTCAAGCCTTTAATCTCATTTAATGTTACTATATTATTATCTGTGGATTTAAGTCTAAAGTCATAAGCCTTTTTACCAAAATCACATATTGGAGTTTGAACAAGCATAATGTAATAATATATAAATTATGTTTTATGATTTAAAAGATAAAAAACCAAAAAACTCTGACGGAAATTGGGTAGCACCTAATGCAACTATAATTGGCGATGTTACATTAGAAAAAAATTCTAGTATTTGGTTTAATGCAACTTTAAGAGGTGATGTAGAAAATATTCATATTGGAGAAGGTTCTAATGTTCAAGATGGCTGTGTTTTGCATACTGACCCTGGGTATCCTTTAAAGGTTGGAAAAAATGTTACAATAGGTCATATGGTTATGCTTCATGGTTGTACAATAGGGGAAAATAGTTTGATTGGAATTGGTGCTGTGATTCTAAACAATGCAAAAATTGGAAAAAATTGTATCATTGGTGCTAAAGCTTTGATTACAGAAAATAAAGAAATACCTGACAACTCTTTGGTGATTGGTTCACCCGGCAAGGTTATAAGAGAAGTTACAGAGGAAGAAAAAAAAGCAATTATTGAAAATACGAGACACTATCAAGAAAATTGGAAAAAATATTCTAAATCAATATTTTAAATTTTAAAATGACGGCAATAAAAAATCTAACTTCAATTGCTGAAATTTACAAAACTGACAAATTAGAGCATGGTTACTTAAATACTTACGAAAAGTATTTTGAAAGAATAAGAGATCAAAAATTAAAAATTCTTGAAATAGGAATAGCAGATGGAAAATCTTTATTAATGTGGTCAGATTATTTTAAAAATTCGACTATTATTGGTATAGATATTCATAAAATAGATATTCAAGAAAAAAAACTGGATAGAAACAATATTAAAGTTCACCAAGGATCACAAAGTGATGAAAAATTTATTGATGAAATTATTAATGAATATAGAGACTTTGACATCATAATTGATGATGGAAGTCATTTAAAAAAAGATGTTATTAAAAGCTTCCACTTGCTTTTTCCTCAATTAAATAATGATGGTTTGTATGTAGTTGAAGATATGCAAACAAGCTATAACCACTTTTTTGGCGGGAATCCTTTTGATTTGAAATTTTCAAACTCACATATGAATTTTTTTAAAAATTTGACTGACAGATTAAATTATCAAGAAATTGCTAATCCTTTTTATATTTCTCATAAGTATGATGCTAAGATTACAAATGTTTCTTTTTATCATAATTTAGTTTTTGTTAGAAAAGGTGTGAATGATAAATTAAGTAAAGAAGTTTTAAATCATTCATATGAAGATATGAAATTTAATGAAAAATCATCTAGATTCGGTAAGTCGACAAGATATTATTTTAAGTACAAAGTATTTTACAAAATTTATACTTTTTTCTATATGCTATTAAATATGTTAAAAAGATTACTTTTACTAAGATTTTAGTTTAATGATTTTAATTAAAATGATATTCTGTAATCAAGTCGATATTGGATAATATTAAAGTCAGCCTCATATCCTTCTGTCATACTTCTATTATGATCATTATCACATTCTAAAATTAAATTTTCTATTGAAAAACCATATCCTTTAAGAAATCCAGATTTTATAAAAAAACCTAAGTTAGGAGTTATACCGTGACATTTAACGTAAGTTTCTGGACCTTCTTCTCCATAAGTATCGATACCATTAATACCGTAGTTTGTGTCAGTTTGTTCACCTAAAAAATAAGATGCATTTAGTCCTACATATGGAGTAATTTTTGGAATTTGACTAAACCTATAACTTGGACCTAGTTCAAATGCTAAACCTCTAAAATATATTTCAGGGAATTCAGAATTATAGCCACCATCAAAAGTAATATTAGTATCAACAGTATAATGGCGAGCAAAAGATATACTTGAATTAAAATATAAATTTTTATTAATATATTTATTATAATCAATACCGATTGAATAAATTGTATTTAAACTATCATCATCTAATACTAAGCCTTTTATATTAGTACCTGGGTTATTTGTAACAGGTGTGTGCATACCTTTGACATTTTCCATTATTCCATTACCTGTTGCTATACTAAAAGATAATTCATTTTCCGCTTCAGCATGAACATAATTACTATTTTTAAAAATGATAAATGATAAAAGGATAAGTATTTTAATCAAATTATTCATATCTTTTAAGGCACTAACCAAGCATTTTTATTTGTTTCTAAATTAAACTTTGCTCTTCGATGTCCTTTGGCTGCAAGATAAAGCCATTCAATTGATTTAATGTTACATTTAATAACTGTGAAGTTTTTATACCCTTCTTCACTTTGCTCCATAGTGTAATCAAAATCTTTTAATTTAGATATCATTCCAGAAGTTGGATTTTCTGAAGTAGTTCCAGGAGGACTATCAGTCAAATAGCATCTTCTACTTATATGTTGAGTTTTTTTCCAAGACTCTTCTGTTGTAGAATCTTGATTATTTACCTCACACTCTACTTTTAGTCTCAGTTGTATCTTTTCCTCTTTATCGTAGAAAACTAAAGAAGCATTTTTATTTTTCTTAAGAATATCCACTTTTGGAGATCTTAAATCAGTATGAAATTGTAAGAGATTATTTTTTCTATCTGATTTACGTAAAACAACAATTCTACCGTCCACCTCATCTTGGTAAGCACAGATGAATACAGGAATCCTAAATGGTGAACCTCTGTTAGTCACAGCATCATCTAACATAGACCAATACTTATTTTGAATTTCTTCTAAATTCTCATAGTATGCTGGCTGCATACTTTACTTTCTAAATCTTTTTATTAAGCTTGAAGTATCCCAACGATTGCCACCCATTCCTTGAACTTCACCATAATATTTGTCAACTAATTCAGTTACAGGTAACAACGAGCCATTATTTTTAGCTTCATTCATTGCAATCTTTAAGTCTTTTCTCATCCAATCAACTGCAAAACCAAAATCAAATTTATCATCAATCATTGTTTTGTATCTATTTTCCATTTGCCAAGATTGAGCAGCACCTTTTGAAATAACTTCAATTACATCTTCCATGTTTAATCCGGCTTTCATTCCAAAATTAATACCCTCAGATAATCCTTGAACCAAACCTGCAATACATATTTGATTAACCATCTTAGCAAGTTGTCCACAACCAGCTTTACCGAGCAACTTAATCTTTTTGCTATAGCAATCAATCTTATCTTTTGCCTTATCAAAGTCAGCTTGATCACCACCAATCATAACTGTTAATGCACCATTCTCAGCACCAGCTTGACCACCTGAAACAGGGGCATCTAAAGAACCAAAACCATTTTTTTTTGCATAATCATAAATTTCCTTTGCAATTGTTGCTGACGCAGTAGTGTTATCGATATAAACAGATCCTTTTTTAATTGTTTTAAATACTCCGTTTTCACCAAATGTAACTTCTTTTAAATCATTATCATTACCTACGCAGGTAAAAATATATTCAGCTTCCTTTGCGGCCTCAGCAGGAGTTTCTGCTAACTTACCTTTATATTCATTTACCCATTTTTCAGCTTTAGATTTTGTTCTGTTAAAAACAGTTACATTGTGACCACCTTTTGATATATAACCAGCCATTGGATAACCCATGACACCAAGACCTATGAAAGCGACATTACAAGTCATATTTTTTTATGTTTAAAAGTTTAAGTATTAAAGTAATTTTATTTGGTTTTATTTTTACATTTTTTTCAAGCTTTGGACAGAGTTTTTTTCTCGGGTTATTTAATCAAAGTATTAGAGAAACACTTTCTATCTCGCATGGACAATTTGGCTCAATTTATGCGTCTGCGACATTACTAAGTAGCTTCCTTTTAATTTGGGTTGGAAAAAAAATTGATGATATTAATATTTTAAAATTTAGTTTTTATGTGACATTACTTTTATCTTTTTCTTGTTTTTTCTTTTCTAAAGTATCCTCGATGTTTTTTTTATTTATAGCTATTTTTTTAATGAGATTTTCGGGTCAAGGTCTAATGTCTCATACAGCCAGCACAACTATTACTAGGTATTTTACAAAATCTAGAGGTAAGGCTCTTAGTGTTGGATGGTTTGGACTCTCAACAGCAGAGTTTATTTTGCCAGTTCTAATGATATATTTACTTAATATTATTGGTTGGCAAAAAATCTGGATTTTTATATCTATTTTGATTTTACTTTTTTTACCTTTGACGTCATTCTTTTTGATTAAAAATCTTAATTTTGATTCAAGAGAAAAATCAGATCAAAATGATTTAAGAAAAAAAGAGATAAAACAATGGAGCAGAAATGATGTTATTAAGGATTATAGATTCTATATAATTTGTTTGAATATGTTAGCAATGCCTTGGATTGCGACAGGAGTATTTGTTTATCAATCATTCATAACCGAGTCTAAGGAATGGGGATCTTTTGTAATCGCCCAATCCTTTATGGTTTATTCAATTTTATCTGTAATTACATTACTAGGGTCTGGTTTTTTGATTGATAAATTTACAAGTAGAAAATTATTGATATTTATGAACTTACCTTTATTAATTTCAACACTTGTTCTATTTTTCTTTGACTCTTCATTTACATCTTTCATTTTTCTCGGACTAATTGGTATTTCAAATGGTTTAGCAAACATATTAGGGTCATCTACTTGGGCAGAGATTTATGGTGTAAAGTACATTGGATCTATTAAAGCTTTAACAACTGCCTTGATGGTTTTTTCTACAGCTTTTGGAACTGCTTTGTTCGGTGTGCTTATAGACAAAGGGTTTTCAATAGAACAAATAGCTTTAGTTTCATTTGCATATATATTCTTGTCTTTTACATTATTATTTTCGGTAAAAAATAAGCTAAATCCACATTATATTTAAATATTCTCCTTGATTTTTTTAAACTCACTGTATAGATACTGCTCATGGCAAGAGTAACAGTTGAAGATTGTATAGATAAAGTTGATAGCCCATACGAGCTAGTTCTTGTAGCAAAAGAAAGAGCTGTTCAACTAAATTCCGGAATAGAACCGACTATAGACAAGGATAATGATAAAAATACAGTTATTTCACTAAGAGAAATTGCTGATGAGAAAATTAAGGTAATAGATTTGACTGAAACTGCTATTTTTAAATTAAGAAAGCATGTTGAACAAATTGATGACGGGTTAGAGGAAGATGAAGAAGTAGGTGATGATTTTGAAAGCATGTATAAGGGTGAGGTCTCAAAAAGTGGCACACCAATTTTACCCTCTAAAAGAGCTAGGAAAACTCCAGAAAAAATTCAATTGTCTAAAGATGATTTATCAGAACTATCTCAAACAGCAAATCCAGACATTGAAACGTCAGTAAATGAAGATAATGTTAATGACCAAGCTGATGTTTCATTAGATGAAGTAGCAGAGTCTGAAGATCAAACAGCTATAGAAAAAATTGGGGATTCAGATTCCTCAAATTCTTAATCAATATTTAAATTTTATCTTATTGGGTTGTCACTAACAATAAGTTGTTCTTTTGTTTTTTCCCTGAGATAAATATACATTCCTGCACAAATAATTATTAATGCACCAACCAAAGTTCTAGTTGATGGAATGTTATCGAATAATATATATCCAATGAGAATTGCCCAGATTATTAAAGAATATTCAAACAACGAAACTACTGAGGGTGAAGCTATACTGTAAGCATTTAAGATAAAATAAAATGCTAAAACACTTATTAAACCCATAATAATTATAAATGGCCAAGCATAAGAAGGATTAGAAAACCATTCCCTAAAAATAAATTGAAAAGTAGGATCATTAAAATTATTAAATTGACCTTTTCCTGTAAAAATAAAAAATAATATACTTATAATTATTGCCCCAATGTATAAGTGTAACATTTGAGTATAAACATTATCTTTATCAGACGTTATTTTTGTAATTGTCATTGATATTGCATAGCAAAGTGCACAAGCTATAGGTGCTAATTTCATATAATTAAAATTAATAAAGTCAGGATTTAAAACAATATAAACACCAATAAAACCAGTAATAATAGCAGACCACCTTCTAATACCAATTTTTTCTTTTAAAAAAATTATTGCAAGAATCGAAACAAAGAATGGACAACAAAAAAATAATGCATTTGCAGTAGCAAGTGTCATGTATGTTAATGAAATATAAAAAAAACTAAATCCGAAAAAGAAACAAATAACTCTTATGGTTGTCAATAAAGGATAGTGGGTTTTAAGATTAATTTTTTTATCTGATAATTTAAGATAACTGACTAAGAGTATTATTGCTGCTAATGTTCTACCAAAGTAAAGTTCGTATAATGCTGCATCATTATAGATAAATTTTATTAAAGCGTCTTGAATTGAAAACGTTGCCATACCTAGTAAAATAAATATTATACCCTTGGTGTTGTTCTGAACTTTGTTCATGAGTTGAGAATAAAATCTGAAGCTTTTTCTCCAATCATCAATGTAGGAGCATTAAGATTACCACTTGTTATTTCAGGCATTATTGAAGCGTCTGCAACTCTTATGTTCTCTAATCCATAAATTTTTAAATTTTCATCAACAACCGACATATCATCTATACCCATTTTCAGAGTACAAGAAGGATGATAAGCAGTTTCAGCTTTTGATCTAATATATTCGATAATATCATTGTCTGCTTCAGCATTTTCTCCAGGACCAATTTCTTTACCTGCATAAGGTTTCATTGAGTCTTGACTTAATATTTTCCTCGCTACTTTTACACATTTGACAGTCTCATTTAAGTCGTACTCATTCTCTAAATAATTAAATTGAATTTTAGGATAATCATAAGGATTAGAACTTTTAAGAGCTATATAACCTCTACTTTTTGGTTGATTTAAACTTGCATGAAGTTGATACCCGTGTCTGTCGGGATCTTCATTTCCATGATTAATTACAAAAGCAGGAAAAAAATGAAATTGTATGTTTGGATATTTCTTATCCTTTGATGATTTACAAAACCCTCCTGCTTCTAAGAAAGAAGTTGCACATGGACCACTTTTATTTAAAAACCATTGAATACCTATCTTTAGCATTCTAAATTTATTAACGTAAGAGTATAAAGTATCTGGAGTTTTACATTCCTGCTGAATATAAGTTTCCAAATGATCTTGAAGGTTCTTTCCAACTCCTTTTAAATTATGAACTACTTTTATACCTTTTTCTTTTAAGTGATCAGCAGGTCCTATTCCAGAAATCATCAGTAATTGTGGCGAGTTGATAGAACCACCACTAAGTATGATTTCCTTATTTGCAAAAACTTTTTCAACTTTATCTTTAATCTTAACTTCAATACCAATTGCTTTTTTTCCATCAAAAATAATTTTTTCTACAAAAGAATTGGTAAAAACTTTTAAGTTAACCCTTTTTTTTGCAGGATTTAAATAATATTTCGATGCACTCGCTCTTTCTCCTTTATGGATAGTTACATCATACATACCAAATCCTTCTTGGTCTTCACCATTCATATCATTATTTAGTTTATATCCTGCTTCTTTAGCGGAATTTAAAAAAGCTTTAAATAAGGGATTTTGATTTTTGGATTGGTTAATTGGAAGTATACCATTGCCACCTCTAAATTCATTTTCCCCTTCTGACCAGGTTTCAATTTTTTTAAAAAAAGGCAAAACCTTTTCATAACTCCAATTTTTTAATCCAAATGATGCCCATCTTTCATAATCATTTTTATTCCCTCTAACATAAACCATTCCATTATGTGCTGAGCACCCACCAACCATTTTTCCTCTAGGACAAAATAATCTTCGGTTATTTAAGTAAGGTTCAGGTTCTGTATAATATTTGTAATTATATTTTGGATCATGCATTGCATAAAGAATAGCCAGAGGCATGTTAACTTTCCAAATATCGCTTTCTTTACCTGCCTCAAAAATAGCGACTGTATTTTGGTTTTTTTCTGACAATCTGTTTGCTATTACACTTCCAGATGTACCTGCTCCAATAATTAAATAATCAAATTTCAAGGTAATAATTTTATTTAGGGTGATCACCCTCTATTGCAATTCTATCCATTACTCTCTCATAACCTAAGCCTCTGCCAGGAAAGAAATCACTCAGACCTTGATGAAGAAGAGATCTGTTATCCCAAATTGCAACAGCGTTTTCTGTCCATTTTATTCTACAAGTAAAGTCTAATCTTTCTTGGTGTTTAAAGATTTTTTTAAGTATCTCATTACTTTCTTTTTCATCCATATTTAATATTTTTTTTGTGTACATTGAATTTACGAATAGAATTTTATTACCTGTTTCAGGATGTATCCTTACAACAGGGTGAATATTTGAATATTCTTTTAGATTACCATTACCTTCCATCTTTTTATAACTTTCAGTAAATGCTGCAGCGCCCAACGAGCTATGTACGGCTTTTTTATCTTTTATTTTATTTTTAGTTTCATCATCTAAAGTTTCATATGCTAATTCCATATTTGAAAACATTGTATCGCCCCCGACAGGCGGAATTTTATGTGATCTTAAT
>CABYTL010000013.1 GCA_902521805.1 uncultured Pelagibacteraceae bacterium
CGCCTGCTCCACCTATTCCCATTACTAAAAGTCTTGGTTGTAATTCTTTTATTTCTGGTGTTTTAAAGTTAATTGTCATTTTTTTATCCCCCGTTATTTGTTAAGTTGAAGCTCCCACTTAAGGCTAGCACGATTTAAATTTGATTTTTTCTTCGCATTGACCTTAAATTTTTCAAATATTGTTGGCTCCCATATTTGAAATGTTTTGCCTTGGCCAACAAACAACATGCTACTTTTAATCTTTGCATGTTTTAATAATTTAGATGTAAGAGATATTCTTCCTTCACCATCAAATTGTAAATTAACACTTTCAGATAATATAGATGTTGCAAAATAATCTCTTTTTTCCTCAAAGGGATTTAATGAATCAATTGTATTTGAAATTTTTTCTATTCTATCTTGTGGCCATGCTTCTATTGATTGGTGATTGAAAGATGGGTAACAAATTACTCCATTATACCCTAGGTTGGATAAATAAGACCTATAACTTGCAGGCACTGATACCCTTCCTTTCTTGTCTAATTTGTTTTCGTAACTTGATAAAAACATAAACCATAATTTCTATAGTCCCTTATTTGGGAATTTATGGGATATTATGGGTTTTTAAGAATAGAGTCAATACCCTCAATCTTGTATAATTATAAGTAAATTGACCTGAAAAAAAAGTGAATCAAAACGTGAACATTTATCTAAATTGAGGAAAATATGCCAGATAAACTATAAGCCGGGTTCTGTCATTTAAACTTATCATTTGTCTAGGCTTAAGATCACTCTTAAGCTCAAGCAACTAACCCTGATGACTAGCCAAGGATGGCTTTTAGTTTTATACAATGTCATCTCTACTTAGTCTTGCTCCCAGTGGGGTTTTCCAGCGTTCATTGTTACCAATAGAACCGGTGTGCTCTTACCACACCTTTTCACCCTTGCCATGTTATGGCGGTTTATTTTCTGTGGCACTATCCCTAGGGTTTCCCCCGCCAGGTATTATCTGGCACTGTATCCTTGCGGAGCCCGGACTTTCCTCTTTAAAATTAATTAAAGCGATAAATCATTTATCTGGCATGGATAATGTATAATTTAATTATTTTTTTTCAAGAAAAAATATCTAAGAATTTACGAGATTTTTGCTTATTAGAAGACACTCTTGATCAGATTTTCCATTGATTAAACTTTGTCTAAACCTTCTTTGAAATGCAATAATAAGATATTTTCTATTTAAATGTGGTTTTAATTTCTTAATATTATTATATCCAATAGTATATAAATTTTTGATAAAACTAATTTCTTCAAATTGATTTAACTTTTTTAATCTATATTTTACAGTTTCTTTTTCACTTAGTTTATGCCATTTAACTAAATTAAATTTTGCTAAATTTTTCCAAGGAAATTTTTCTCCAGGATCTTTTTTTCTTTCAGGCGAAATATCTGAATGACCTAAAACGTTATTTAAATTAATTTTGTATTTCTTTATTATTCTTTTTAAAAGTTTTTTAAGAGTTCTAATTTGTTTATATGAATATTTCTCATATCTAAAATTATGACCTTGGTTTTGAATTTCAACTCCAATCGAGTATTTATTTAATGATTTGATTTTTTTCCAATTTGATTTTCCAGCATGCCAAGCCTCATATAATTCAGGTATTAAATTAATTAATTCTCCATTTCTTTTTATGAAATAATGCGCGCTTACTTTACTATTGTGGTCACATAATCTTTTTATTGCTAAAAACTCTTTTTTCATTCCAGTGTAATGCAATATAATATATTTAATTCTATTTTTTGACCTTTTAGGAAGACTAAAATTGGGAGAGTAATTTTTATTAAATTTTGCCATATTTTCGATAAATTTATGCTTATTTCTTAATTTACAACACTATTAATTAAACTATAAGATTATTTATGTTTAAAAAAATAGTACTTGTAATAATTACAACCCTTGCGTTAACTATAAATTTATACGCATCATCGGATGGTGAACTATTAATTAAAAAAAACAATCCTACAGAAGTTAAGGAATGTTGGGAAGGTTTTAACAGAGCTTCATTTGCTCTAAATCAAGGATTAGATAAAATAATATTTAAACCTGCTGCAAGTGTTTATAGAATATTGCCTACGCCAGTTAAAAGTGGAGTAGGTAACTCATTAGAGAATCTTACAAGTCTAGTAACAATTCCAAATAATATTCTTCAAGGTGATTTTTTAGAAGCAGGTGTTAATACAGGAAGGTTTTTAATAAATTCGACTGTAGGTATTTTGGGTTTTATTGATGTTGCTAGTTATTTAGGATTTTCTGAATATCAAAAAGAAGATTATGGTCAATCGCTAGCTGTTCATGGATTAGGTCCAGGCTGTTATATCGTTTTACCAGTTTTAGGTCCTAGCACTGCTAGAGATACAATGGCATCGGTAACAAATTTTGTTGGAGGAGATGCTTGGTACAATGTAACAGTTAAAAATGATACTCATTATTTCAGAGATTTTGATTATTATGCTTCAAAAGTTACAGCAGGAGTAGATTTTAGAGGAAAAAATTATGACTCTATTGAAAATTTGGAAAAAAATTCTATTGATTTTTATGCTTCAGTAAAAAGTCTTTATTTACAAGATAGACAACAGAAAATTTTAAATGTGACATCGATTGTAGAAACTCAAGACGATAGTGGCTGGGAAGAAATAGAAAATTAAAAAATTTTTTTAGATTCATGTTAAAAAAACTATTAGGTATTATTTTAGCCATTAATCTAATAATTGGCAATGTTTTTGCTTTGGAAGCCGACGTATTTGTTCAGTCTACTGTTAATAGGGCATCCAAACTTCTTTCAGAAAATATATCTAAAGATGAAAAAATAAATAAATTAAAATCTATTGCAAAAGATACTGTTGATATAAATGGTATCGGTTTTTATACACTAGGACCAACAAGAAAGAGTTTGAGTGAAGAGGATAAAAAGAAATATCTAAATTTATTTGAAGAATATTTTCTTAAAAGCTTTTCAAGTAGACTTTCAGAGTACACAAATCCAGAAATTAATGTATTTGATAAGGAATTTTTAAATAAAAATTATACTATAGTTAATAGCCTTTTAAAAGAAACCAAAGAAAGGCCTGAGATTAAAATAGATTGGAGAATTTATACTAAAGACCCAGACAAGCCTTTAATTCGAGACTTAATTATTGAAGGTTTGAGCTTAGCTAGAACGCAAAAAGAAGAGTTCTCCTCAATTTTAAATTCAAATAATGGTGACATCAACGCCCTATTTAAAATTCTACAAGAATTTTCTAACGAATAATTATAAAAAATTTTGGTGGGCCCACCAGGACTCGAACCTGGGACCAATACATTATGAGTGTACTGCTCTAACCAACTGAGCTACAGGCCCTCAAAAGTACCTAAGTAATTACAATACTTTTTTGACACTTACAAGTTAACAAATAAAGAAAAATAATTTCAATTAAATTAAGTCAATATTTTTATATTGATTTTAAAAATTTTTTGAACTTTCACGAAAATCATCGCTTTTTTTTATAAGTTCGTCAAAGGTCCCTTCTTTTTTTAGTTCTCCTTTATCAAACATAAAAATTTTATCACATTTTCTTACTGTGCTTAAACGATGGGCTACTAAAATTTTTGTTATTTTATTCTCTGAACTATGTACCGCTTCCATAACAGCATTTTCTGTTAAAGTATCTAAAGCACTCGTGGCTTCATCTAAAACTAATACTTTTGGTTTGTGATAAAGAGCTCTTGCAATCCCAATTCTTTGACGCTGCCCACCTGAAAGTCTGATACCTCTTTCCCCTATAGTAGTCTCATATTTAAATGGTAATTCGTTAATAACAAAATCATGTAAATTGGCAATTTTAGCTGCATACTCAACAGATTCTTGATCAATATCTTTAGTACTTACTCCTAATGCAATATTAGCTGATACCGTATTATCAGCCAAAAAAATATGTTGTGGCACGTAACCAATAGATTTTTGCCAAGACTTTCTATTATATTTATTTATTATCTTTTCATCAACTTCTAATGTGCCCTTTTGTGCCTCGAGTAATCCTAGGATGATATCCACAGTAGTAGTTTTTCCACTTCCAGTTGCTCCAACTAATCCAATAGTATTATTTACAGGAATGGTAATATTAATATTCTTTAATACTGTTCTCTCAGAATTTGGATAATGGTAATTAATATTCTTTAAAGTAATATTTTTTTTTATAATAATAGTATCTTTAAATTCATCCTGTATATCTGGTTTTAGTTTTTTTAAATCATCGTGCAATGAGTCAAGCGCAGGACCAACAACTCGTAAGTAAGTCATAGAAATATATATTTTTTGTATAGCAGGTAATAATCGGTATCCTGCAAATGTATAAAGGGCAATTAAAGGTAATACATTATTAATTCCAGTGCCTGAGGTCATAAAATACAAGGCAATTAGTATCATCCCCCCAAAAGCAATAGCCTCAAGAGAAAAACGGGGTATCTGAGCTATTATTTCAGTTAAAGCAGAATTTTTTGCAATACTATTCGCTGGCTTTGAAAATTGATTTATATAAGTTTTCTCTAAACCACCTACTTTAACTTCTTTTGATCCACCAAAAGCCTCATTTAAAATTTTGAATCTTTCTTCATTTGCTTTGAAAACTTCTTTTCCAATCTTATTCATTAAGTTTCTATTAAAAGTATAAACCAGTCCATAAAATATAGTCATTGTAAGAATAGCTAATAAAGTAAGCTTAACATCAACAAAAATTAATAAAAAGAATAATGAAAGAGTAACTACTAAACTTGTAATTAAAGACATCATGGGATTAAGGCCTTTACCAATTACATTAGAAACTTCTGAAAGAATTGTTTTACCTAAGTTTGCGCTATTACGATTTAAAAACCAGCTATAAGGTTGATTAAGATAACACTCTAATAAACGCTTAGATACATTATACTCACACATTTTAATAAAGCGTGTTTGAAAATAAGTTGTTAGAGCTTTAAAAGTAAGTGAAAAAATTAATAGCAAAAAAACTGCACTACCTAAGGCAATTAAAAAATTATATTTTGTATAAATCCCAATGTTAGTTCCTATTTGATAAGCTTTACTTAAATAAACATTCGTTTCAATTAACTCAGGGTTTGTCAATATTGCAATGAATGGGACAATAGAAGCTATACCTAGCAAATCTATTAAGGCCATGAATAAAATCAATATCAATAATAAGAACGCTCTTTTTCGTTCTTTGTTAGAGAGTAGAAATAAAAGTTTTTTTAAATTTAACATCTAATTACAATAATTTTTCTTTATTTATTAATGCTTACTATGTCTAAATTAAGACTTACCATATTATTATTCATTTAAAATATACAATTTGGTGGGCCGTGTTGGTTACGCTCCAACTACCCCTGCAATGTCAATGCAGTACTCTACTATTGAGCTAACGGCCCATAGATATTAGCTCTCCAAGAAACTTTTTAATTGTTTTGATCTACTAGGATGTTTTAATTTTCTTAAAGCCTTAGCTTCAATCTGTCTAATTCTCTCTCTTGTAACTGAAAACTGCAGACCGACTTCCTCTAATGTATGATCGGTATTCATCCCCACTCCAAATCTCATTCTTAGCACTCTCTCTTCTCTTGGTGTTAGAGTAGATAATATTTTTGTTGTTGCTTCACCTAAGTTAGATTTAATTGCTTGTTCTAATGGAGCAAGAGCTTTTGTATCCTCAATAAAATCTCCTAAACTACTATCCTCTTCATCTCCAACTGGTTTTTCTAGTGAAACTGGTTCTTTAGAAATTTTTAAAACTTTTCTTACTTTATCTAATGGCATTCTAAGTTTTTGCGCTAATTCTTCAGGTGTAGCTTCTCGTCCAAATTCACTCAAAATAAGTCTTTGAGTTCTTACGATTTTGTTTATTGTTTCAATCATATGAACGGGTATCCTTATTGTTCTTGCTTGATCAGCAATAGATCTGGTGATTGCTTGTCTAATCCACCAAGTTGCATAGGTTGAGAACTTATAACCACGTCTATACTCAAATTTATCAACTGCTTTCATTAATCCAATATTTCCTTCTTGTATTAAATCTAAAAATTGTAATCCTCTGTTAGTATATTTTTTTGCAATTGAAATAACTAATCTTAGATTAGCTTCAACCATTTCTTTTTTAGCAATACGTGACTCTTTTTCACCTTTTTGAATTCTACTAACTAATTTTTTAAAATCTGTAACTGAGATACCCAATTTATAACTTATTTCAACAAGCCTTTTACCAATATTTTTGAACTCGTCTTTATTTTTTGCAAAAAATTGTTTCCAAACAGTATTTGTATCTAGAAATTTTTTTAAATTTGGATTTATTTCGTTACCTATATAAAACTTTAAAAATTCACTTCTTGAAATTTTATGATCCATCGCAAGCCTTAGAAGGTTACCTTCAAGAGAAATTATTTTTTTATTTTCGGTATAGTGTTTTTGAACAAGTTCTTCTAAAACAGATGGAGATAGTTGTAGAGATTTTATATTTTCTAAAATATCTTTAACGATTTTTTCGTAACTTTTTTCTTTTGCTGGTGATAAAGTTTTTGAATTTAGAACACATTCTAATTTTTCTTTTTGATATTTAATTAATTTTGAATATTCTTTTGTAAGAGTATGAACCGTTTTAAGAACTTTAGGTTTGATCTCTGTCTCCATTGCTGCAAGAGTAGGATTGAAATCGTCATCGTCTGAAGAGGTGTCTTCTTTATCTGTTTCTCCCGCATTTTTTTGTTTTGCACTTGGTCCAGTGCTTTCATCTTCCATATAATTAGTGTCTATATCTATAATTTCTCTAACTAATATTTCATCTTTATTTAATTTTTCATTCCAATCATAAAATTGTTGTGCAGTAATTGGACTTTGAGATAATGCGATTAACATTATATCTTTTCCTGCTTCAATTCTTTTTGCTATTGCAATTTCACCCTCTCTGGAAAGGAGTTCAACGCCTCCCATTTCTCTGAGGTACATCCTTATAGGATCATCACTTTTTTCAATAGTTTTACCCTCTTCTTTTGAAGAAGAATCTTTTTTTCTTAAAACTTTAAAATCAGATTTTTTTTCTACAAGCGTTACACTATCATCAAGAATATGAATAAATGCTTGAGATAAATTATCTTCTGAAAGATTTCTTTTTCCTAACGATTTACTTAATTCCTCATAAGTAATAAATCCTCTATGGGTTCCTCTACCCATAAGTCTAGCAAATGATTTAGTTATAATTCGTTCCACAGCAAATAAAGTTTGGAAGTCTTATATAATATCAAATATACAAAAATCCATTATTAATTTAGGCAGATTAATTGAGATTTTGCTTTTTTTTTAGCTCTTTTAGCTCATTAAATGTTGTCTCGCTCATATCAACTGAGAACTTCGATTCTAATTCTTGAATTCTAAAATCAAGATCATAATTAATCAAATCTCTTGCGACATCCTCTAATAATTCAATAATTTTTTGGTCATCATCAGCTTGATTTTTAAGAATATGTTTGATGGGAGCAAATTTATTTATTTTTTCTAATAATTGACTATCTAACTCTAAATCTTCAATTATAATCTGTTCTCCAGATTTTAACTTCTCAATTATTAGTTTAAATATTTTTTTATTAAATTCAGTAAATAACTTTATATTTTCAATTAAATGAATATTTGCTTGTAACAAACTTAAATTATTCATTACTAAATATAATAAGGAAAATTCTTTAAGCTCTACACCAGTTAGTGATTGGCTTTCATTAAAATGCTTCTTAGTTGTATCTAATGATTTAGTTCTTTTAACAAAATAATTCTTTTTATTACGATTGGAATGTGGTGTTAGTTCTGAAATTTTTTCTAAAAAATATTCTAATACATATTTTTTTATAAAATCATCTTTAATTGTATTGGCAATACTTCTTAATTTTTTTTCAAAAATTGCTAATGAAGAAGGGTTATTTTCAGTTTGTTTTTTGTAATGACTAAAAATAAATTGATGAATTGATAACTTACTTTGTTTGGTAAAATCGATAAAATTAGCTTTACCATTTTTATTTACATAGCTGTCTGGGTCTTCCTTATTTGGTAAAAATAAAAATGAGATTTGTTTTTCGGGTTTTAATTCTTTAATAGAATTCTCTGCTGCTCTTAATGCTGCTTTATAACCACTTTCATCACCATCAAAGCAGATAATGATATCATCAAAAAATTGGTTGAGAGTTAAAATTTGTTTATCTGTCAAAGAAGTTCCAAGGTTTGCAACTGCATTATCAATTCCGTTTTTACTTAAACCAACTACATCCATATATCCTTCAACTAAATAAATTTGATCTATTTTGTTAGAAAGTTTTCTAGCTACATCTAAATTATATAAGTTGGATCCTTTTTTAAAAAAATTTGTTTCAGGTGAATTTATATATTTAGCCAAATAGTCGAGATTTTCAATTATTCTTCCACCTAATGCTATTGGTTGACCTGAAATGTTATTGATTGGAAAAATTAATCTGCCTCTAAATCTTTCAACATATGTTTTCTTTTTTTCATCTAAGTAAAATAGACCTGTTTCAATTAAAGTTTGTTTACTATAATTATCTTTTAATTTTTTAAAAAAATTTGGTTTTTTTTCTATATATCCAATTCTAAATTTTTTAACTTCTTCTTTAGTTAAAGATCTATTTTTTAAATAATCTCTTGCAACAGAATAACTTTCGTTTCTTAATAATTCATTATGGTAAAAATCTACATATTGGCTAAAGATAGATTGGTATTCTTTCCACTTTTTTTCTCTTTCCTCATCTAGTTTTGAAAACATGTAGGGTTGCATACCAGCTAATTGAGCCAAATGTTTAACTGCTTCTCCAAATTTAAAATTTTGAGTTTTAATTATAAAATCAAAAATATTTCCATGTTCAGATGTTGCAAAACAATGATAAAATTCTTTTTCATCATTAACTGTAAATGAAGGTGTTTTTTCATTTTTAAAAGGAGATAAACCAACGTACTCTTTGCCTCTTTTTTTTAATGGTACAAATTTTGATACAACGGTCGAAACTTTTAGTCTAGTTTTAATTTCATCAAGATATTCTTTAGGATATTTCATTGACTGTTTAATAATTCTTTAATTAGAGTACCTGCATTTGCAAAATCAATCTCATCAGAATGTAACTTTTTTAATTCTCCCATTACTTTACCCATATCTTTGATTGAACTTGCCCCAAGTTTAGAAATAATCTCTCCACATATTTTTTTAGTTTCTTCTTCGCCTAACTGTTTAGGTAGAAATCCAGTTAAAATATCATACTCATTTTGCTCAACCTGTAACAAATCCGTTCTGTTATTTTTTTTATAAATTTCTATAGATTCGGCTCTCTGCTTGACCATTTTTTTTATAAGCTTTTTGATGTCATCGTCATCTGTTTCTTTTTTATTTGGACCAGATCTGTTAGAAATATCCAAATCCTTTATTGACGATAAAATTAACCTATAAGTTGATATTTTTGACTTATCTTTAGCTTTTAAAGCGTTTTTGTATTCGGTTTCTATTGTTTCTTTTAAAGACATATTTTTTTAATCTACTGCAAAGATAAAAATCTTCAAAAGAAAAATTGTTTTTTTACAATTTTATAATACATCTCTGTTGCGATAATAAATCAATTATTGTATTAACCTTTAACTTATGAGTTGTAATTGATCAAAAAAGCAAAAAAAACAAACTCAAAAAATTCACAATTTAATACAGGCGTTTTAGTTCTTGAAAATAAAAAGGTTTTTAAAGGGATTGGAATTGGCTATCAGGGAGAAGCAACTGGTGAAGTTTGCTTCAATACTTCTTTAACAGGTTACCAAGAAATTATTTCTGATCCCTCTTACGCGGGACAAATCATAAACTTTACATTCCCACATATTGGAAACGTTGGAACTAATAAAGAGGATATTGAGTCTGATAAAATTTGGACAAGAGGTGTAATCTTTAATTCTGAAATAACCTCTCCTTCTAATTATAGGGCATTTTTACATTTAGATACCTGGCTCAAAAAAAATAAAATTGTTGGAATTACAGGACTGGATACTAGAAGTTTAACAAACTTTATAAGAGATAAAGGGGCACCTAAAGGAACAATTTCTTATTCAAAAAACGGAAAATTTAATGTTAGCAAATTAATAAATTTAACTACTAAATGGAGTGGATTAAAAAATCTTGATCTTGCAGAAACTGTAACAACCTCTAAAAACTATATTTGGAAAGGCTTAAAAACCTGGAAGAAAGAAGCAGGATATAAAAAAAATACAAAAAATTCTTTTCACGTGGTTGCAATTGATTATGGAATAAAAAAAAATATTTTAAGATATTTTTCAGACTTTAAATGTAAAGTAACAGTTGTTCCTTGCAAAACTTCTGCGAAAAAAATATTAGATCTTAAACCACACGGAATTTTTTTATCTAACGGTCCTGGTGATCCTGCGGCTACAGGAAAATACGCAATAGAAATACTTAACAAGTTAATTAAAAAAAATTTACCTGTATTTGGAATTTGTTTAGGTCATCAAATTTTAGCATTAGCCTTAGGTGGAAAAACAAAAAAAATGAAGTTAGGACATAGAGGTGCTAACCATCCTGTGAAAAATTTAATCCATGATAAAGTTGAAATCACCAGTCAAAATCATGGCTTTGTAGTAGTTGAAGAAACTTTACCAAAAAAAATTGAGGTAACTCATAAATCCCTTTTTGATAATACCATTGAAGGAATAAAACTTAAAAACAAACCAGTATTTTCTGTACAATATCATCCAGAGTCAAATCCTGGACCACAAGATAGCGTTTATTTATTTCAAGAATTTATTAACAACATAAAAAAAAATGCCAAAAAGAAAAGATCTTAAAAAAATATTAGTTGTTGGTGCTGGACCAATTATTATAGGCCAAGCATGCGAATTTGATTATTCAGGCACACAAGCTTGTAAGGCATTAAAAGATGAGGGTTACAAAGTAATTTTAATTAATTCAAATCCTGCAACTATTATGACTGACCCAGATGTTGCAGACAAAACTTATATAGAGCCTATAACATTAAAAGTTTTAGAAGAAATTCTTAAAAAAGAAAAACCAAATGCAATTCTTCCAACTATGGGCGGGCAGACAGCACTTAATCTTGCAATGGAAGCTGAAAAAAAAGGGATTTTAAAAAAATATAAGATTGAACTCATAGGGGCAAACTCTAAAGCAATTGCTAATGCAGAGGATAGGAAAAAATTTAGAAAAAATATGATTGATATTGGTTTAGATTTACCTAAATCTGAAATTGTAAATAATATCAACCAGGCATCCAAAGTTTTAAATAAAATTGGTCTTCCAGCAATTATAAGACCGGCATTCACACTTGGGGGTCTCGGTGGTGGTATAGCTAAAAATAAAAAGGACTACATTAAAATTATCAAAAATGGATTGAATGAGTCCCCTGTGAACCAGGTTTTAGTAGAAGAATGCTTAGAGGGGTGGAAAGAATTTGAGATGGAAGTTGTAAGAGATAAAAAAGATAACTGTATCATCATCTGCTCAATTGAAAATGTTGATCCTATGGGGGTACATACTGGCGACTCCGTAACTGTTGCACCAGCGCTTACATTGACTGATAAAGAATACCAGGTAATGAGAAATGCTTCTATTGCTTGTTTAAGAAAAATTGGAGTTGAGACAGGTGGATCAAATGTTCAATTTGCAATTAATCCTAAAAATGGCCGAATGGTTGTAATTGAAATGAACCCAAGAGTTTCAAGATCATCAGCACTTGCATCAAAAGCAACTGGATTCCCAATCGCAAAAGTTGCTGCTAAACTTGCTGTTGGTTACACTTTGGATGAATTAAAAAATGAAATCACTAAAGTAACCCCTGCATCATTTGAACCAAGTATTGATTATGTAGTAACAAAAATTCCAAGATTTACTTTTGAAAAATTTTCAACCTCTCCAGTAATTCTAGGTACATCAATGAAATCTGTTGGTGAGGCTATGGCAATAGGGAGAAATTTTAAAGAGTCTCTCCAGAAAGCTTTGGTATCTCTTGAAACTGGTTTTTCTGGATTAGATAGAATATTTAATTTAGATAAAAAACAAATTGAAAAAAAACTCAAAGAAAATATTCCAAATAAACTGTTACTAGTTGCAGAAGCGATTAGAAAAAAAATTAACTTAGAAAGAATATTTATACTATCAAAAATTGATCCATGGTTTCTAGAGCAAGTTAAAGAAATAGTAGAAATTGAAATTAAGATTAAAAGCAGAGGATTACCTAAAAATTACGTTGAATTAAATAGAATAAAATCAATAGGCTTTTCTGACAAAAAATTAGCAGAGTTAACAAATACATCTGAGGATATAATTAGACGAAAAAGAACTGCCCTTAAAATTTTACCAGTATTTAAAAAAGTAGATACTTGCGCAGCTGAATTTAAATCATTCACACCTTATATGTACTCAACATATCAACGAAATTTCTCAATTAATTCAGACTGTGAAGCAGATCCATCAACTAAAAAGAAGATTATTATTCTTGGAGGTGGTCCTAATAGGATTGGACAAGGAATAGAATTTGACTATTGCTGCTGCCAGGCAAGTTTTTCATTAAAAGAAGCTGGATTTGAGACTATTATGGTCAATTGTAATCCTGAAACTGTTTCAACAGATTATGATACAAGCGATCGATTATATTTTGAGCCACTCAAAGAAGAATATGTTTTTAATATAATTAAGAAAGAAAAAGAAAAAGGAAACTTAGTAGGAATTATTGCTCAATTTGGAGGTCAAACCCCAATTAAACTTGCAAAATTTTTATACGATAACAAACTTCCAATCCTAGGAACACAATATACATCGATTGATTTAGCAGAAGATAGAGATCGATTTAGAAATTTACTTAATAGATTGAAGCTAAAACAGGCTGAAAGTGGAATTGCTAAAACTTTTAATCAAGCTATTCGAATAGCTGATAAAATTGGTTTACCTTTGATGGTTAGACCTTCATATGTTCTAGGTGGAAGAGCAATGGAAATTGTCCATGAAAAAAGCCAGCTTAAAAATTTTGTTGAGGAAGCATTTAAAGCAGCTGAAAAAAATCCAATACTAATTGATAAATTTATTAATCATGCAATGGAAGTTGATGTTGATGCAATATCTGATGGGAGGCAAGTACATATAGCAGGTATCATGCAGCACATTGAAGAGGCAGGAATTCACTCTGGTGACTCGGCTTGTAGCTTGCCTCCAATATCTATCAAAAAATACTTAATTAAAGAAATTGAAAATCAAACTAAAAAATTGGCTTTAGCTTTAAAGGTTAAAGGTTTCATGAATGTTCAATTTGCAATTAAAAAAGATGAAATTTATGTTATTGAAGTTAACCCTAGAGCAAGTAGGACAGTACCATTTGTCTCAAAAGCAAAAGGTCTACCTCTTGCTAAAATTGCATCAAGAGTGATGGCAGGTGAAAAATTATCTAAATTCAATTTAAAAGATAATTCTCAAGGAATGTATGCAGTCAAAGAAGCTGTATTCCCTTTTAATAAATTTCCTAATAGTGATTTACTTTTAGGTCCAGAAATGAAGTCAACAGGTGAAGTTATGGGATTTGATAAAAACTTCGGGATGGCATTTGCTAAAAGTCAAATAGCCTCAGCAAATTCTTTACCAAAACAAGGACTTGCTTTTATATCTTTAAAAGACTCTCATAAAGATGAGGGAATTAACTTAGCAAAAGAACTTATAAAATTAAATTTTAAATTATGTGCAACAAGAGGAACAGCTAAATATATTAGGAATCATAAAATCAAATGTAAAATTATAAATAAAGTAAGTGGTGGATCACCTCATATAGTAGATGTGTTAAACTCTAAGAAAATAGCTTTAGTAATTAATACTGGTGGAGGAAATACTGAGCACAGATTAAATGATGCAATTGCACTTAGAAGAGGTACTCTTAAAAACAAAGTTCCTTATTGCACTAATATGTCAACAGCTCTTGCGTGTCTAGAAGCTATTAAATCACTCAAAAAAAAGAAGTTAGAAGTCATCTCTCTTCAGGATATTTAAGAAATCACTTTCCAATCTGTTTCGAAAGTAACATAATTTACTTGAATACAGCGTCTCTCTTTTACTATTTTCTTTTTTTCCATTCCATGCCATGTATTAGGACCACTAGTAAAAAGATATCCATAATTATGCTTGTAGGGAACTGTTTTTACTTTTTCTAATTTTTGATTATAAAAGTCTGTGCCCAACTCTTCTGACTCATTTGCTTTATTTACAAAAATTAATCCTGACATTAACTTTTCTTTGATATCACAATGAGGCTTTAGCCAAAATCCTTCTCTGTCGCAAATAACTTCAACCCTTACATATGAATTTGACAAATTTTTGTTAATCATTTTTGAAATAGTTTGGTGTACCTCTTTAGATTGTAACTCTTTTATAAATTTTACTAAGTTCGGAAATTGTGATGCATTTTCTTTTGTTACAAAACATCTAAATTTAATTGCTTTACCTCCAGATGCAATTCCCTCTCTAAACTCTGCAGCACCATCATCAATAGCTCTTGTTCCATCATAATTAAGATTATGTTTACTAACATCTGGAATGTCTGCTTTAATAATTTCTTCTATCGCCTCATTTTTAAGAGCATTAGTATACTCCCAATGATCAAAAGGAAATTCATGCTTTTTGGATTTATCTTTAATTGAATTTAGAAAAGACATTAAGAGTTAATTTTTTTTTTTATAATATTTGCTACTCTATTCGTTTCATCTAGTTTTTGATAGTTCCAATTTTCTTCTTCATCACCTAAATTTCGTATTATATTTAATTTTCTAAATAAATTTCTAAATTCTTGAAATCTTTTATCACTTTTTCTTGGTAAAATATTTGCGACATAAATAGGTTTTCCAGTTAATGCTGCCTCTGAAATCATTGAGCTTGAGTCACATGTAACAACTATACTATTAGATATAGATAGCGCAGATAAATAAGCTTTTTTATCTACTTTATCTATAATTGTATGATTTTCTCCAAAATATTTTTTAGCATAATCGATTGAATTTTTTGGAGTTCTCATAGATGGAATTACAACAAGTTGATGGTTATTTTTTTTTAATAAATTATTTAAAATTGAAAAAATATTTTTCATATTTTCTGAGGAATAATCATAGTACTTTGTGGGACCACCTAAAATCAATGAGCAAATTTTTCTATGGTCTCTTTTTATAAATAAATTTAAATAATCTTTATTTCTAACAATTTCTTCATCAGTAAGATAGTGAATAGCACCTTTTGTATTAATTACATTTTGACCTTCAATAGAGTCGTGCTCAGGAGCAACAATAAAATCAAAATGATTAAAGTTTACCTTTGGATCTTGGATATGAATATTAGTTACTTTTTTTTTTGAATTTTTTTTTAAGTGAATTGAAGGAATTACACTTTTACGTCCACAAGAAATAATTACATCAAACTCGGTTTGGTCAATTTTTTTATAAACACTTTGTGAAATCGGAGTAAATTTTGGAGGGATAATTTTCCAAAAATTATTTAGTTCAACTGTCTGGTGTGTAAAATCAATGTCTAAGGCTTTTGCCAGTCCCTCTACTTGGCTGATCATACCATGCATACCTTGAGTCAATAATATACCTTTTAATTTATTCATTAATTACTATATAGCTTCCATATGAGTCAAAATCCAACTAAACACACAAAAGTGTTAATAATTGGATCCGGTCCAGCTGGATATACTGCTGCAGTTTATGCGGCACGTGCAATGCTAAATCCAATTTTAGTTTATGGGTCTGAGCCCGGAGGACAATTAACAACAACTACTGATGTTGAAAATTATCCAGGATTTGCTGACGTGATACAAGGACCTTGGTTAATGGACCAAATGAAAGATCAGGCAAAAGCAGTTGGAACTGAGATGATTGAAGATCATATTAGTTCTGTAAATTTAAAATCTAAACCTTTCGAAGCAGTTGGAGATAGTGGTCAAAAATATACTGCAGAAAGTATAATTATTTCTACTGGTGCGCAGGCAAGATGGTTAAATCTTAAATCAGAGCAGGAATTTAGAGGTTTTGGTGTTTCCGCTTGTGCTACTTGTGATGGATTTTTCTTTAAAGATAAAGAAGTTGCGGTAGTTGGTGGAGGAAACGCTGCTGTTGAAGAAGCAATGTTTCTTACAAAATTTGCATCAAAGGTAAAACTAATTCATAGAAGAGATAAATTAAGAGCTGAAAAATTACTTCAAAAGAAATTAATGGAAAACAAAAAAATTGAAATTATTTGGGATAGTGCTGTCGATGAAGTTATTGGAGACGGAGAGCCAAAAAATGTTACAGGTATTAAGATTAAAAATCTAAAGACTAATAATATCGAAGAAATGAAAGTTGATGGTTTATTTATTGCAATTGGTCATGATCCAGCAACAGCTTTATTTAAAGAACAATTAGATATGGATAAAGAAGGTTATTTAATTACTAAACCAGATTCTACTGAAACTAATGTTCCTGGAGTTTATGCTGCAGGAGATGTTAAAGACAAAACTTTTAGACAAGCTGTAACTGCTGCAGGGATGGGCTGTATGGCTGCTCTCGAAGCTGAAAAATTTTTATCGCATTAAAAAATGAAATTAAATTGGCTTATTTTTGCAACAGGATGGATGTCATTCAGAGCCCTAGGATCAGGCTTATTTTTATTTTGGACTTTTACTGGAAATGAACGTTCAGCACCATCTGAATGGATAGTCCCTTTTGTAGGTGACTTTATAATTGGAATAACTGCAATATTCTTGGTTTACCACATTATAAGAAAACCAAGTGCTATCTTATGGGGTCTATTGCTTTCATGGAATGTAGTTGGTCTATTCGATTTATTTGGAGCTATTATGGTTAGTTATGAAGCTCCTTTTGGACCTCTACCAGAAATAGGATTAACTGCTACGGGTGTAAGATTTGTTTTAAGTTTAAATACTTTAATACAAATTTCATCAATATACTTAATGTTTCAAAAAGATATAAAAGAATATTTTAAAATTTAAAAATTTTAAAAAAATATTAAAAAAATGACTGAGTCAGTTTTAATTGTAGGAGCAGGAAGTGGATTAAGTGCATCCTTGGCTCGCTTATGTTCCTCAAAAGGAATGAAGGTTGTTCTCGCTGCAAGAAATATTGAAAAACTTCAAGATTTAAAAAAAGAAATTGGAGCTAATACAATTAAATGTGATGCCACTAAAATTAAGAGTGTGACAAACTTATTCAAGAAAACTGACAAAATAATTGGGGTACCAAATTTGGTAATTTATAACCCATCAAAAAGTCTTGGAGGCAGCATTGTTGATTTAGATCCCCAAAAAGCATTTGAAGCAATTAATATTACAAGTTATGGAGGTTTTTTGGTGTCCCAACAGTCTGCAAAAAGAATGCTTAAAAAAAAACGTGGAAGTATTTTTTTTACAGGGGCTACCGCAAGTATAAAAGGTTTTCCAAATTCTTCTGTTTTTGCAATGGGAAAATTTGGTCTAAGAGGTTTGGCCCAATCATTAGCAAGAGAGTTGCATCCTCAAAACATTCATATTGGACATTTTATTATCGATGGTGGTATTGGCAAAGAAAATTATGGATCATATAAGACCATACATCCTGATGAAATTGCAAAAGTATATCTTCAGTTTCACAATCAAGATAAAAGTTCATGGTCTTGGGAAACTCAATTAAGAACATCTGTTGAGAAATTTTAAATCTAATGAAAAATAATCTACATGTTTTCTTGGGTGCAACTGTTGCTGATGCTGCAGCTAGACCATTGCACTGGGTTTATAATCAAAAGAAATTACTAACTTATATCAAAGGTAAGAAAGATTTTACTTTCTTAAAAAAAAATAAAAGTCCTTTTTACAATATTAAAACTGGAAAAGTTTCAGGCTATAACGAGGTTGGTCAAGTCATGTTCAAAACATTAGTTGAAGGAAATAAAAATATAGAGGAAAGATTTAAAAAAAATATTACTAAAAACTTTGGTCCAGGGAGTATTTATTGGAAAAACCTCAATCTA
>CABYTL010000014.1 GCA_902521805.1 uncultured Pelagibacteraceae bacterium
AAGAATGATAAGAGGAAGTGGATTAAAAGGTCTAATTTCTTTAGAAAAAAAAACAAGTTTTTCATCTGTAAACTTGTTAAGACCTTTGCTAAATTTTAAAAAAAATGATCTTGAGTTTATTTCTAAACATGTTTTTAATTTTTTTGTTAAAGATCCTTCAAATCAAAATATCATTTTTAAAAGAATAAAGATAAGAAATATAATTAACGAATTTGAGAAAATCGGCTTAGACAAGGACAAATTATTTTTAACACTAAAAAATTTAAAAAAATCAGATCAAGCTATTAAATATTATGTTGAACAAAATAAAACATTTAATTCTTTTCATGATATAAAGAATAAAGAATTAGTTTTAAATGAAAATTTTTTTGTTCAACCCTATGAAGTAGTCTTTAGATCTTTGTCTGATTCTTTAAGAATAATTGGAGGAAAGTATTATTCACCAAGAGGAAAAAAAATTGACTTAATTTTAGAAAAAATAAACAAAAATAGGTTTAAGAAAGAAACTTTAGCCGGATGTGCGGTAAAAAAGGTTAATCAGACAGTAATTATTACAAAAGAGTACTAATTTTGACACTTGTTTAATTTATAATAATTCTTATCTTAATGCTATGAATTTTAAAAATTTAGCAATGTGGGCTGTTATTGTTTTTTTAACAATAGGACTCTATAATATGTTTAAGAATCCTCAATCAAACGTAAAAAGAAGTAATCAGATAATTTTTTCAGAGTTTCTAACTTCTGTAGATAACGGCGAAGTTTTAAAAGTTGATATCCAAGGAAATAACATTAAAGGTGTTTTCTCTAATGGTAACAGTTTTTCTACCTACTCTCCTAATGATCCAAACTTAATTGAAAAACTATCTGATAAAGGTGTAAGTATTTCTGCGGCACCCCTAGAAGAAAAAATGCCTTCTTTGTTCGGAGTTTTATTATCATGGTTTCCAATGCTATTACTTATTGCAGTTTGGATCTTTTTTATGCGTCAGATGCAGGGAGGAAAAGGTGGGGCGATGGGCTTTGGTAGATCAAAAGCAAAAATGATGAATGAGTTAAAAGGTAAAGTTACCTTTAATGATGTTGCAGGAGTAGAGGAAGCAAAAGAAGAGGTCGAGGAGATAGTTGAATTTTTAAAAGATCCGAAAAAATTTAGCCGTTTAGGAGGAAAAATTCCTAGAGGAGCATTACTAGTTGGTCCTCCTGGAACAGGAAAAACATTATTAGCTAGAGCGATAGCAGGTGAAGCTGGAGTTCCTTTTTTTACAATCTCAGGATCAGATTTCGTAGAAATGTTTGTTGGTGTTGGAGCGTCTAGAGTTAGAGATATGTTTGAACAAGGAAAAAAAAATTCGCCATGTATAATTTTTATAGATGAGATTGATGCAGTTGGAAGAAGTAGAGGAGCTGGATTAGGTGGAGGGAATGATGAAAGAGAGCAAACATTAAATCAGTTGTTAGTTGAAATGGATGGTTTTGATACAAATGAAGGAGTTATAATAATTGCTGCCACTAATAGACCAGACGTATTGGACCCAGCATTATTAAGACCTGGGAGATTTGACAGACAAGTTGTCGTTTCAAATCCAGACATTATAGGAAGAGAAAAGATTCTTAAGGTTCATGTAAAAAAGATTAAAATGGCTCCAGATGTAAATTTAAGAACTATCGCCAGGGGAACACCTGGATTTTCAGGAGCTGATCTTGCAAATATAGTTAATGAGGCTGCATTATTAGCAGCTAGAAAAAATAAGAGAATTGTAACTTTGAATGAATTTGAGGATGCTAAAGATAAAGTAATGATGGGAGCTGAAAGACGTTCAATGGTTATGACAGAAGATGAAAAAAAATTAACAGCTTACCATGAAGGTGGCCATGCATTAGTATCTTTTAATATGCCTAGTTATGACCCTATTCATAAAGCAACAATAATACCAAGGGGAAGGGCACTAGGTATGGTAATGAACTTGCCCGAGAGAGATAAACATGGTCATTCTATCAAATATTTAAAAGCTAGATTAGCAGTATGTTTTGGTGGTCGAGTTGCCGAGGAAGTAATTTTTGGAAAAGATAATATATCAACAGGAGCCGGGGGTGGAACTGGATCGGACATTAATCAAGCAACACAACTAGCAAGAGCCATGGTAACAAAATATGGTATGAGTGAGGAAATGGGCCCAGTTGAATATGGTGAAAACCAAGAAGAAGTATTTCTAGGGAGATCTGTTACCCAGACTCAATCAGTTTCAGAGGAAGTAGCTAAAAAAATTGACAAAGAGATAAGAAAATTAGTTGATGAAGGCTATAATAAAGCTAGAGAAATTTTAACGAATAAAATTGAAGATTTGCATAAGATTGCTAAAGCTTTAATGACATATGAAACTTTAACTGGTGAAGAGATTGAAAATATAATTAACAAAAACATATATCCCACAGATAAACAAGATTTGAAAACAGAAGACGATAATAAAGGATCAGCTATGGATGTATTAGGTCTTAAACCAAAAATTATACACTAACCTTAATGTCAAGATATTACACAAGAGTGTGTAATTTCTATTATGGTAATCAATCAAAATATTTAGTTAAAAAGAATAAAGCTATACCTTTAAATAAGATTAAAGAAATTTCATTTGATCAAATAGAAATAATTACAAGGAAATCTAAAAAAAAAATTTTTATTAATCGATTAAAAAATTTACCAAAGTCTCTTAAGACTAAAATAAAATTAGACTTAAAAAAAATAAAATCTAGAAAAAAAAATTTTTCCAATTTAGATTTTCAAAAAATTCCTAATTTAATGGGCGTATTAAATTTAACTCCTGATAGTTTTTCAGATGGTGGGAAATATAATAAAACAAAGAAAGGTATCAATCGTGCAATTGAATTAATTAATTCTGGAGCAAAACTAATTGATGTTGGGGGAGAATCTACAAGACCAGGATCAAAAGTAATAAGTGAAACTTTAGAGTGGAGAAGAATTAGTAAAATTTTAAAATTATTAGGAAAAAAATTACCAGTTTCTTTAGATACAAGAAAATCAAATATAATGAAAAAGGCCATACCTCTAGGTATAAAATTAATAAATGATGTTTCGGGTTTAAATTTTGACAAAGAAACATTAAACGTATTAAGAAAATACAAAATTCCATTTGTAATTCATCATTCGCAAGGAATACCAAAAAATATGCAAAACAACCCAAAGTACAAAAATGTATTATTAGATATATATGATTTCTTTGAAATGAAAATTAAACTTCTTAGATCGAAGGGTATTAGTCATAACAACATAATTTTAGACCCTGGAATAGGTTTTGGAAAAAATTTGAAACATAATATGAACTTAATACACAATATTTCTATTTTTCATTCACTTGGTTTTCCTATACTTGTTGGGAATTCAAGAAAAAGTTTTATTAAGAAATTGTCTGGTAAAAATGATAGTAAATCTCGGATTGGTGGTACGGTATCTTCATCAATTTATTTAATGATGCAAGGTGTTCAAATATTAAGAATTCACGATGTAAATGAAATAGCGCAAGGTTTAAAAGTTTTTAAAACAATACTAAAGAATTCATGAGAAAAAAATATTTTGGTACAGATGGTATTAGAGGGGCAATTAATAGTAGAAATATTAATGGAGATATGTTTTTTAAGTTTGGTTTAGCAAGTGGGACATATTTTAAGTCTCAAAAAAAAAGAAAACAAATTGCAGTAATAGCAAAAGATACAAGATTATCAGGATACACTTTGGAACCCGCTTTAGTTTCTGGATTGGCATCTGCTGGTATGCATGTGTATACTTTTGGTCCTCTCCCGACAAATGGTTTAGCTATGCTTACAAAAGATATGAAAGCAAATATGGGAATTATGATCACAGCCTCTCATAATCCACATGTTGATAATGGTTTAAAATTATTTGGCCCTGATGGAATGAAATTGTCTGATAAGATAGAGAAAAAAATTGAAAGTCTTATAGATGAAAATATTACTATAAATCTATCTGATCCAGAAAAATTAGGAAGAGTAAAAAGATTAGAAACAGGAACCGAAGATTATATAAAAATTTTAAAAAAAAATTTTACTAAAGAATTTAATCTAAGAGGACTTAGAATCGTAATCGATTGTGCTAATGGTGCTGGGTATAAAGCTGGACCAAAATTATTAAGATCATTAGGAGCAAAAGTAATTGCTATTGGAGTAAATCCGAACGGATTAAATATAAATAAAAATTGTGGTTCCACATTTCCTCAAAGGATTAAGTTTATGGTTAAAAAACATAAAGCCCATATCGGTATTGCGCTAGATGGTGATGCAGATAGAATTATAATGTGTGATGAAAAAAGCAATATAATCGATGGAGATCAAATAATTGCTGCTCTAGCCAAAAGGTGGAAGAATAAAAAAATGTTAAAAGGTGGTGTGGTAGGAACTTTAATGTCTAACTATGGTTTGGAAAAATTTTTTAAAAAAGAAGGGATAAAATTTATAAGAGCTAACGTTGGAGATAGATATGTAAAAGAAAAAATGCAATTAAATAGATTTAATTTAGGAGGCGAACAATCAGGTCATATAATTTTGGGAAAATTTGCAACAACAGGGGATGGCCTACTTGTTGCTTTAGAGTCGTTATTTGCTTTAAGAAAAGGAAAAAAGGCTAGCGAATTTTTTAAAAAGTTTGAAAAGATACCACAATTATTAAAAAATATTGATGTAAAAGATAAAAGCATTATTAATAAACCTGAAATTAAGAGATCTATAGCTTTAGCTAAAAAATTACTTAAAGGTCAAGGGAGGATATTGGTAAGAAAATCTGGAACAGAGAAAAAAATTAGAGTAATGGGAGAAAGTAAGAATAAAAAGCTTCTTTTTAAATGTGTGAATTTAGTAGCTAGAAAAATTAAATAATTTGAAAATAAAATCAAAAATTCTTATCATTGCAGGATCTGACTCATCTGGAGGCGCTGGTATTCAAGCAGATATTAAAACTGCTACATGTCTAGGATCTTATTGCATGACAGCTATAACAGCTGTGACTGTACAAAATACAAATGGTGTGAAATCTGTAGTATCAATTCCACCTAATGAAATTTACAATCAAATAATTCACACAGCAAAAGATATCAAACCTGATGCAATAAAAATAGGGATGCTTCATTCAACACAATCAATAAATAAAGTTATTAGTGCTTTGAATAGAATTAGGATTAATAAAATAATCCTTGATCCTGTAATGACTGCAAAAGGCGGAGCAAAATTAATTAGTGACCAAGCAATTCAATTAATGAAAAAAAAATTAATTAAAAAAGTCTCGTTAATAACACCTAATCTTCCTGAAGCAGAAATCTTATCAGGAGTGGATATAAAAACAAAAGAAGATATGATTTTTGCTGCAAAAGAGTTAATCAAGTTAGGTGTTGATAATGTTTTAATTAAAGGAGGTCATTTAAAATTAAAAAAAGTATATGATGTATTTGTTAATAAGAACGAAACTAAAATATTTAATAATAAGAAATTTAATACTAAAAATACTCATGGAACAGGATGCACATTATCAACTGCTATTACTTCTTTTTTTTCATGTGGAAAAACCTTAAAGAAATCTTGTGAGTTAGGAATTAAGTATGTAAATTCTGCAATATCAACTAACCCTAAAATTGGAAAGGGACATGGTCCAATAAATCATTTAAATTCTATTGAGTTAAAAAAAATTTTTAGATAATGAAAAATATAGCAGTAGTAGGTTCACAATGGGGAGATGAGGGAAAAGGAAAAATTGTAGACTGGTTATCAGAACAAGCTGATATTGTGATAAGATTCCAAGGTGGTCATAATGCTGGGCATACCTTGGTCATAGAAGGGATTACTTATAAGCTTCGATTACTCCCATCAGGTATTGTAAGAAAAAATAAAATTTCAATTATAGGTAATGGTGTTGTTATAGATCCTTGGGCCTTACTAGATGAAATTAAAGAAATTAAAGAAAAAGGTATAGATGTAAATTCTGAGAATTTTATGATCTCTGAGGCTGCAAATTTAATTCTACCTTTTCATAGAGAAATGGATGAAATAAGAGAGGATGCAGCAGGAAAAAGTAAAATTGGAACCACTAGAAGAGGAATCGGTCCTGCCTATGAAGATAAAGTTGGAAGACGATCAATTAGAGTTATGGATTTGAGGTCTGAAAAAAATTTAGATCAAAGATTAGAAACTGTTTTGATGCACCACAATGCAATTAGAAAAGGACTAGGAAAAAAATATTCAAAAAGAACCAACTTAAAAAAGATCTTTTACAAATTGCCCCAGAAATACTAAAATTTTCAGAACCTGTATGGTTAAAGATTGATCAATTTAAAAAACAAAAAAAAAAGATACTTTTCGAGGGTGCTCAGGGGATTCTATTAGATGTTGATCATGGGACATATCCTTTTGTGACATCCTCAAATACAGTAGCATCAAGCGCAGCAACAGGAACTGGATGTGGACCTAATTCTATAAATTATGTACTTGGTATAACAAAAGCTTATACGACTAGAGTAGGAGAAGGTCCATTTCCTACTGAGTTAAAAGATAAAATTGGAGACTTACTTGGTACGAGAGGAAAAGAATTTGGAACTGTTACTAGTAGAAAAAGAAGATGTGGCTGGTTCGATGGTGTTTTGGTTAGACAAACTATAAAAGTTTCTGGCATAGATGGAATTGCTTTAACTAAATTGGATGTCTTAGATGAGTTAGATGAAATAAAAATGTGTATTCAATATGATCTTAATGGAAAGGTAATCGATTATCTTCCAGCTGCTGTTGAGGATCAAGTTAAAATTAAACCAATATACAAAACTTTTCCAGGATGGAAGGTTCCGACTAACGGAATAAAGAATTTAGATAATTTACCAGAAAATGCAAAAAACTATATATTTGCAATTGAGGATTTTATTGAAGCAAAAATATCTAGTATTTCTACTAGCCCAGAAAGAGAAGACACAATTTTGGTTGAAAATCCTTTTGAGATTTAATTAATTGGTAAAAGGTTCTTAGATTTTGCCAGCAAAAGCATATGCTTTTGTAGTTTTTCGAAAGCTTTATTTTCAATTTGTCTTACTCTTTCTCTACTAATTTTATATTTTTTACTTAAATCTTCCAATGTTGTTGGATTATCATTTAATCTTCTTGAATAAAGTATTTCTTTTTCTCTTTGATTTAGAACTTTTAAAGAATTTTTTAGCAAATCTTTTCTTTGTTCCATTTCTTCTTGATGGGCAAATTTAAGATCGTGATCTAGTTCTTTATCTACCAACCAATCTTGCCATTCATCTCCATCTTCACCAACTTGAGCATTTAAAGAAAACTCTTTTCCAGAAAGTCTTCTATTCATCGATACAACCTCTTCTTTACTTACGTCAAGTTTAGAGGCAATTACATTTACATGCTCATCTCTTAAGTCACCTTCAGACCGAGGTGCAATTTGATTTTTAAGTTTTTTCAAATTAAAAAATAATTTTTTTTGAGCTGTTGTTGTTCCAATTTTGACTAAGCTCCAAGATCTTAAAATATATTCTTGTATTGAGGCTTTAATCCACCACATTGCATAAGTTGCTAGTCTGAATCCTTTTTCAGGTTCAAATTTTTTAACTGCCTGCATTAAACCAACATTCCCCTCTGATATCATCTCATTTACTGGCAATCCATAACCTTTGTATCTCATCGCTATTTTAGCGACTAATCTTAAATGACTTGTAACAAGTTTTTCTGCAGCCTTTATATTTCCTGTCGTTTTCCAGTTTTTTGCTAACATATACTCTTCTTCGGCATCTAGCATTGGAAATTTTTTTATTTGTTCCAAATAAGCAGAAAGACCTCCTTCATTACTTAAAGCTGGTAAATTATTATTAATTGCCATATTCATCGATGTTTATCTAATAGAAAAATTTAATATTTCAATGATTTATTTTTTAGTATTTCTTAGTTTTTTTAAAATAATTTCAAGATCTTTTGGTAAATTAGAGTTAAAAATCATTTCCTTTCTCTTGTTGGGATGAATAAAACCTAAAGTTTTTGCATGTAAAAATTGTCTATTTAAGTTAGTTAATAATCCAATTAATTCATCATCTATATTTTTTATTTTTTTGAATTTTTTCTTATATTTATCATCTCCAACTATGCTATTACCTAAATGATTTAGATGAACTCTTATTTGGTGAGTTCTGCCAGTTTCAAGTTTACACTCTACAAGACTTAATGTAGGTGTATTTTTGTTTTCAAAAATCTCTATAGTTTTATAATTTGTAATAGCCTTTTTTCCTTTTGTGAAACTTACTTGCATCATCTGGCGATTTTTTGAACTTCTAGTAATCAAGGTTTCAATTCTTCCTTTTGATGGTCTTAGTTTGCCCCAAATTAGTAATTGATAAGATCTAAGAATTTTATGTTTGCTAAACTGAACTGATAGGTTTTCATGAGTATTATTATTTTTTGCTATCACAATTAAACCAGAAGTGTTCTTATCTATTCTGTGGACTATACCTGGTCTAAACTTGTCTCCAATATTAGATAAGGAATATTTATCATAACTCAAAAGAGCATTTACGATTGTTTTATCATAATTTCCTGCACCTGGATGCATAATAATACCCGCAGGTTTATTGATTATGATTAAATCATGATCTTCATAAACAATATCAAGATTAAAATCATAAGGTTTAAGAGATGTTTTTTTAGGTTCGGGTATCACTAAATTAACTACATCATTTTTGTAAATTCTTTTTGAGGGATCAATTATTAATTTATTGTTAATCTTTAATCTTTTACTAAGTATTAACTTTTTAATCCTAGTTCTACTAATATGCTTTTCAAATTTGTTAATAAAGGAGTCTATTCTATTTTTATGCCCATCTTCATTAACTATTATATTTATTTTCTTTTCCATAAAATAATATATTACTATTATATGCGCTTGTAGCTCAATTGGATAGAGCGCCTGACTTCGGATCAGGAGGTTCTGGGTTCGACTCCTAGCAGGCGCACCATTTATTCTCCCATATTAATTAATGTTCCTTTTTCTCTTGATCTTGAAAAAGACATATAAAATAAACAAATACTCACAACTAAGTAGATAATATTTAAAAAATAAGCAAAATAAATTTTGGTATAATCCACATCACCATTCATTAAAATATTTCGAGCTTCATCGAAGATGTAAACTAGAGGCAATCCTTTCGCTAATAATTGAAAAAAATGTGGTAAAATTTCTATTGGATAATATATACAGCCAAGTGGCGCCAATAAAAATAAAGATGACCATGCTATATTTTCAAAGGAGGGACCATATCTAAGTAAACCAGAGCTTACAAGAAGTCCTAGCGTAATTCCAAAAATATATAAACTTAAAAAAAGAAATAACAACGGCAATCCAAGTTTTAAAATTGAAATACCAAATAAAGGTGCTGTAATAATTATTGCTGGCACAAGACCGATTAAAGTTCTTAATAATGCAGTAAAAATCAAGGATACAATAATTTCTTTAATCTTCAAGGGAGCTATAAATAAGTTAGTAAAATTTCTACTCCAAATTTCCTCTAAAAAAAGCATATTAAAACTTATGCTAGATCTAAATAAAAAATCATAAAGTATTGCGCATGTGAGGATTACTCCAACGGTGTTATTATAATAGTCACTATAAGAAGAAAAAAATTTTGATATAAAGCCCCATAAAATTATTTGTATTGTTGGCCAGTAAATTAAGTCAAGTATTCTTGGGAAAGAACTTTTTATTAAGTAAAAATGTCTTAAAAAAAGACCATACATTCTGTTAAAATTCATTTTTCCTTGTAAGTTTTAAAAAAACTTCCTCCAAATTTTTTCTTCCATGTTTTAATATTAGTTTATTAGGCTCACCATAATCAATAATTGAACCATTTTTCATCATTAAAACCGAGGAACATAATCTTTCTACTTCACTCATATTATGAGATGCCAGCAAAATAGAATTACCTTTTTCATTTTGATAATTTTCTATAAAAGTTCTAACGAAATCACCTGTCTCAGGATCTAAAGAAGCAGTTGGTTCATCAAGAAGTAAAAGCATTGGATCATTAATAATTGCTTTAGCTAAGCTTACCCTATTTTTTTGCCCTGAAGAAAGTTCCCCAGTTATACTATAAATGATTTCATCTAATCTAAGTTTATCACAAAGATAATCAATTTTGAGATTAATATCTTTAACCCCATAAAGTTTTCCATAAACTATTAAATTTTCTTTAACTGTAAGTTTCTTTGGAAGTTCAACATAAGGTGAAATAAAGTTTATTTTTTTTAAAGTCTCTATTCTATTTTTTTCAATATCTTTATTATTAAGTAGTATTTTTCCACTGGTTGGTTTTAACAAACCTAATATCATTCCAATAGTTGTAGTTTTTCCGCATCCGTTTGGACCTAATAAACCAATAATTTCATTTTTTTTAATACTGAATGAGATATTTTTAACAGCTTCAATATTATTGTAAGATTTGTGTAAAGATTCAATTTTAAGATAATTATCCATGATATTTTGAAGCTCTTAAAAGTCTATCATTAATCGTTTTTCCAATTCCTTGATTTTTTATTTTTTCAACAGCGATGGATTTAAATTTTAATTTTTTTATTTTTCTTAGAGTATAGTATAGATTTTTTGCTACCTCTTTTAAATTCCCTTTGTTTGAGAGATAATAAAAATTTTTATTATATTTTCCTTTTTTTTTTAATAAAAGGTATGCTTCATTATTTTTTGGTTTTGAAACATTAAGTCTTAAGGGAATTCCTGGTGAATAATGAAGTTTCATTTGACCCGGAAAAAAATTTTTTGAAGCAATTAATTTTAACTTTAAGTTTTTTTTTAAAAGTTTGTTAATTTTTGATGGCTCTAAACCTCCGAGTCGTAAAATCTTGGGTTTGCCTGTTAGAGAGATAATCGTAGACTCTAATCCAATTAATGACCTCCCTCCATCTAGAACAAATTTAATTTTATTTCCAAATTCATTCTTTACATCTTTAGAGCATACACAGCTTACTCTTGAAGAAATATTAGCACTAGGAGCAGCTAAAGGATAATTCAATAAATTTAAAAGTTTTTTTGTAAGTGTATGTTTTGGAAATCTTACAGCAAGTGTTTTTTTTTTATTAGTTACTAATTTTGAAATCTTAGAATTTTTTTTTAAATTTAAGATATAAGTAATTGGACCTGGACTAAATTTTTTAAAAATTTTTAAAAAATTATCATTTATATGACAATCTTTTTTTAAATCTCCAAGATTAGAATAATGAACTATTAATGGATTATGTTTTGGTCTCTTTTTTAATTTAAAGATCTTTTTTACAGCATTATTCGAATAAGCATTAGCAGCCAAACCATAAACAGTTTCTGTGGGGATAGCTATACAATCGTGTTTATCGAGAATAATTTTTGCTTTTTTAATATTTGAAAGATTATTTTTCATGTATTATCAAGAATTAATATATGAAAGATAAAAATAAACAAATTGATTATCAGACTATGAGTATAGAGGAATTGACCAGGGAGGCTAATGAGATAATAGATTATTTAGAGAATCATGAAAATATTGAGAATGAAACAGATATTTATCAGAAACTTTTAAAGCTTGATAACTTTATTGGAAAGAAATTTCAAAGTAATGCAAAAAGTATTAATTTAAAAACCAAAGAGAAGATATTAAATATATCCTCTAAAAAGAATGCAAACTGAACTAGATAAAATTGCAAAAGATACAAACTTTTTTTTAACCAGGTTTATAAAAAAACAAAAAAAATCTCCATTATTGAAGCCAATGAGTTACGGATTGTTCTCAGGTGGTAAAAAGATAAGGTCAAAAATATTGGTTGATGTAGGAAAAATTTTCAATGTTGAATATAAAAAATTAATTGTAATTGGTGCAGCAGTAGAGTGTATTCACTCATATTCATTAATACATGATGACTTACCATGTATGGACAATGATAAAACAAGGAGAGGTAAACCTTCCACTCATATAAAATTTGGAGAGTCCACTGCCGTCTTAGCTGGTAATTCACTTTTGACATTAGCATATGAAATTTTGGGTAAAGAATTATTAAGCACAGATAATAAGACTAAAATTAACTTAATAAAAAAAATTTCAGAATGTTCAGGTCATTTAGGTGTTGCCGGAGGTCAATATTTGGATTTAAGTTATGAGTACAAAAAAATTTCTAAAAAAAGAATTATAGAAATGGAAACAAAAAAAACTGGAAAGTTATTTAGTTTTTGTTGTGCAGCTCCTTTATTGATTAAAAAAAAACACAGGAAACAAATTAAACTTTTTGAGAACATTGGATCTGAAATTGGATTATTATTTCAAATTATTGACGATTTAATTGATTTTTCAGGGCAATCCTCTATAGCTGGTAAAAAAACAAGAAAAGATGAGAAACAAGGTAAGGCAACACTAATAAGTTTACTGGGTTATTCTAAAGCTACTAAATATAGTAAAACCCTAATGTTAAGATTAAATAATAAGATTATTAGATATGGAAAAAAATCAAGAGATCTCATTAATACATTAGATTATATTGTGAGTCGAAAAAAATAATGAATTCATACAAATATTTAGATAGTATTAACTTTCCATCAGATCTTAAAAAAATTTCTGAGATAAACTTACAAAAAGTTTCCGATGAACTTCGAAAAGAAACAATAAATGCTGTATCAGAAACTGGAGGTCATTTGGGTGCTAGTCTGGGGGTAGTTGAGCTTACAGTTGCAATTCATTATGTATTTAACACACCTAAAGATAAATTAATTTGGGATGTTGGACATCAAAGTTATCCACACAAAATCCTTACAGGAAGAAAGGATAAAATTAGAACACTTCGCCAGGGAGGTGGTATTTCTGGATTTACTAAAAGAATTGAGAGTGAATACGATCCTTTTGGAGCCGCACATAGTTCAACTTCAATTTCGTCAGCTTTTGGAATTGCTGAAGCAAATAAACTATCTAATAAAAAAGATAATGTAATTGCAGTCATAGGAGATGGAGCAATAAGTGGAGGTATGGCTTATGAGGCCATGAATAATGCTGGCGCTTCAAAAACTAAGATGATTGTTATATTAAATGATAACGATATGTCAATTGCAAGACCTGCAGGAGCGATGGGTACCTATCTTGCGAAAATATTTTCAGGAAAAATTTATTTTAGTTTAAGAGAAACTATTAAAATGATTATTTCATCTTTTTCAAAGAGGTTTAGCGCTAAAGCTGGTAAGGCAGAAGATCTATTTAGATCGGCTATTTCTGGAGGAACTTTATTTAATTCACTGGGTTTTTACTATATTGGTCCAATTGATGGACATGATTTAGATAGTTTAGTTCCAATTTTAAAAAATGTAAGAGACTCTAGATATCAAGGACCAATTTTAATTCATGTAAAAACAAAAAAAGGCAAAGGATATTCATTTGCTGAAAATGCAAAAGATAATTTTCACGGTGTCTCCAAATTTAATATAACCACTGGAGAACAATATAAATCAAAAACTAAATCTCCAACATATACAAAAGTATTCTCGAATACTTTGATTGAGCATGCAAAAAATGACAGCAAAATAGTGGCAATTACTGCAGCAATGCCAGATGGGACTGGTTTAAGTGATTTTGGTAAAAAGTTTCCTGAACGAACATATGATGTGGGTATTGCTGAACAACATGCTGTAACTTTTGCCGCAGGTTTAGCAACAGAAAACTATAAACCATATGCAGCAATATATTCTACTTTTTTACAAAGGGCTTACGATCAAGTAGTGCATGATGTAGCAATTCAAAGTTTACCTGTAAGATTTGCCATAGATAGAGCAGGTTTAGTTGGAGCAGATGGACCCACTCATGCTGGAGCATTTGATATAACTTATTTATCCACTCTTCCAAATTTTGTTGTAATGGCTGCAAGCAATGAGTCCGAGTTAGTAAAAATGATAAATACGTCAGTAAATATAAACGATAAACCATGTGCTTTTAGGTTTCCAAGAGGTTCTGGAATAGGAGTTCCATTACCATCTATTAATGAGATAATAGAAATTGGTAAAGGACAAATTATCCAAGAAGGAAAAAAATTAGCAATCTTAAATTTTGGTGCAAGACTAAATGAAACAATTAAAGCTTCTGATAATTTGAAAAAAAAGGGAATAAATATTACAATTGTGGATGCAAGATTTGCAAAACCATTGGATGAAAACTTAATTTGGCAATTAGCAACAAATCACGAATCTATATTAACTATTGAGGAAGGATCTATTGGAGGTTTCGGATCTCATGTTGTAGACTTTTTATCTAAAAAAAATTTATTAGACTCAAATTTAAAATTTAGATCTATGACTTTACCTGATGTATTTATTGATCATGATACTCCAGAGAATATGTATAACCAAGCTGGACTTGATGCTAAGTCTATCGAGGATAAAGTTCTAGATTTAATTAATTCAAATATTGTTTTACGTAAACAGAGATAAATTTTTAATCACATTGAGCTTTATGCATTAAGTAATGATCTAATAATACACACGATAACATTGACTCTCCGACAGGCACTGCTCTAATACCAACACATGGATCATGTCTGCCCTTGACAGAAATAGAAGTATTTTTACCAAATTTATTTACAGTCTCTCTCTTTTTCAATATTGATGAGGTGGGTTTAACAGCAAAAGATGCAACTATTTCTTGTCCTGATGAAATTCCACCTAAAATGCCTCCAGCATTATTTGATTTAAATCTTGTTTTTTTCTGTCTTCGAAACATTTCATCAGAATTGTCTTCTCCAGATAACTGTGCAGAGTTCATTCCAGAACCAATATTAACTCCCTTGACAGCGTTTATGCTCATCATTGCAGCTGCAATATCAGCATCTAATTTAGAATATATTGGAGCTCCTAGACCTGGAGGAATACCATTTGCTCTAACTTCAATAACTGCACCACACGATGATCCTGATTTTCTGATACTTAGTAGGTATTTTTCCCATAATTTAATCATTGATTTATCAGGACAAAAAAATGGATTACTCTTTATTACTTTTTCATCCCATTTATTTGTGTTACATCCCAAAATTCCCAATTGAGTCACTGCTCCTATTACTTTAAATTTTTTACCTAATTTTTTTTTCAAGACTTTTTTCGCAATCGCACCTGCAGCAACTCTTGCAGCCGTTTCTCTTGCGGAAGATCTTCCTCCACCTCTATAGTCTCTTATTCCATATTTTTTGAAATAAGTAAAATCTGCATGCCCAGGTCTAAATTTATCTTTAATATTTCCATAATCTTTAGATCTCATGTCCTCATTATAGATTATTAAAGAGATTGGAGTTCCGGTAGTTTTTCCCTCAAAAGTACCAGATAGGATTTTTACTTTATCGCTCTCTTTTCTCTGGGTGGTAAATTTCGATTGGCCTGGTTTTCTTTTATCTAAGTCTTTTTGGATATCTTGCTCATTAATCTCTATTAATGGAGGGCAACCATCAATAATGCACCCAATTGCAGGTCCATGAGACTCACCCCAAGTAGTGAAACGAAATAACTTTCCAAAAGTATTAAATGACATTATTTATATTGTATAGATTATTTTGTTAGAATTATGAATGAAAAAAACTCTTTAGGTTTAGATAGTTGTTTCTTGGATTTTGACGAACCATTTGATTTATTTGATAAATGGTTTGAAGAGGCTAAAAAAAAAGAAGTTAATGATCCAAATGCACTGGCTTTGGCGACTTCCTCAAAAAATGGAATTCCCTCAGTAAGAATGGTCCTTCTTAAGGGACACGATAAAAATGGATTTGTGTTTTACACAAATTTAAATAGCCAAAAAGGTGGTGAACTAAATGATAATCCAAATGTTTCAATGTGTTTTCATTGGAAAAGCTTGTTAAGACAAATTAGGATTAATGGTAAAGTGGCAAAAGTTTCAGACCAAACAGCAGATGAATATTATAATTCTAGAGCTTATGAAAGTAGAATAGGTGCTTGGGCTTCAAAACAAAGTTCTGTTTTAGATAATAGAAATCAATTATTAGACTCTATTGAAAATTATAAAAAAAAATACGGTGATAAAGAAAATGTTCCACGTCCCGGTCATTGGTCTGGTTGGAATTTGAAACCTAATAGTATCGAGTTTTGGCTAGATGGAGAAAATAGAATTCACGAAAGACTTAAGTATGTTCTTAATTCTAATGGAAAATGGGATAGAGTTTTACTTAGTCCCTAAAAGTTCCTTGCTAAACTAAATGAAGTTAGATTGTTTAAAATATTTTTTTCTTCACTATCCTTAAAAATACTAAGTGAGCTTGAGGCGAGATCTATATAATGCTGAGCTTTCTTGTAGCACTCATCTATAATTTTATACTTATTAATAAGAACTAAAATATGTTCTAAATCTTCATTGTTTTTTTTATTCTTTAAAAAAAGATTTTTAACAATTTCTTTCTCAAATTTATCTATTTTTTGAAAAAGTAAAATAATTGGAAGTGTTGTTTTACCTTCAAAAAAATCTTGACCAATTTTTTTTCCAAACACTTTAAGATTAGAATTATAATCCAAGGTATCGTCTGCAATTTGAAAAGTTAGACCTAAGTTTTTACCATAAAAAGCTAATGCCTCTTTTTTTTTTGTATCAATATCGGTTAAAATTGCACCTACTTTAGTAGCCGCAGAAAATAACTCTGCTGTTTTAGCAGAAATAATTTTTAGATAAGTTTCCTCAAGCATATCAACCTCACCTTTATGTTGTAATTGAAGTATTTCTCCTTGAGCAATTTTGGAAGAAGTCGTTGAAAGTAATCTCAATATTTCTATGTTTCCATCATCAACCATCATTTCAAAAC
>CABYTL010000015.1 GCA_902521805.1 uncultured Pelagibacteraceae bacterium
GTATCTGATAAGAAAAAATTAAGACCTTTACTGAATATTTTGAGAAAAAATAAAATTGAAATCATAAGTTCTGGTGGAACTTTTAAAGAAATCAGAAAATTAAAATTTAATTGTACAGAAATATCAAAATATACAGATTCGCCAGAAATTTTAAATGGAAGAGTAAAAACCTTACATCCTAAAATTCATGCTGGTATCCTCAATGAAAGAAACAACAAATCTCACTTTAAAGAACTAATTAAAAATAACTTTGAAAATATAGATCTTGTTATTGTAAATTTTTATCCTTTCGAAGATACCTTGAAGAACACTTCCAATCATAAAAAAATTATTGAAAATATAGATATAGGAGGACCAACATTAGTTAGAGCAGCAGCAAAAAATTATAATTATGTAACAGTTATAACATCGTCCAATCAATACGAAGAGCTAAGCAATGAAATGATAAAATTTAATGGTGCAACATCTAATGACTTTAGAAAAAAGATGTCCAAGATAGCATTTACAGAAACTGCATATTATGATGCTATTATTTCAAACTATTTTAACAAAATTACTAATAATCATTTTCCTCAAAAAAAGATTATACATGGAAATTTAATTGAAAACTTAAGGTACGGTGAGAATCCTCATCAAAAAAGTGCAATATATTCACAAAACAAATCATTAGATATTATCCAAATTCAAGGGAAAAAATTGAGCCTGAATAATTACAATGATATTTTTAGTGCTTTAACAATCTCTAAATCGTTTCCAAAGAATACTGGCGTTGTTATAGTTAAGCATGCAAATCCCTGTGGGGCTTCCATATTAAAAGATAGTATAAAATGTTATAAATCTGCACTTGCTTGCGACCCAATAAGTGCTTTTGGGGGAATTGTTTCTTGTAATTTTAAAATAAGAAAAAAACTAGCAACAGAGCTTAGTAAAATATTTCTTGAAGTGATCATTGCAAATAATTTTGAAAGTGAAGCACTTAAAATTTTAAAAAAAAAAAAAAATTTAAGATTGATTAATGCTACAAATTTTAAACTTTCGGAAGAGTTAAGATTCAATTCGGTAAGTAACAATATTTTATTTCAATCAGAAGATTTGGTAAAATTAAAAAAAGATAATTTTAAGATAGCTTCAAAAAAAAAACCCTCAAAGTCTCAACTTGAAGATCTTTTGTTTGCCTTTAATACATGTAGATTTGTAAAATCAAATGCCATTGTACTTGCATCTAATAAAACTACTTTAGGAATAGGATCTGGCCAACCAAGTAGATTGGATAGTTGTAGAATAGCAATTGATAAAATGAAAAAATTTCAAAATACACCTAACAACATCGTTGCGGCCTCTGATGCTTTTTTTCCTTTTGTAGACGGAATAGAAAAATTAGTCCAAGCAGGTGTTAAAGCTGTGATTCAACCAGCGGGATCAATTAAAGATAATGAAATCATAAAATTTGCGAATGAAACCAGTACAGTTTTGTTATTTTCTAAAACAAGACACTTCAAACACTAGTGATTTGATCTATCTTTGCAGCTAAAATAAAATCATTCTCTGATAGGCCCTCAATAGCATGAGTAGAAATATTTATTTTAGCGTATCCCCAACCAAAAGTTATATCAGGGTGGTGACTCTCTTCTTCAGAGATTTTTCCCACATTATTTACAAAATTTTGACTAGCTATAAAGTTTTTAAATTTAAAAGTTTTTTCTAAAGAAAAAATTTCTCTCTCATTTTTGATAACTTCCCACCCATCAACTTTTTTTTGATATTTATGAATTTCTGAAATATCAAATGCAGAAACTCCACCTTCGCATGGTAAACATTTTTTATCTTTTAATTCACTCATAATTTAAATCTTTTAATTCGTTAATAAATTGATCTTTAATTTTATCTGCCATTTCTTTAGGCAACAATTCCTCCCATTTATTTTTAAAACCTAAATTGAAAAAATTAATAGTTTTTCCATCTTTAGCAACTGCACTTTCACCAAAACCATAAAGTTTTTCTTTATTCTTTAAATTTTTAAAACTTGTTGATTTAATAGCATTAATCATTTTTTTTTCATTTATTGGAACTTTAGTTCCTTTCAACTCCTCAATAAAATTTAAAATTTTTTTAAATTCATCAAATTCATTATCTCTGAGATTTTCGTATTTAACAACCAAAGTTTTGAAATTAATATTATCTTTCCAAGATTGATAGTGATTTGACCATTTTCCAAGAAATGTAAAATTACTACAGTCTCCATCAGTAGTTTTGAAAGATAGAGATGAGTTATTATCTATCATTTTTGCGTAAGCACTTTCTAGATCTAATGAATAATGGTTGCACATAGATGAGATTACATTTCTAGGATCTCTTACAATATAAATTGCTCCAATAGTTTCTGATGGTGTAGTAAATTTATTACCAAAATATTCCTCTAACGAATTATGAGTCTTTAAAAAATAATATTGATCTTTTTTAAAATAATTTTTTTGATTTTGTATCCAGTTTTTAGCAGCGTCCAAAAAAGTGTTTGATTTTTTAGAGGAATATCTTAAAGCAGGAAATTGTTTAATTTTTAATAATAGTTCAAAATCAAATTTTCCTTTTTTTGAATAATAATATGATGATAAAAAAGATCTAACATATGTGTTTCCACTTTTTGGGTAAGATGCAATCCAAATTATCATATATTTTTTTTTATGGAGCGGGCAAAGGGGGTCGAACCCTCGACCTTCTCGTTGGCAACGAGACGCTCTACCACTGAGCTATGCCCGCAAAAGAATTTATTATATTTCGCAATAATATAAATGCAAGAAATATGAAAAATAATTAATGATACCTTAATTCCTTTAAACTTTGTTCAAAAATTGTATTTAATTTATTTGCAAATTTTGTGTCAAAAATTTTTTCCCAATCATTATTAGGCCCTAAATGAAAAAATGGAACTTTATTTTTTGAGATATTTTTAGATTTAATAGACTCTGAAAAACCATGGTTTTCCTCAATCTTTTTTAATTTTTCAAATGATGTGGTTTTTATAGCGTTTTGTACTTTTAATTTATCAAAGCTATCATTAATCCTACAAGTTTTGTTTATGAAATTTATCAAATTTTTTACAGTAAAATAAGTTTTGTTTATTAAATCTTCGTATTTAATAATCTGAATAGGAAAATCATTATTATTAATCCAAGATTTATAATTTTTTTCCCAAGAGCTTAAGAATTGAAAATCACTGTAGTCATTTTTTTTAAAAAAATCATAAGTATATTTTTTTTCATTTAGCATAAAATTTAGTGCTTCGTCTTTGTCCATTTCAAAATGATTCATAATAGAAGTTATTACGTTTCTAGGATCTCTTATAATGTAAACAGCACCAATAGAATTAAGTTTATTAGAAAAATTATTATTTTCTAATTGACCGTAGAAATTATGTGTCTTAAAAAATTTTATTTTTTTACCTTTATTAATTAATTCTTGCGCTTTTATCCAAAATTCACATGTTGAAATTGGGTTACTTTTATCATAATCAAAATTAAGAAAATATTTTTTTTCTGGGAATTGAGGAATATTCTTTAAAATTTTATCATCATTAAAATTGCCATCTTTTGTGAAATAGTAGGCACTCAAAAGAGTTCTGAGCCATGTGTTCCCATTTTTAGGGTAAGATGCAATCCAAAAAATCATTTATTATTTTTTTTTTAAAGATATAATTGTATCATAATAATGAAACTACCAAAAAAAATCGCAGTTTTTCCGCTAAGTAATTTTATAATTTTTCCAAAAACTACAGTACCACTTAATATTTTTGAACCAAGATATATTGAGATGGTTAATGACTGTATGAAATCAGAAAAACTAATTGGTATGATACAACCAAAAAATACAAACAATAAAACTATTAATCCAGAACTTCATCAAATAGGATGTTTGGGCAAAATAACAAATTTAAATGAGAGTGAAGATGGCAGGTACCTAATAGAATTAAAAGGAATTATAAGATTCGAAATAAACAGAGAATTCGATTCAGATAAAAAATATAGAGAGTGTGAAGTGAACTATGAAACTTATATAAAAGATTTAAATGAGATAAAAGAAGACATCAAATTCTCAGATTTAGAATTAATATTTAAAGACTTAAAATCTCTCTTTGAAAAACGTGGATTTATTATTAACTGGAAAGCGCTTGAAAAACAAAGTTTAGATGAAACAATTAATGCCTTGGCGATGGCCTCGCCATTTAATTCAGAAGAAAAACAAGTTTTGTTAGAAGCAACAAGTTTGGATTTGAGGAAAAATAAAATAGCAGAAATTTTATCAACTTATACTTTTGATGAGTTCAATAATACAACTCTCCAATAAACTTTAATTCCTCAAACCATCGTCAGCAAACTTTTTAAAAAAAGAATTCACAGTTTTATTTTTTCCAATGAAACTTATTGATTTACTCAATAATTTAGAATTAATTTTACTTTCAAAAAAGAACAATTCATAAATCCAATCTATACCAGATGAAAAAATATAATTTTTATCTCTCGATTTTTTTGAAATTCGGAATATATGGAATTGTTTAAATCTAAACCTAAACTAATTTTTTTATCAATTATATCTGACAATAACTTTATGTCCCTTAATGACATGTTAAATCCCTGGCCCGCTAGAGGATGAATCTTATGAAGTAAATCACCGAAACAAAGGATATTATCTTTATAGTAATTTCTTAAATTTGATGATTTTAATTCAAAAAAATTTAAAGTATTAAATTTAGTTATCTCATAAACAGGATTATATTTTTTTATTGATTCTATAATATAAGAATTGTCCTTTTTTTTATGTTTACTTCTTAGAGAATAAACTACAGATGTTTGGGTTCTAGAGACAGGTAAAAAAGCTATGGGACCGTTATTAGTAAAATTTTGAAAAGCAGTAGAATTTTCAAGCATTTTTTTATGATTTATTGTAGTTGTGTAAGCATAACTATTATAATTTTTCTCTAGTCTGTTCGAAAAAAATTTTTTTGTAATTTGATGATTAAAATCGCAATTAATTATTAGTTTATATTTTTTTTTGATGATCTCATCATAATTGAAAGTAAATTTGAACTTAACAAGTTTATTTTTTTTCAGTTTATTACGTAATAATTTTTGTAATTCGTAATTTTTAATTATTGAGAAAATTTGACTTTTATTATTATTAAATTTTAATATTTCTTCACTAAGATTTTTTTCAGTAAACACTTTGATTTCATAAATTTTCCAAAGTATTCTTTTAATATTTATTATTTCTTCATTAAAAAAATCAATATTAGATTTTGAAATAGCAAGAGTTCTTGATTTATCATATTTAATTTTTGATTTTTTAGTCAAAATATCGACAGATAAATCTTTTTTAATTAGCAAATTTGCTAATGTTAAACTGACTAATCCATCACCAATAATACAAATTTTCATAACAAATTAATTTTAACAACAAAAATTAGATGATACAAAGTGTTAAATTTGATTCATTAAAATGAGTATAAAAAAAATAAGTAATAGAGCGTTGCAATTCACAATTAATAGAATGATTGAAATTCTAGGTATATCTGTTGTGGCAATTGGTTTTTTACTATTAATAGCTTTAATTTCCTATTCACCAAACGATCCTAATTTCATTTTTCCAGAAAATGCTGAGATTAAGAATTTATTAGGATTTCAAGGGAGTTTTATTTCAGATTTATTTTTTCAATCAATAGGAATTATTTCTTATTTGGTTTCGATAACTTTTGTTCTCACTGGAATAAATGTTTTTAGAAATAAAGATTTATTTTTATTAGTTGAAAATATATTTTTTACAATTCTTTACAGTATATTAGGTGCTTTGTTCTTCGGTTCTTTTTACCAAAATACATTTGAGCTTTATATTAATGGAAATGGAGGATTTATCGGGGAGTATTTAACTAATACTTTTTTAAGTAATTTAATAAATTTACAAACTACTGTTTCATATTATTTTTTAATAATTCTCATATTGGTTTTATTTTTAGTAAGTATTAATTTTAATTTAAAAAAAACTTCAGATTTTCTTAAGACAATTCTAAGTTTTTACAAAAAAGACAAAAATAAAACTTATACTTCGAAAAATGAAATTATAGAGGAATATATTCCTCAAGACGAAATTAAAAGTTTAATCCAAGAAGATCTGCCATTTATTAAAGCTGAACAAATTAAAGAATATGAAAAAAATAAATTTAAACTTCCAAACTTAGATTTATTAAAGTTCCCAACAAAGAAAGAGAGGGATAATTCTATCAATGAAGAGGGTCAAGATCCTGGATTTCTTGAAAAAATTTTGTTAGATTTTGGCGTAAGCGGTAGTATAAAAAAAATAAGTCATGGACCTGTAGTTACATTAAACGAGTTTGAACCAGCAGCAGGTGTAAAAATATCAAAAATAATAAATTTATCAGATGACATAGCGAGAAATACAAGTTCGGAGTCTGCACGAATTGCAACTATCCCTGGAAGTAATACTGTTGGGATCGAGTTACCAAAATCTTCAAGAGAAAATGTTTATTTAAGTGAAATTTTAGAAAAAACTGACTTCAAAAAAAAAGATTTGAAATTACCCATAGCCCTTGGAAAAAATATTTCTGGTACACCAATAATTAGTGATCTAACCTCAATGCCTCATTTATTAATTGCTGGAACAACAGGTTCGGGTAAGTCTGTTTGTATTAATACCATTATTTTATCTCTTCTTTACAAACATACACCTGAAAAATGTAAATTTATTTTAATAGATCCAAAAATGTTGGAGCTTTCGACATATGAAGGAATTCCTCATTTACTATGCCCTGTAATAACTGAAGCTAAAAAGGCAGCATCTGTTCTAGGTTGGGTAGTTAAAGAAATGGAAAACAGATATAGATTGATGACAAAAGAAGGTGTTAGAAATATAGATGGATATAACGCAAAGCATAAATTGCCAATGCCCTATATAGTTGTTGTTGTTGATGAAATGTCAGACTTAATGCTTGTTGCTGGAAAAGAAATTGAAAATTATATTCAGAAATTATCTCAAATGGCCAGAGCAGCTGGAATTCATATAATAATGGCTACTCAAAGACCGAGTGTAGATGTAATAACAGGAACCATTAAAGCTAATTTTCCAACAAGGATTTCATTTCAAGTATCATCAAAAATAGATAGTAGGACTATACTTGGAGAGCAAGGAGCAGAACAACTATTAGGTAAAGGAGACATGCTTTTTATGTCAGCAGCGAACAAAATTTTGAGAATTCATGCTCCTTTTGTCTCTGATGATGAAATCGAGAAAATTAATAATTTCTTAAGAGCACAGGCCGAACCTGATTATGTAGATGAAATATTAAATTTTGCAGACGAAAAAGAAATTGGTGATATTTCAAAGAACAGCGGGGACAAAGACGAACTTTATCAATCTGCTCTTGAAATTGTTCAGTCTGAAGGAAAAGCTTCCACTTCTTTTTTGCAAAGAAAACTTCAAATTGGATATAATAGAGCAGCAAGAATAATTGATATGATGGAAGATGAGGGGGTTGTAAGTAAAGCAAACCATGTTGGAAAAAGGGATGTCTTATAATGAAAAAAGTAATATTGGTTTTCATATTAATTAACCTAAATAATATAACCTTTGGTTCAATAAAAGAAAATATAATTAATAATTTAAAAAATATTAATAATCTTAATTTTAACTTTGAGCAAAATATAAATGGAAAGATTGAGAGAGGAAATTGCACTATCGAATATCCAAAGAAAATTTTTTGTAAATATAACAATGCAAATAATAAAATTTTAGTTTCAAATGGTAAGTCTGTTGTTATAAAAACAAATAGTGGAAGCTACTATCGATATAAAATTGAAACAACACCTTTAAATTTCATCATTGATAAAGATTTTTTGATTGAGAAAATTAAAAATCAAAAAGCAAGAGTCGTTCAGAAAAAGTTTATAAACTATACAATTTTAAAAAACGATAACGAAATCAATATTTTTTTCGATTTAAAAAATTTTAATCTTATTGGTTGGCAAACATTAGATATTTATCAAAATTTAAATATTACTCATTTATCATCTTTAAAAAAAAACAAGATTCTAGAAAAAAATATTTTTAAACTTCCTAACAACAACTAAAATTTAATAGTTTCTTTTTTATAAATTTTCATACCTCTTGCTAGGTAGTTTTTTAAAGCATTTTTATGATCTAGAGTGCATGTATGGACCCAAACTCTTTTGATATCTTTTTTTTCAAAAGATTTTTTAATTGCTGAAGAAAGCAAGAATCCTCCTAATTTTTTTTTGTGATATTCCTCTAGTAAACCAAGATATGCAATTTCAATTTCTTGAAGATCTGGATGAAAAATTAACTCAAAATAGCCTGCAAGATCATTTTTAACTTTTAAAATAAATGTTTCAACTTTTTGGTCTGAAGAATATTTCATCCAGTCAGACTCGGACCAAACTAGACGATCTGTCCACTTATGTTTTTTTCCAATATTTTTATAAAAAAATTTATTAATTTGAAAATCACTAGGTTTTACAAGATTAATAGAGCACTCTAACCTGGGAGACATGCTCTCAATTAAAGCGTTAATAGATTTTATCTCTAAATAATTCCTATCTATAATCTCTTTCACTCAACCATTTTTCCTACTTTTTCACCCCCAAAAAGATGAAAGTGTAAATGAGGAACTTCTTGTCCACCATCCTCACTTATATTTGCTAATGCTCTATAACCTTTTCCTGTATCGACTGAAATTTTTAATTTTTTTGCAACTATGTTAATTCCTTTTAATAAGCCAACCATTTCATCTGGACTTGCATTTAAACTGAAATCATCAAGATCGATATATTTTCCCTTAGGTATAACTAATGCGTGAATTTTTTTTTTGGGGTTAATATCATGAAATGACAAAATAAAATCATCCTCATAAATTTTTTTACAAGGTATTTCACCCCTCAAAATTTTTGCAAAAATATTATTATCATCGTAAATCATTTTTTTCTGTTATCTAACTCAGACATTACATCTTCAATTTTGATATTGTTTGCCTCAAGATACATAATCAAATGATAAAAAACATCTGCAGCCTCATGAATTTTATTTGTATCTTTTTCTACAGCTTCTATTAATTCATTTATTTCTTCCAAAATTTTTGCTCTGCTTAGTGATTTGTCACCCAATAATTTATTTGTATATGAGTTTTCTTTAGGAGATTCTTTTCTTTTCCTTGCTAAGTTGAACAAATTTTCTAAAGTATTAAGCATACTAAATTCTAACAGGTATTCCCTTTGAGTCCAAATATTCCTTTGCCTCCTTCACCGAATGCTTTCCATAATGAAATATTGAAGCTGCTAATACTGCGCTAGCATTTCCTAATTTTATTCCATCTACTAAATGATCCAAATTTCCTACTCCACCCGAAGCAATAATAGGAATATTTATTTTTGAAGATATTTTAGACATTAAATCAATATCATAACCAATTTGTGTTCCATCTCTATCCATAGAAGTTATTAGTAACTCGCCAGCTCCATTTTCTTCCATCTTTTTTGCATATTCTATTGCATTAATACCACTGTTATTTCTTCCTCCATGAGTGAATACTTCCCAGTTTTTTCCATTTTTTTTAGCATCGATTGCAACTACGATACATTGAGATCCAAATTTTTTTGAACTGTCAGAAACCACTTTTGAGTTTTCTACTGCTGCAGTATTTATTGAGACTTTATCTGCTCCACAATTAAGTAATTTGTTAATATCATCTACACTCCTGACACCGCCACCAACAGTTAAAGGCACAAAACATCTTTTTGAAGTTTTCTCTACAACATCATAAATAGTGTCTCTATTTTCATTTGAAGCAGTAATATCTAGAAAACAAATTTCATCTGCTCCACCATCACTATAAATTTTAGCTTGTTCTACAGGATCACCTGCATCCTTTAGATCAATAAAGTTAATCCCCTTAACAACACGACCATTTTTAACGTCTAGACAAGGAATTATTCTATTTTTAAGCATCCTCTTTCACCAATTCTTCTAATTGAATATCACCATCGTAAATGGCTTTACCAACTATTATACCTTCAATATTTTTTAAATTCTTTGCTTTTTTGATATCATCTATTGAAGAAACGCCACCAGATATTATTACAGGGCAATTTGATATATCAGAAACTTTTGATGTTTCATCAAAATTTGGACTTTGTTTCATACCATCCCTATTTATATCTGTATAAATCAATCGGCTAACACCATAATCATTTACCTCTTTTAAATAATCTAACGTTAATTGGTTAGATTTTTCTTTCCATCCGAATACTGACAAATACCCATCTTTAGCATCCAAACCTAAAGCAATTTTGTTTAGAAATTTTTCACAAGCTTCTTTTAAAAAATTTTTATCTTTTATAGCGGCACTTCCTAAAATTACTTTCTCAACTCCAGCATCGATATATTTCTGAATACTTTCAAAATTTCTCACACCTCCACCAACTTCGATTTTAAAATCAAATTTTTTTACTATTTCTTGAATAATATCCAAATTAACTGTTTCTCCAGTTAAGGCTCCATCTAAATCCACTATGTGTAAATTTTTAAAACCATGATTTTTATATTCACTAGCTTGTTGAACTGGAGACATTTTATATTCAAATTTTTGATCAAAGTCTCCTTTAACTAACCTCACACACTTTTTATCTTTAATATCTATTGCTGGAAATATTTTCATTTAATCTAAGATTTTTTCATAATTATAAATTTATAAAATTTTTAATAATTTGTAGACCTAGTTTATCACTCTTTTCAGGGTGAAATTGGGTTCCAAAGATATTTTCTTTTTCAACAGAACAAACAATATTTGATGAATAATCTGTTGTAGCTGTAATTACATTTTTATCTTTCGGAATAAATTCATAACTATGGACAAAATACATGTGGGAATTATTTTCTATATCCTTAAAAATTTTACTATCCTTAACTATATTAACTTGATTCCAGCCAATATGAGGAAGTTTATACTTTCCGTTTTGATTATCTATCTTTGATACCTTGCCTGAAATCCAGCCAAGACCTTTGGTTTCTTTCTCTTCATAACCAATATCTGCAAACATTTGAAGTCCAACACAAATTCCAAGCAGTGGTTTTTTATTACTAATTACAACTTCATTTAAAGTATCCACTAAACCTTTAATACTGTTCAAAGCATCGACACAACTTTTAAACGAACCCTGCCCTGGCAAAACTACTTTTTCAGAAGATTTAATTTTATTTAAATCTGAAGTTACTTCGATATTTACTTTATCTTTAGCAACTTCCTTGAAGGAGTTTATTACCGAGCTAATATTACCCGAATTATAATCAACAATTGTGACGTTCATTAAACTTATAATGAGCCTTTAGTTGATGGAATGCTTTTTTTGTTTCTTGGATCCATCTCTAAAGCGGCTCTTAAAGATCTTGCGAGACCTTTATAACAAGACTCAATAATGTGGTGACTATTGTCACCATAAATATTTTCTATATGTAAAGTAATACCAGCTGATTGTGAAAAAGCCTGAAACCACTCTTTGAATAATTCAGTATCCATTTCTCCAAGTTTCTCAATTTTTAATTTTACTTTCCAAATTAAATAAGGTCTGTTTGAAACATCTACAGCAACTCTAGATAAGGTTTCATCCATTGGTATCATTGCATGTGCATACCTTTTAATACCTACAAATTTTTTAGCAGCTTGTTTTAAAGCTTCACCAATTGCAATTCCTGTATCTTCAGTGGTGTGATGAAGGTCAATATGTGTATCTCCTTTTGCCTTAACTTTTAAATCAATAAGTGAATGCTTTGACAACTGTTCAAGCATGTGGTCTAAGAAACCAATGCCAGTGTCAATTTGGTACTTACCTTTACCATCGATGTTAACCTCAACATTGATGCTTGTTTCTTTTGTTTTTCGAGATACTTTTCCTTTTCTAGCCATATATTTTTAATGGTATACATACATAATCCCGCTATATCAATATCAGTCTGAACACTTGAAGTATCAAAATTAGTTACCATTTATCAAGTATGACAACAATAGTACTAGTTAGAAAAAATAATGAAGTAGTAGTTGCTGGTGATGGACAAGTGAGTATGGGAAATACTGTTGTAAAAAGCACAGCATCGAAAGTAAGAAAAATTGAAAAAAGAGATGTAGTTGCTGGTTTTGCAGGGTCAACTGCTGATGCATTAACATTATTTGAGAGATTGGAAGGAAAATTAGAAAAACATGCTGGGAACTTATCAAGAGCTGCTGTCGAACTGGCAAAAGATTGGCGAACAGATAAATATTTAAGAAGATTAGAAGCTTTAATGGCTGTTGGAGATAAGAGTAACAGCTATATTATTTCTGGAACTGGAGATGTTTTAGAACCTGAAGGAGATGTGATAGGAATTGGATCTGGAGGAAATTATGCTTTAGCTGCGGGTAAAGTATTGATGGAAGGTAATATTTCTGCAGAAGAAGTTGCAAAAAAGGCAATTAAAGTTGCTGCTGATATATGTGTATTTACAAATGATAATGTCAAAATTGAAAAAATATAATGGATAATTCAAACGTAACACCCCTTCACACTAATAAAGATAAAAATCTAAAAGAAAAATCATCTTTAGTTAGTTCTTTATCTCCAAGAGAAATAGTTTCGGAATTAGACCGATTTGTTGTTGGACAGAATAAAGCCAAAAAGGCTGTTGCTGTTGCGCTTCGAAATAGATGGAGAAGGCAAGCGCTTAAGGGGGAAATGAAAGACGAAGTTTTACCAAAAAATATTTTAATGATTGGTCCTACAGGTGTTGGAAAAACAGAAATTTCTAGGAGGCTTTCCACGCTTGCTGAAGCTCCTTTTGTAAAAGTAGAGGCTACAAGATTTACTGAAGTTGGTTATGTTGGAAGAGATGTTGAACAAATTGTAAGGGATTTGATTGAGATTGCCATATCTATGGAAAAAATAAAAAAGAGAAAAGAAGTGCATGCTAAAGCTCAAAAAGCAGCTGAAGAAAAAGTTTTAGATGCTTTAGTAGGAAAAAAAGCAAGCTTGGCGACAAGAGAAAGCTTTAGAAAAAGACTAAGAAGTGGTGACTTAGATAATAATGAAATAGAAATTTTTGTAAGTGATACTGGCAGTGGTGGTACATCTTTTGAGATTCCAGGTATGCCAGGAGCTAACGTTGGTATGATAAACATTGGTGAAATGATTGGTAAATCAATGGGTAACAAAGAGAAAAAAAAGAAAATGACTGTTAAAGAGTCTCATGAAATTTTAATAAATGATGAATCAGATAAACTAATAGAACAAGATAAGATTATTAAAGCGGCAAAATTATCAACTGAAAATAATGGTATCGTTTTCCTAGATGAAATAGACAAGATATCGGCAAGGACTGATAGAGTTGGAGGCGATGTTTCAAGAGAAGGTGTCCAAAGAGATCTATTACCTTTAATAGAAGGTACAACAGTTAATACTAAACACGGTCCTATTAAAACAGACCATATCTTATTTATAGCATCAGGAGCATTTCAACTAGCAAAGCCATCTGATTTACTTCCAGAATTACAAGGAAGACTACCTATAAGAGTCGAACTAGAAGCATTGACTAGTGATGATTTTAAAAGAATCTTAAGAGAACCAGATTATAGTTTAATCAAACAGTATGTGGCATTATTAAAAACGGAAAATGTGGATCTAGAATTCTCAGATGATGGAATTGATACAATTGCAAAAATAGCTTCAGAGGTAAATTCAACTGTTGAAAACATTGGAGCCAGACGACTTCATACTATAATAGAAAAGATATTAGACGATATTAGTTTTTCAGCAACAGATCGTTCGGGTGAAAAAATAGTTATTAATAGGGAATATATAAATAAAAACTTAGATAATTTAGTTAAAGATACAGATCTATCAAAATTTATTCTTTAAATTAAAAATACCCAAGTTCTTCTATTTCATTATTAAATTCATTGGTAATTATTTTTTCTACATCTTTATCTAAAAGATTTTGCCAAATATTTTTATTTCCTAGTTTAAAGAAATTGGATTTCATTTTATTGGGTTTTTCCTCAAATCCCTTTTTAGACTCATAATTTTTAAGTTTTTCAAAAGTTGTACTAGAGATAACATTGTCTACCTTTTTTAGATCAATTTTTGATCTATTATCGCTTAACCTAAAAATAAAATCTATCATTGTAATAAGTGTATCTTTTGGATCTTTTATAAGATCTTCATATTTTATTAATAGATATTTTTTTTCTTTTTTAAAAAATTTCCAGGACTCATAATGAGTTTTCCAAGATAATATATACGTCATTAATTTTTTATCTGAATTTTCTCCTAACACACTATTTGAAATCATTTTTCTAGCAGATTCATTTAGATTTAAATTAAAATGATTTGAGAAGGAAGTAACAACATTTCTAGGATCTCTTACTATATAAATTACCCCAAGGCTATTATCTAAATTTGTAAATTTAATTTTATTTGTAAGAAATAAACTACTATGAGTTTTTAGCAAAATTAAAGGAGCTTTTTTATTAATATACTCTTGAGCATAAAGATAATTCTTCAATATCTCATTTTCATCATTTGTATTAATACCAATTTTATTAAATAATTGTTTTGAAGGGAACTGTTTAATACTTTTTAAATATTTAAAATCGAAATGACCTTCTTCTGAAAAAAAATAAGCTGAAAGTAAAGTTCTGACGAATGTATTTCCACTTTTTGGATAAGATGCTAACCAAACAATCATAATTTAGATTTTTTTTTTAAAAATATATAAAATGCTCCACTTCCACCATCCTTAACCTCAGCATTTTTTATACCAACAATTTTTTTCATTAAGTCAAAATTATTTTCAATAAAATTAGGTACTGAATATTTGAGAATACTTAAATCTTTTGAAACATAGGGGTCCTTTTCAATATTTGAATGCAAGCCTTTACCTGTTACAACAACTATTTTTGAAACCATATTTTCATATGAGTCATTAATATGTTTTTCAATTTTTTTATTAGCTTCTTGTAATGTAAATCCGTGTAGATCTATATATTTGATTTTTTGATTTTTTTTTGTGTCTACCCAAAAATCTTTATTAGTCAATTTTTCTTTATTGGATAAAAAATTTTCCCAATCTTTTTTATCTTTATCTGAAATTTTATCGTTCAATTATGTTAAAGTGTCTACTAATAACCAATTAGGATTGGATGATCTTACGTCTCTTGAAAATATCCATGTATCATAGATTTTTTTAATCTTTTCTGGATCACCAGATACAATATTTTTATCTTTATTTTTTACACAAGTGATTACTTCGCTAACAAATTCAACAGTAACATTTAGAACTTTGTCTATCTTTTTATGCTCTTTAATCTTAGCAGAATTTATCCCTATAAAAGTAATATCAGCGTAATGGCCTCTTTGACTTCTTTCTTTTAAGGCTTCCTCAAATTGTTCTTTAATTTTCTTTCCTAACAATGGTTTACTTGCTATTAATTTATTATCATTATCACTAAAATCAGTAATGATTGTTTCGTAGGCAATTTTCGCACCTTTCAAAAATTCTTGCTGAGCATCATCGTCAAAATTTATTTTTTGAGTAAACTTTTTTTCGGTTTGAAGATTAACTACTTTTTCAAATTGAGAGGGTGCCTTTCCTTCAAAACCTGTTCTTTTACCTAAAATTCCTCTTAATCTCAGGAATATAAATCCAGCTATCATCGCCAGTAATATTATATCAATATATTCAAAACTATAATTCATAGACTAAATGTAATTACTATGTTGATTAATTTCAACTAACAATTACATTAAAGACAAATGAACTCAGTTTTAATATCACTTATTTTAATACCAATTTTAGAAATTTACTTATTTATAGAGGTTGGCTCTCAAATAGGAGCTTTTAATACAATTATTTTAATTTTTGTAACCGCTATCATTGGAGTTTATTATGCAAAATATGAGGGATTAAACACCATAAAGTCTGGATTTATGCAAATGGTTAAGAATGAAGTTCCCGCATATGAAATAATTTCAGGTGCAGCAATAGCTTTTGCAGCTCTACTTTTAATCGTTCCTGGTTTCGCAACAGATTTTTTAGGTTTTTTACTTATATTTCCTTTAACTAGAAAATTAATTTTTGGAAACTTATCAAATAAATTTAAAAATCCTAATTCTAAAAAAAATAATTTTATTGACGGTGAGTATGAAGATATAGAAGATAATGACGACAGAAAAATTTAAGATACTTGCAAAATACATTAAAGACATGTCAAGTGAGACACCTGACGTAGAAACGTTTTTATTTGTAAAACAAAATATTTCAAAATATCAACTTAATATAGATATTACATCTAAAGCATTAAAAAATAATTTGATAGAAATTAACACTACTTTAAAATTCGAAGATAAAAATTCTAGTGAAAAAAAATCTTATTATGAAATAGTTTATGCTACAATTGTTAAGATTGGAGAAGAAATAAAAGAAAAAAAAGATCTTGAAAAAATTATTTTATGTGAAGTCCCTACAAAAATTTACCCAGATCTAGAAAGTTCATTTCTTAATTTGATACATAACTCTGGTCACCCTTCAATTAAATTTGAGAAAAAAATTGATTTTAAAAAACTATACAA
>CABYTL010000016.1 GCA_902521805.1 uncultured Pelagibacteraceae bacterium
AGTCAGCTGCAAATAAACTAGCTTCTAATCCACCTGTTCCAGCTCTAATTTCAATAATTGCATCTTTTTTATCTGCTTCGTCTTTAGGTAATAAAAATAATTTTAATCTTTTCTCATTTTTTTCTTTTTCTAGATTAAGTTCATCGAGTTCAATCTCTGCCATTTTCTTTAATTCATTATCTGAACTCTTATCATCTAAAATTTTTTCTAATTCCAATTTATTGTTTTCAAAAGCGATATACTTTTTGGCGTCGTCAATTATTTCATTTAAATCAGAATATTCTTTTGATTTTTCAGCAAAATTTTTTTTATCAGTCAATCCTGATGATAACTCACTTTCTAACAATGAATGTTTATTAATTAAATCTTCAATAGTTTTAATGGGAATCATTTAATTGTTTTCAAATTCAGACGCTTTTTTTTCAACCTCTAAAACAACCTTTTTAATAATGTCCTCTGTTAAAACTTTTTCTGACTGCACACCAGATAAATAAAGCATATTATTACCTTTCCCTCCCCCGGTAATACCAATATCCGTCATAGCTGCCTCTCCGGGACCGTTCACAACACAACCGATAATTGACAAAGTAACTGGAGTTTTAATGTGGGATAGTTTTTCCTCTAGAATTTTAACAGTATCAATTACCTTGAAGGCTTGTCTAGCACAAGAAGGACAAGATATAATTCTTACTCCTCTATTTCTTAGATTCAAAGATTTAAGTATTTCATTTCCAATCTTAATTTCTTCTGTAGGGTCATCTGATAAAGAGACTCTAATAGTATCTCCTATTCCATCCATTAGTAAAGACCCGAGACCTATAGACGATTTTATACTTCCTGATACAAAGCTACCAGCTTCAGTTATTCCTATGTGAAGGGGGTAATCTATTACTTTAGAAAGCTGACGATATGCAGCTATAGATAAAAAAACATCTGAAGATTTTACACTTACCTTGAAATTAAAAAAATCTTGGTCCTCTAAAATCTTTATATTTCTGATTGCACTCTCAACTAAAGCTTCTGGACAAGGTTCTTTAAATTTTTCTAAGATATCTTTTTCTAAAGACCCTGCATTAACCCCTATTCTTACTGAGCAATTATTATTTTTTGCAGCATTCAAAATTTCATGAATTTTTACTTTATCTCCTATATTTCCAGGATTTATTCTTAAACATTTTGCTCCATTTTCTGCAGCCTCAACTGCTCTTTTGTAATGGAAATGTATATCTGCAATAATTGGAACGGGTACATGTTTTGTTATTTCTTTGAGTGCCATAGTAGATTCTTTATCTGGACAGGAAACTCTAACAATATCTGCACCTGCCTTAGCAATTTCATTGATTTGATTTATAGTTGCCTTAATATCTGTTGTTAAAGTATTTGTCATAGACTGTACAGATATAGGATTATCGCCACCAACTTTTACATCTCCTACATTAATCACTCTAGTTTTTCTTCTTTTGATATCTCTAAAAGGTCTAATGCTCATTTTATTTAATCTAAATTAAATTCTTTATGTAAAACTGCTATAGCTTTTTTTATAAATTTTGAAGAAATTAAAACAGAAATTTTTATTTCTGATGTTGATATTACCATTATATTTATTTTTTTAGAAGCGAGTGCTTTAAACATTCTGTAAGTAGTACCAGGAGTTGTTATCATTCCTACACCAATTATTGAAATTTTTGCTAAATTTTTATCAAAAGATAGCTTTTTGTAAAAAATGTTTTTATTTTCCCTAATTATTTTTTCAGTTCTTTTTAGATCCTCTGATTTTATGGTAAACGTTAAATCAGTTTCTTTTCCATTTAAAGAAATATTTTGAACAACCATATCAACATTTATTAAATTTTTTGATAATGGTTCAAAAATATATGCTGCCACGCCTGGTTTATCCTTTACACCTGCTATAGTAATTTTAACATCATTTTTTGTTGAGGAAATACCTGTGATTATTTGATTACCAAAATCTTTTTTTTTAAAACTTTTTGTAATTAATGTTCCAGGCTTGTTTACAAAAGATGATTTTACTATTACATCTATATTATTAAGCTTAGCATCCTGAACAGAGTTAGGTTGCATCACTTTAGATCCTAAAGATGCCATTTCCAATATTTCATCGTATTCAATTTGATTTATTTTTTTTGCTCTTTTATGAAATCTTGGATCAGTAGTATATATTCCTTCAACATCGGTATAAATTATACATTCACTTGCATTTAAATTTTTAGCAATCATTATTGCTGATGCATCAGAGCCACTTCTGCCAATAGTTGTCAATCTAGAAAGATTATTAATTCCTTGAAAACCAGTAATAATTGGAATTCCACCTGAATTTAAGTATTTTAATAATTGTTTTGAAATTATTTTGTTTATCCTTGCGTTAGAATAAGGGCCATCTGTTAATATGGGTATTTGCCATGACATCCAAGATCTAGCTTTAAGACCTAGATGATTTAATCTACCCGCTATAAGTGCACATGCTGCTTGCTCACCAGTTGAAACCAAAACATCATATTCAGCTCTCTCAAAATCTTTACTTATTAATTTTGATTTTTTTATTAAATCATTTGTAACACCGCTCATTGCAGAAGAAACTACAACAACTTTATTTCCTTTCTTTTTGTATTGATAAATAATCTGAGAAACTTTCTTTATTCTTTCAATAGATCCGACTGAAGTACCTCCAAATTTAAGTATTATAGTTTTCATGGTTTTTTTAAAAAAAATATAATTTAATTAATATTTGATAAATTGCATCTTAATTGTTATGTCAAATAATTGATAATTATGAATAGTATAAATTACAAAGAAATTGAAAAATTTTCAAAAATGGCTGAAGAATGGTGGGATCCTAATGGAAAATTCAAACCATTACATAAATTCAATCCAATTAGAATTTCATATATTAAAGAAAATATTGTCGAAACATTCAAATTAAACAAAAGAAATTCACCGCTTCAAAATATAAAAATTCTAGATATCGGTTGTGGCGGAGGTTTACTCTCCGAACCTATGTGTAGATTAGGCGCTGATGTTACAGCTATTGATGCATCTGAGAAAAATATCAGTATTGCGAAAATTCATTCGAAAAAAAATAATCTTAAAATAAATTATATCTGTGCTTCACCAGAAAAGCTAAACATAAAAGATAAATTTGACGTTATATTAAATATGGAAATTGTAGAACATGTTGAAGATATAGATTTTTTTTTAAAGTCTTGTAGCAAACTTCTTAAAAAAAACGGAATTATGTTTGTAGCCACATTAAATAAAACATTGAAATCATATATTTTTGCAATTGTTGGAGCTGAATATGTATTACGCTGGCTGCCAATTGGAACACATGAGTGGGAAAAATTTGTAAAACCTGAAGAATTAATCTCAACACTTAAGAAGAATAGTCTAAGTATGGAAAAAGTCGATGGTATGAAATTTAATATCTTAACTGATAAATGGAAAATTAGTAAGGATAAATCTGTAAATTATATCGCAAAATTCATTAAGAATTAATTATTCTTATCTTCAATCCACGGTATTAACTGAGTATCAATACCTTCCTCTCTAAGTTCTTTAATATCCTGATTAGATGCTCTGCCGTAAATACCTTTTTCATTTTTTTTTTTGTTATAATGAATTGACCTTGCTTCATAGGGAAAGTTATCTCCTACATATTTTAGATTATTTTTAATAAATTTCTGATACTCTGATATGGTTCTTTTAATTTTATTATATCTCTTCAATTCTTTATTATTTAATTTGTCTGTTTTTTTATTTATCAGACTTGGGGCCATTAAGTTTTTTTCTACTTTGAAAGAATTGCATTTATGACAATTAAGATAATTTTTTTTTTTTAATTTTTCAAACTCCTTTGAACTAGAAAACCAACTATCAAAAGATAATTCGCAATTTTTACAAATTAAGCTGTATTTGATCATGGGATGTACTTAATTATTTAATGAATAAATTCAATAAGCTTCAGCTTCTATAATCTGCATTTATTTCTATATATTTTTTTGTTAAATCCATCGTATAAACAGTAAAATTTTTATTACCACTTCCTATATTTATACAAATCTCAATATCAGAATTTTTCATGTATTTTGCTGTATCAGCTTCTTTATATGAGCTATGAAGTTTACCTTTTTGTACAACAATAATATTTCCAAATTTTATTGATAATTTATTAATATTAATTTTAGTCTCAGATTTTCCAATAGCCATTATTATCCTGCCCCAATTTGGATCCTCACCTGCTATTGCTGTTTTTACAAGTGGTGAGTTTGCGATAGAAAAAGCAACTTTTTTTGCATCGGACTCTGATCTTGAGCCAAAAATTTTAATAGTTATGAATTTTGATGCACCTTCACCATCTGATACAACTCTTTTTGCTAAATTTAACAAAACATTGTTGAGAGACTCTTCAAAGTCTTTTAATCTTTTATCAGTTGCACTAATGATTTTTACATGATTAGCTTTTCCTGTAGAAAAAATTGAGACCATATCATTTGTGCTTGTATCTCCGTCACAACTTATCGCGTTAAATGTGTTTTCAATATTCTTTTTTAATTGTTTTTTTAATATTTCATTTGAAAGATTAGCATCTGTAAAAATATACCCTAAAGTAGTTGCCATATTTGGGTGGATCATCCCAGAGCCTTTAGCAATACCATAAATTTTTATTGTTGTTTGACCTATCGTACATTCTTCCATTGCTATTTTTGGCTGGGTATCTGTAGTCATTATTCCTAAAGCAGCTTTCATCCATATAGCTTTGTTTTGAGTATATCTTATATTTTTGATCAGATCAGGGATTTTAGAGATTATTTTTTCTAACGGAAATTTTTCACCTATAGTTCCAGTACATCCAAAAATAATATTTTTAGGTTGAATTATTTTTGGATTATCTTCGTCTTTTTTTTGTTTGATAGTTAGTTGTTTGGCTGTTTGCTCCGCAATATTTTGCATACATTTATAACCAACTTCTCCTGTAAATGAATTGGCATTTCTAGTATTGATTAATAATGAATATATTTTTTTTGATTTTTGATTTAAATTCCATTTAATATTCTCTGATAAAATTTTTGATTGCGTATATACTGAGGCAAAATTAGCGCCTTCTCTAAAATAAAACATTACAAGATCATCTCTTATATTGTTATATAAATTTGCACAAACAGACGATATAGATAAACCATCTAAATGTTCTAAATCCTGAAAATCGCCCATTTTTCGATTTTTTGATTTTGAAGTTAAAAAATTTGTAATATTAATTCCCATGCTATTTAAAATAGTTTTTTAATAGTTATATTAAAGTTATAATTAATTATATATCAAAACCAATGTTTAATCCTATAGGCTTTATTTCTAAATTCATTAAATCTGGTAACCAGAAGGAGTTAGAGAGAATTTCTAAAGTTGTTAAAGAAGTTAATGTCTTAGAGGATAAGTTTAAAGAACTATCAGATGAAGAATTTCCAGAAAAAACCAAAGAATTTAAAGTCAGGGTTAAAAATGGGGAGAAATTGTCTGAAATCTTACCTGAAGCTTTTGCTTTAGTAAGAGAGGCTTCAAAAAGATCTAGAAATGAACGACACTATGATGTTCAGCTGATTGGTGGTGTAGTTTTGCATGAAAACAAAATTGCAGAAATGAGAACTGGAGAGGGTAAAACTTTAACTATAGTTTTATCTGCATATCTAAATGCTCTGGAGGAAAAAGGAGTTCATATAGTAACGGTGAATGATTATTTGGCCAAAAGAGACTCTAAAGAAATGGGTCAAATTTATAATTTTTTAGGTTTAACCTCTGGATTTATAAATAATTATCAGAATGATTTAGAAAGAAAAAAAAATTATAATTGTGATATTACGTATGCAACTAATAGTGAGTTAGGTTTTGATTATCTTAGAGATAATATGAAATTTTCAAGAAATGAGAAGGTTCAAAGAGATCATTACTATTCTATCGTTGATGAAATAGACTCATGTTTAATTGATGAAGCAAGAACACCTTTGGTAATTTCAGGTGCTGCTGAAGACAAAACTAACCAGTATTTAGCTATTGATAGATTAGTGAAACAATTAAATAAAAAAGATTACGAGATCGATGAAAAAGATAAGAATATACTATTAACAAATGATGGGATTAATAATGTTGAAAAAATATTTTCTAATGCTGGAATACTTAAAAATAATAATTTTTACGACCCTGAAAATTTATCTTTGGTTCATCACGTAAATCAATCATTAAGAGCCAATCATTTATTTGTAAAAGGTAAAGATTATATTGTTAAAGATAATAACTTAAAAATTATAGATGAATTGACAGGTAGAATTCTTGAGGGAAGAAGGTTTGGAGATGGCTTACATCAGGCTCTTGAAGCAAAAGAAAAAATTGAGATACAAGCAGAAAACCATACATTGGCTTCAATAACTTATCAAAACTATTTTAAACTTTATAAAAAATTATCTGGTTGTACTGGAACAGCAGCTACTGAGGCAGAAGAATTTTTTGAGATTTATAAGCTACCTGTTGTAGTAATTCCAACTAACAATCCAATGATACGTAAAGATTATAACGATCAAATATTTAGAACGGATGATGAAAAAAATCAGGCTATAATTATGAAAATTAAAGAATGTAATAAGACAGGTCAGCCCTTATTAATTTTTACTTCTAGTATTAATAAATCTGAGGTTTACTCAAAATTACTAGATAAAGAGAAAATCAAACATGTAGTATTGAATGCTAAAAATCATGAAAATGAAGCAGATATAATAGCTAATGCAGGTAAAGAAGCATCTGTAATTATCACTACAAGTATTTCTGGTAGAGGTGTTGATATTCAATTAGGTGGAAAAAAAGGGTCAATTCCTGAGGAAAAACTTAGTGTAGAAAAAAAAAAAATAAAATTTTTGGGAGGATTATTTGTAATAGGCACTGAAAGAATGGAGTCTAGAAGAGTTGATAATCAAGCAAGAGGTAGATCTGGAAGACAAGGGGATGAAGGAAGCTCAATATTCTATGTGAGTTTAGAGGACGACCTAATGAGAATATTTGGATCTGAGTCTATGAACAATATTCTTCAAAAACTTGGACTTAAAGATGGAGAAAGTATTGATCATCCATGGATCAACAAAGCTTTGGAAAGAGCACAACAAAAAGTAGAGACTAGAAATTTTGATATAAGAAAAACACTTATTAAATTTGATAACGTCTTAAATGATCAAAGACATGTTATATTTTCTCAGAGAGATGACGCCATGAATAGTGATCAAATATTTTCATACTCAGAGAATTTTTTAAATGAAATTATTGATAATATAATAAAATTAAAAATTCAAAATCTAGCAAATCCACAGAATAATGATTATAATTTAAGATTAAAATCTTTGATGGGAAAAAGTATAGATGAAAACAAATTTTCTGAAATAATATCTCTTAATGATAAAGATTTAAGACAAAGAATAATTGATCAATTTAGTAGTAATAGAAATGAAAGAACTAAAATTATAGGTGAAGATCAATCTAAAGATTTAGAGAAAAAAATTCTACTACAATCAATAGATATTAATTGGAAATCACATATACAATATTTAGAACAATTACGACAAGTTGTTGGATTAAGATCTTATGGTCAAAGAGATCCATTAATTGAATATAAAAAAGAGGCATTTGATCTATTTACAAATTTACTAGAAAAATTAAAACTAGATTACATTACAGTTTTAATGAATTTAAAAGTGGTTGTTCAAACTGAAGAAAAAAAAGAAAGTAAAAACGAAATAAAAGAAAACTATATTAAAATAGCTGGAAAAAAAATAGGCAGGAATGAACCCTGTGTCTGTGGATCAGGGAAAAAATATAAACACTGTTGTGGTGCTTTATAAAATAAAGATAATCAACGCTGCTACTAATAGAATGAAACCTACAATAATATATATATTTTTTTGATCATTAATAAAATATTTTTCTACAATATTTCTTTTACTTTCTAACGTACTTAAACTTTCAGGATTAGTATTAAAACCTTTTCCTCTTCCAATTTTTAAAAATTTATTTTTTCTTTGATCTAAAATTTCCTCAGCTGTCATTTCTTGGAAGAAGCTCAAATTTTTTGAAATAGACTCTCTAACACTTTTCAATATCAAATTTCTATCTCGATGTGCTCCGCCTAAGGGTTCAGGAATTATCTCATCTATAATCTTAAGATCTAATAAATCTTTTGCAGACAGTTTCATTGCTTTAGCTGCATCTAGCATTTTTTTTGGATCTCTCCATAAAATCGTAGCACATCCCTCGGGAGATATTACAGAATAAATTGCATTTTCTAACATAATCACTTTGCTTGAAGAGGCTAATGCGATTGCTCCTCCAGAACCACCCTCTCCTATTACAATAGCTAAGGTGGGTACTTTTAATTTCATGCAACATTCTATTGATTTAGCAATTGCCTCTGCTTGTCCTCTTTCCTCAGCTCCAACCCCCGGATAAGCTCCTGGTGTATCAATAAAAGATATGATTGGAATATTGAATCTATCAGCTAATTGCATTAATCTAATAGTTTTTCTATACCCCTCAGGTCTCATCATCCCAAAATTTCTATCAATTCTAGTCTCAAGATTTTCACCTTTTTCTTGTCCAATTACTAAAACTGAAAGGCTATTAAATTTGGCAAATCCTGTTATGACTGATTTATCTTCTCCGTAATATCTATCACCAGCTAAAGAAATAAAATCATCAAATATATTATCAATAAAAAATTTTGATTTCGGTCTATCCTCATGTCTTGCAACCATCGTAGTTTGCCAGGGATCTAATGAAGAATAAATTTCTTTCAATTTTTTATCTAAGTCCTCTTGAGTTTTTGATATCTTTTTTGTATCTACCTCAGCAATTCCTCCTTGATTGTAAGGGTCTTTTAATTTCTCAAGCTCATCTTCTAAATCCTTTATATCATTTTCAAAGTTGAGGTAATTTTTCATTACTATTTTAATATTAACTATATTATAAAAAAGCAATAAAATGTTAATGATCATTATTAATGTTTGACAACTAGGTATTAATTAGTAAATTTCACTTGTCGGGAGAGACTATAAGTTAGCACCGAAGGAGCAACCACCCCGGAAACTCTCAGGTAAAACGGACCGACAAAGCATAACACTCTGGAAAGTGAATTATTTCCGCCGAAGGAGCAAAACTCTCAGGCCAAAATACAGATGGGGTATAAATGGTGATATGCAAAAAATGTATACTAAAGTTAATAATTTAAAAATTTCAAACAAACTTCTGAACTTTGTTAATAACGATTTGTTAAATAATACCAATATCTCACCTGATGATTTTTGGAAAGGGTTTGATCAAGTCGTACATGAATTAGCTCCTAAAAATAAAGAATTATTGAAAACTAGAAGTGACTTACAAAAAAAAATTGATAATTGGCATATCAGTAATAAAAGTAATGATATTGATCTAGTTAAATATAAAGAATTTTTAATTGAAATTGATTATTTAAAAAAAATTGGTCCAGATTTTAAAATAGAGACAAGTAATATTGATGAAGAAATAGCAAAAATTGCCGGTCCACAATTAGTTGTACCTATAATGAATGCGAGGTATGCATTGAATGCGGCAAACGCTAGGTGGATGAGTTTGTATGATAGTTTGTATGGTACTGATGCAATTGAGGAATCAGAGGATAGCACTTCTCAAAGGTATGATCCGGAGAGAGGAGAATTTGTAATAAAATATGGTAGAGAATTTTTAGATAAACACTTTAGCTTAAATGAATTTAGTTGGAAAAAGATAACTGGATTGGCAATTCAAAATGGAGATTTAAAGGTTTTAAAAGGTATTGAAGTTACAACTTTAACAAATAAAGATAAATTTATTGGTTATAGAGGTGATGAAGATAATCCTTCTGCAATTATATTAAAAAATAATAATCTACATGTAGAGTTACTAAGAAACCCAAGAGCTTTTAGTGCTCAACAAGATCATGCTGGCATAAGTGATATAATTTTAGAATCGGCAGTTTCAACTATATGTGATAACGAAGATAGTGTTGCTGCAGTCGATGCTGAGGATAAAGTACTATGCTACAAAAACTGGCTAGGATTGATGAAAGGAAATTTAATTAGTCAATTCGAAAAGGAAGGAAAAACCTTTGAAAGAAAACTTAATCCTGACAGAAAATATATTTCAAAAAATGGCGAAAATTTAAAGCTTCATGGTAGGAGTCTTCTTTTAATAAGAAATGTTGGGCATCTAATGACTAACTCTGCAATTTTTTTGAAAGACGGATCAGAAATTCCTGAGGGAATCATGGATGCATTTATTACTTCTGCAGCAGCGCTGCATGATTTAAAAAGAAAAGGTAATTCAAAAACTGGTTCAATATATATCGTGAAACCAAAAATGCATGGTCCAGATGAAACGGCTTTTACTGATTTAATTTTTAACAAAGTTGAAGAAGTTCTGGGTTTAGAAAAAAACACCTGTAAAATTGGTATAATGGATGAGGAAAGAAGAACTTCAGCAAATTTAAAAGAATGCATTAGGTCCTTAAAAAATAGGGTTTTCTTTATCAATACAGGATTTTTAGACCGAACTGGTGATGAAATGCACACCTCTATGGAGGCAGGACCAATGATTAAGAAAGGTGAAATGAAAACATCTAAATGGATAGGGGCATATGAAAATAATAATGTAGATATTGGACTAAGATGTGGGTTTTCTGGAAAAGCACAAATAGGAAAAGGAATGTGGGCAATGCCAGATAAAATGAAAGATATGTTAGAACAAAAAATAGTTCATTTAAATGCAGGTGCAAATTGCGCCTGGGTACCCTCTCCAACTGCTGCAGCATTACATGCTCTACATTATCATCAAATTGACATTTTTGAAAAACAAAAAGAAATTCTATCCCGAGAGCCTGCAAAAATAGATGATTTATTAACAATACCAATTGCAGATAGACCGAATTGGTCTATTGACGAAATTAATAAAGAAATTTCCAATTCTGCTCAAACATTATTAGGTTATGTTGTAAGGTGGATAGACCAGGGTGTCGGTTGTTCAAAAGTTCCTGATATAAATAATGTTGGTTTAATGGAAGATAGAGCGACCTTGAGAATTTCATCTCAACATATAGCTAACTGGTTACATCATAGAGTAACAACAAAAATTCAAGTCTTAGAAATTATGAAAGAAATGGCAAAGATCGTTGATGATCAAAATGAAAAAGACAAAGAATATAAAAAAATGAGTGAAAATTTTGACAAATCGGTCTCGTTTCAAACTGCATGTGATTTGATTTTTAAAGGTAAAGAGCAACCATCTGGATACACTGAACCATTATTACATTTGAATAGAGTTAAAAAAAAATCTACTCAGAATTAGATTTTAAATCAGATCGATTTTTAAAAGCAGAATATAAAGTTCCATCATCTAAACTTTCTATTTCTCCTCCAACTGGTAATCCTTGAGCTAATTTAGTTATTTTCACTTTTGTTTTTTTCAAACTATCTTGAATATAGTAAGCAGTAGTTTGACCCTCAACTGTAGCACTGGTAGCTAAAATAACCTCTTCAATTTTATCTTTATTAACTCTCTCAACTAATGAATTAATTAAAAGATCCTCTTTTTTGTGACCTGCAGATGAAATGGTTCCTCCAAGTATATGAAAATATCCTTTATAAATATTTGAATTTTCAATAGACCATTGATCAGCTATATCCTCAACAACGCATATTTTATCAAATTTTTCTTTAATATTTTCACAATTGAAACAACCTTCGTTATTCGATTTTAATGAACCACATGAATTACATCGAGTAACATTTTTATAAACTTGAGCCAAAGTATTGGCCATTGGTTTAATTATTTCGTCCCTATTATTAATCAATTTTAAAACTATTCTTTTTGCAGATTTTGGTCCTAGACCTGGAAGTTTTGAAATTAATTTTATTAAATTTTCAATTTCAGATATATTTTGCATCAATTACAGAGGCCACTTAAAACCAGGTATACCTAAGCCACCTGTGGCCTTAGAAATCTCCTCGGTAGTTTTGGCCTTTAATTGCGTTTTTGCATTGTTATGAGCTGCAACTATTAAATCTTCAACAATAGATTTTTCCTCTTTCAAAATTTCATCGGATATTTCAATTTTTTGCATTTCTCCTTCTCCGTCTAGAATAACTTTGACTGAACTAGAACCCGAGACACCCTCTACTCTAATATTTTTAATTTTCTCTTGGCTCTCCTTCATTTTAATTTCTAGTTCTTTTGCTTTATCAAGTATCTTTGTAAAATCAGTCATTATTCATCATCTCTTTTTAATTGTTTAACATCAAACAATTCTGCGTCTGAAAAATAATCTAACATGGTTTTATACAAATCAGATTTTTTTGCATTTGCAATTGTCTCCTTCTGCATACTTACTTTTTTTTCTTTTATTGACATTTCACCTTGTTGTTTACTAAAACTTATAATCCACCTTTGGTTAGTCCATTCTAGTAATTTTACAGATAGTTCTTTTACAAAATCTTTATCTAAATTATCATTAAAAGAAATTTCTATTCTACCGTTTTCGAATTTCACTACATTGACATTTTTTTCTAATTCATACTTAAGTTTAATTTCTTTTTTTTCCAAACACATTGCCAATAATTCTGTGAAAGACTCTATTTTAATTTCACTTATAACTTTTGTATCTAATTGAGTTTGAAGCTTAACTTTCTTTTCTTGAGAAACAGTCTTAATTTGATTAATTGTTTCCTTATTCATTATTTTAGAAGAAATTTCCTCTTTACTACTAGTTTCTTGATTATTAATATTTTTTTTATCATCTTTATTTTCATTTTGTGGTTTAAAACTATGAAGATAAATTAATCTTATTAAAAACATTTCGATTGATAGATGTTGATTAGAAACAATATCTAACTCTCCCAAAGATTTGATTGTGAATTGCCAAAATAAAATCATCACTTCACTATCTACATTAGTTGATATTTCTTTAATTCTTTTAAATTCATCATCATTGAGTGAAAAATTAGTGCTTTCAACTGAAATAGAATTAATATTTTTAAAATAATATAAGATTTCTAAGAAATCATTCATAAAAATTTTTGGCTCAATACCTTGATCGTAAATTTTTCTATAACTTTCTACTACTTTGTTCTCATCTCCTTTAAGAATTAAATTAAAAAGATCAATTAATTGTGATTTATCAAAGTAACCAAATATTTTTTGGGCATCTTTAATATTTAATTCCTTATTATCTGTAATGCTTAACAAAGCTCTATCTAATAGGGAAAGTGCATCTCTCACTGATCCCTCTGAAATTTTTACAATTAATTTTAAAACCTCATCAGTTACTTTTCCTCCTTCTTTTTGTTTAATCTTTTTTATAAATTCAAATAGCTCTTTTGATTTTACTCTTGAAAGATCAAATCTTTGACATCTTGATACTACTGTAATTGGTATCTTTTTAATTTCTGTTGTTGCAAAAATAAATTTTAGATAAGCAGGAGGTTCCTCAAGTGTTTTTAACAAAGCATTAAAAGCTTGCTTACTCAGCATATGGACTTCGTCGATTATAAAAATTTTATATTTTGACGATGTTGGTCCATATCTTGAAAATTCTATCAATTCTCTTACATCATCTACTCCGGTTTTACTTGCGGCATCCATTTCTAAAACATCAATATGATTTGAATTGGTAATGGCATCACAGTTACTACATTTCTCCTTACATTTATTTTCCGTCACTTTTGAACAATTGAGAGATTTAGCAACTATTCTTGCAATTGTAGTTTTTCCTACACCTCTTATTCCAGTGAATAAATATGCATTAGGCAGTTTGTTTGCTTTGATAGAGTTTAAAATAGTCTCAGAGACCACGTCTTGACCGATAAGATCCTCAAATGTTTGAGGTCTGTATTTTAAGGCTAAAACTTTCGAATCTTTAGTCATTTTTTTACGTTAGGAGACTAGAACCTGAATTACTGTCTTTACGACTGCTTCCGTTAAGATCTGATCGGGTTCAAGCAGCATCCACCTCTAGCCTCCAGAAGTATTATAGCAGTATTGTTTTCTGATCTACAAGAAAAGATTATAATTTTTTTTCTCTAAGAGGATCGGCCTCAAAAACGCCCAGGACATGAAAATCTTGGCAATGAAGTCCTAGCTCTTCTAATGATTTTTGTACTTTTGGATCCTCTATGTGGCCATCCAGATCACATAAAAAAAAGAATGAGTCAAAAGAGTTTTTTTTCTGGATAACTTTGTAATTTTGTTAAATTAATCCCATTAATTGCAAAACCACCTAATGATTGATAAAGGGCGGCTGGCTTACTTTTTAACTTAAATAAAAAAGAAGTAATATATTTTTTTTTTATCCAATTCAGGTTGTATAATATCTTTTCCCATGACTAGAAATCTAGTTAGATTTCCTTTCTCGTTTTCAATATTTTTTTCTATTATTTCTAAACCGTAGGTTTCAGCACTTAAGCTTGAGGCTATAGCTGAATCATTCCTTTTTTTATTTATTTATTGATATCATTTTTGCAGATCCTGCTGTATCTGCTCTAACATGTTCGTTAAGATTGTTTTTTTTTAATAAACTTAGAACATTGAGATAATGCTTGAGCATGAGAATATACATTTTCTAAATCAGAAATTTTGGTGCCTGGTAACCCTAATAAATTATGTTCAATTTTCTGGAAATACTCAGAATAAATATTTAGTCGGTATTTAAAAATAAGGTATTCAATTCCGATATTGCCTGTAATTCTGTTAGACTCTGGTATTATAATTTTTGTATTTTTCTCATTCGAAGCTTTTAAAAAAACATTCATCGAATGTTTTACATGGGTAGATCGATGCTTTTGAATCTAAAGAAAGAGCTGCAAGGTGAGAGTATGCACCATATGTACCCTGAAAATATATTTTGCTCATAATTATTTATATTTCATTTTTTTTTTTATAGCTAGGTAATCTTCCTTAGTATCTACACCTATTGGAGATTTACTTCCAAGCACTACGTTGATATTAATATTATTATCAATAGCTCTTAATTGTTCTAGTTTGTTTTCTATCTCATTTTTTGACCGGTGAAATGAAATAAATTTTTTAAGAGTTTCTACCTCGTAAGAATAAATTCCAATATGATGAAAAACGTTTTTTTGGTCTTTGGTTTTTCTCATGAAATTCTTAGCATACGGAAAAGAGTTTTTCTCAAAGCACTCTTCAATTTTAACTTTTACAATATTTTCATTTTTGTAAGTCTCTTGACTCAAGATTTTTGCAGCTAAAGTTCCAATTTTAGATTTATTTGATTTCATCATTCTATCCAAAATTATTATATCTTTAATATTTATATCAGGCTCATCCCCCCTGAACATTCATAATGAAATCAATGTCATTTTTATTTAATAATTTATATGCTTCATAAATCCTGTCAGTTCCAGTTTTATGGTTTTTTGAGGTAAGAATAGCATGACCACCTTGGCTCTTTACTTCATCTATAATCTCTTGATCTTCGGCTGCAACCACAACATCCCCTATGTTCGCATCTGTTGCTCTTTTTAAAACATGTGAAATTATAGAGAGCCCGTTAATTTTTAGTAATGGTTTGCCCGGTAGTCTAGTTGCAGACATTCTAGAGGGTATAATTACAAGAGTTTTCATAGATTATTTATATTTATTTAGATTATAAATAGAGGCAAAATTGTACAGCAAAATATAAGCAATTTAAAAATATTAATGCTATAGGTTCTTTTATAAACATATCTAATATGGACTCTTTTGAAATAAACAAAATTATAGCTGCTGTTTTAATGGTTGCACTTCTAATTATTGGTATTGGAAAAATCTCTGATTTAATATTTTACGTGGAAGAACCCAAAACACCAGGTTATATTGTTGAAGTGGAGCAAGCAGTTGTCTCAAGTGGAATTGACGCTACAATGGCTAATGAGGAGAAAATAGATATAGCAGCTATGATGGAACTTGGAGACGTTGCTTCGGGCGAAAAAGTATTTAAAAAATGTGCAGCTTGTCACTCAATTAATAAAGGTGGAAAAAATAATATTGGTCCAGCATTATATAATGTAGTAGGCAGAAAGATAGGAGCGATAAGTGATTATAAATATTCTAAAGCTTTTTCTGAGTATGGTAAGGAATGGACTTTTGAAGAATTAAATGGTTATTTAATTAAACCGGCGAAATGGATTAAAGGAACAAAGATGTCGTTCGCAGGATTAAGAAAAGAAAAAGATAGGGCCTCTGTTATAAAATATCTGAATCAAAACTCAGATAACCCTCTTCCATTACCTTAATTTATTAAAACAATAAAGCAATATACTTTTTTGAACGTGTACTCTATTAAGAGCCTGGAGCCAAACCTCAGATTTACTACTTTTGAATACTTCATCATCAACCTCTGAGCCTCTTGGAAGACAATGTAAAAAAGTACAACTTT
>CABYTL010000017.1 GCA_902521805.1 uncultured Pelagibacteraceae bacterium
CCGACCTCAAAATTTTCTGTGTACTTCTTTAATCTTTCAATAGCATCATTATACATTGATTTTTCAACTAGCATTCTTGTGGGTGCATTACAAGACTGACCTGAATTTCTAAAACATCTTAAAGCACCTCTTTCTATTGCATCTGGATCAGCATCTTTAAATATTATATTTGCACCTTTACCGCCAAGTTCTAAACTGACTCTTTTAAAATCTTTTGCAGCATTTTGAGAAATTAATGCTCCTGCTCTAGTTGACCCAGTGAATGAAATCATATTTACGTCAGGATGACTTGTTAATGCATTTCCAGTTTTTGCTCCATCACCATTAACTAAATTAAAAACACCTGCTGGAATTTTAGACTCATCAATAAGCTCAGCTAGTATCATCGATGACAAAGGAGCTAGTTCAGATGGTTTCAAAACCATAGTGCAGCCAGAAGCTATTGCGGGCATTACTTTTAGACAAACCTGGTTCATTGGCCAATTCCATGGAGTAATTAATGCACATACACCTTTAGGTTCATAAATAAGTCTTTGATTAGGCGCATGTTCTCCTAATGGTTTTTCAAATTCAAAATTTTTCAAATATCTTATAAATGATTTTAAATGAGCAGCACCTGTACCAGCTTGGAGTTTTGTTGCAAAATCTTTTGGTGCTCCCATTTCATTTGTAATTGCACTTGCAATATCTGCCCATCTTTTCTTATAATTTTCGTAAAGTTTTTCTAATAATCTTATTCTTTCATCTTTTGATGAAAACGCCCAAGAACTGTAAGCTTTTTTAGCAGCATTTACGGCATCATTCACATCATCTTTATTACCCAACGTTATAACTGCACAATTTTCTTCAGTTGCAGGATTAATTACTTTGATTTCTTCTTTACTTTTTGGTGTTACCCATTTGCCATTAATATAAAAATTTTTTTTATTTTCCATTGGAGATTCCTAACCTTTCTTTACTTTTTTGCAAACAGATTTGTTAACTCATAAACTATAGTAGCAGCCGCAAGTGATGTTACCTCAGCATGATCATAAGCAGGTGATACCTCAACAACATCAGCGGAGATTAAATTCATACCTGATAAACCTCTTATAACGTTAACCATTTCTCTACTGGTCATGCCAGCTATTTCTGGTGTACCAGTGCCAGGTGCAAAAGCAGGATCTAAAACATCAATATCAATTGATAAATATAATGGATTATCTCCTACTCTTTTTTTTATTCTTTCAGCAATTTTATCAGTGCCTTCAGTTTGAAATTCATCACAATGAATTATCTTAAATCCAAAACTTTCATCATTTTTAAGATCTTCTCTACTATACAATGGACCTCTAATACCAACATGCATTGAAGAATCATCCATGAATAAATTTTCTTCACGTGCTCTTCTAAAAGGTGTTCCATGTGTATAAGGCGCACCAAAATAAGTGTCCCAAGTATCAAGATGAGCATCGAAATGAACTAAAGCAACAGGACCATTATTAATTTTATTTACTGCTTTTAATAAAGGAAACGCAATTGTATGATCTCCGCCTAAACTAATTATACCACCAGTTTTTTTAAGAAGATCTAAGGCTCCCTCCTCAATTTGCTTAATTGCTTCATCTATATTGAATGGATTGCAAGTAATATCACCTGCATCAGCAACTTGTTGAACTTTAAAGGGCTCAACATCATAATTTGGATGATAATTTGTTCTTAAATGTCTTGAAGCTTGTCTGATACTTTGAGGTCCAAATCTTGCTCCAGGTCTGTAACTTGTGCCTGCATCGAATGGTATCCCCACAATTGCAACATCACAGTACTCAACGTCTCTCAACTCTGGTAGTCTAGCAAAAGTTGATGGGCCAGCAAATCTTGGAACCTTTGTACCACTTACTGGTTGAATGGGTTCTTTGCTTCTTTTTTTTTTCATCACAAAAACTCTATCACATTCTAACAAATTGGAATATCTTCAATAATACTAATTATGAAATTATTAAAGCTCATTTTATTGTATTTATTTTTAATTTCTCCAACCCAAGCGGATACAATTTACGAATTAATAAAAATTCCAAACTTGGAGATTTATAATCTTAAAACTGAAAACAAATTAAGGTATTTGAATGCTAAACAAGCATTTACAATAGGTATTGATAATAATATCAACTGCTTTAAATCATCAAAACAAGACCTAGATAAAAAATATAAGATTATTGAAAAAAATCTTAATAGGTATTCTCAAAACTTTTTAAAAAAAATAAATTTAAAATACGTTGTTATGTGTGAAGACTTATCAATCTCAGGTATCAACACCGCTGGGATACCTGATAATGTAATGAAAACTTTAATTGTAGATATAAAGTTTAATGATAAATATTTTGAAAGAATTTTACATCACGAAGTGTTCCACATAATAAATGATAGTTACAAAGAAATATTCAATGAACAGATTTGGTCTAGTTTTAATCCTAAAGAGTTTAATTATGCAGAATGTTCAACCTGTACAAAAAAAATAGGATTAGATACATATTCTAAAACAGCTGGTTTTATTACTGAATACTCGCGATCCACTGCATCTGAGGATATGGCTGAGGTTTTTTCTCATTTAATGTATGGAAATTTACCTGAAACGGTCGATCTTATTCTTAAAAAAAAGATAGATTTCATCCAAAAAGGGCTCCTAAAAATTGATGAAAATTTTATTTTATGATTGAAAAGATAAAAGCATCAAAATCTGAAAAAATAATATTTATATTTGTTATAATTTTAGGTTTATTTTCAATTACTTCTTTTGTTTTGCTTAAAAATAAATGTTTATTTGTTAAGAATTATGACCCAAATAATATTAATTTTAAAAATCCAAATAACATAGCAATTCTAAACGTAGAATGTGGAAATGTGATTATAGAATTATATCCAGATATATCTCCTAATGGAGTAGAAAGATTTAAAGCATTAATCGAGTTGAATGCCTATGATGATGTAGCATTTCATAGAGTCATAAAAGGTAAACTTGTACAAGCTGGTGATTTAGAATTTGGAAAGAAAAGAAACATTGATTATGGAAAAATTGGAACTGGAAAATCTGGTCTAGGTACAATCAAATCTGAAGTTGATAAAGATTTTAACTACACTAAAGGGAGCGTAGGATTAGCTCGATCTTTAAAATATGATACTGAAGATAGTCAATTTTTTATAATTCTTCAGGATGAACCTTTATATGAAGGTGAATACACACCCATTGGAAAAGTAATATTTGGCTTAGAGGCTCTAGAAAAAATTAAACACTTAAATAAATCTGAATATGTTTTGAGGCCTGACTTTATTAATACTCTTAGATTGTTTAATTAAATAAGGGTTTTCCAGTAGCAAGAGTATGTTTAATTCTATCTTGTGTTTGTTTAGTTTCAATTAATCTCATAAAAGCATCAAGTTCCAATTTAAACAAATCATCCTCTGTAAGAATTTTATCTTTGGTAGTTTCACCGCCACTTAATACATGAGCCAATTCTTTTGCTACAGTCAAACCATGATCCAATATAACTTTATCATTATAAAGTTTTTCTAAAATTTTGTTCATATCATCAATAACTGCTTTACCAGGTAAATTAAATGAAAGCTCATTTGGTGCTTTAAAGTCTTTGTTTTCATTTAAAATTTTTTTCGATACTTCAAGCAAACTATTTCTATTCATAATTCTTTTATTTTCAGGTAATAAGTATTTTAAAGGTTCTGCCTCAACTGGAGACGTGGCTGTTTTACCATAGCCGATTATATCAAATACTTTTAAAGGTGCATATTTTGGATCCTTTTTAGCCTCGTCAGTGTTTAACCATCTAGCCAGCATTTCTTTACATCCGCCACCAGCTGGAATTAATCCAACTATAGTTTCTACTAATCCGATTACAATATTTGTATGTGAGGCTACGAAATTACTTTGTACTAAAACTTCAAAACCTCCTCCCAAAGTTAAACCTGATGGAGCAGATATAACTGGGTATTTAGAGTACTTAAGATGTTTGCAAGTTTCTTGAAAATATTTAATAAATTTTTCTATCGATTTAAAATCACTTTTACTAGCAAATTCCATCGTATACGTCAGGTTAACGCCAGCAGAAAATTGCATGCTCTCATTAATTATTATTAAAGGTTTATCAGTTGCTTTTTTAAGTGCATCCATTGAATCATAATCGAGTGCATTAGCTTTAGTCGTAAACTCTACAATATTAAAATCATTAAATCTATAAATCGCAGCTGAGCTATTGCCATCAATACTTGAGGCAGTTTTCTTGATCTTACCTAAAGTTTCAATTGATGTATATTTTTGCCTTTCACCATAAAAATTTTCATCTTTAGAATTCGACAAATTTTCTAAAAAGTTATTACCTTTATATTCATCAACTTTATCGAAGAAATTTTTAACACCAATTTCCTCTAACATCTCAAAAGGTCCTTTTGCCCAGTTAAATCCAAGTCTCATTGCCTCGTCAATGTCATTAAATTCTTTGGTAATTCCTGGAACAAGTGATGAAGCATATTTTATTATCTTGGATAGTACTGACCAAGCATAGTCTCCATACTTATCTTTTCTATTAATTAAATCCTTTAAATCTACTTTGTCGGACTTAATATCTATTTTTTGACTTAAAGAATACTCTCCAGTTTCAAGATTAATAGCTTCCATAATTTTTCCACTATCGGTCTTCTTCATTCTGTAGAAACCGCCTTTGCCTTTTCTCCCCGTATATCCAGTTTCAATCAATTTTTTTACTAAAGGAATTTCCTTAGCAACTTCATGGAATTCATCAGATTTTGGAAGTTCTTTAATAAAACTTTTTAGAACATCTGCCATTAGATCTATTCCAATCAAATCATATAATCCAAAAACTCCTGTTTTAGGTATGCCCATTGGTCTTCCAAAAATTGCATCTGCTTCCTCAACAGAAAGTTTCATCTTAAATGCTTCAGTCATTGCAATTTGCATTGCATACACACCTACCCTATTTCCTAAAAAACCTGGAGTATCATTACAAACAATCGCTCCTTTACCTAACTCAACTTCACAAAATTCTTTTAATTGATTTATCTTATCTAAATCATTGTCTTCATTCTTAACAATTTCAAGAAGACCCATGTATCTAACAGGATTAAAGAAATGAGTAATGCAAAAATCTTTTTTTTGATCTTTATTTAAATTTTGAGATAAAACTTTAATTGGGATTGAGGAAGTGTTTGATGAAACTATTGCTCCATCTTTCCTGCTTTCAAAAATTTTGCCATAAATTTGATGCTTTATATCAATTCTTTCTACCACTGCCTCAACAATCCAATCTGCATCTTTAACTACACCAAAATCGTCAGATATATTTCCCACTTTAATATTATCAATTTTTGTTTTATCAATTAATAAAGGTGGCCTTGATTTATGGATTCTTTCTCTAGCATTTTGACTTATCTCAGTTTTTAAATCTAAAAGTGTGACGGGGATATTAGCATTGCACAAATGAGCAGCTATACCGCTGCCCATTGTACCTGATCCAATTACTACTACTTTCTTAATTTTCATGATGTTGTTTTTCTATCTATTAATACCTCTGAGTCTTTCAGACCTTCTTCTTAAAAGCTCAGCAGTTACAAGTATTAATGTTGATAAGATAATTAAACAAGTCGCTACAGCTAAAATAGTTGGACTTAATTGTTCTCTTAATCCTGTCCACATCTGAATAGGTATTGTTGTATTTTCTAGTCCTGCTAAAAATAGCACAACTACTACTTCGTCAAATGACGTTACAAATGCAAATAATCCACCAGATATCACTCCTGGAAGAATTAATGGTAAAGTAATTTTCATAAATGTATTTACTGGATTACTTCCTAAACTTGCTGCAGCTCTTGTGACGCTATGGTCAAAACCAGATAAAGTGGCTGTAACTGTAATTACAACAAATGGTGTACCCAATATTATATGTGCAAGGATTATCCCTAAATGAGTTGCTGCTAAACCTGCTTTTGCCATAAAGAAAAATATTGCAACACCTGAAATAATTAAAGGAACAATCATAGGAGAAATTAAAACTGCCATTATAAATCCTTTATATGGCATATGCCTACTACTAAGACCTAGTGCCGCTACTGTTCCAAGAATAACTGAACCAATTGTTGCAAACACTGCAATAATAAAACTATTCTTTGTTGCAAGACCCCATGGGTTTTTAGTTCCATAAACCATATCTTTATACCATCTTAATGAGAAAGCATCAGGGTCTAGTCGTTTCATTCCATCAGAGAAACTTAAAAATTCTTCTGCATTAAATGATAATGGAAATATAACAAACAACGGCGCAATTAAAAAAAAGAAAACTGCTCCACAAATTATCAAATAAATATAATGCCAAATTCTATAATGAGGTTCTGTATATTTTGGTAAAGCCATAAGAATTATCCCAACTTAATATTATCTATTCCTACTATTTTGTTGTATATCCAGTAAATTGCCAAAACTCCACTTAACAACATTAATCCCATTGCTGAGGCAAAGCTCCAATCAAGGGTACTCTTCATATGAAAAGCGATTTGATTACTAATTAATGTCCCTGATGCTCCACCGACTAGTGCTGGAGTTATGTAATAACCAATTGCTAAAATAAATACCAATAAACAACCTGCACCTATTCCAGGTATTGTTAATGGAAAGTAAACTTTCCAGAATGCTATAAACGGCGTACCTCCTAATGATTTTCCTGCTCTCATCAAACTTGGTGAAATAGTTTTCATTACACTGTAAAGTGGTAAAACCATAAAAGGTAGTAAGATTTGGGTCATTGCTACGTAGCTTCCAGTCTTGTTATACATCATCTCTGGTCTATTATCGTCTGATACCAACCCAGTCCAAACAAAGAAATCATTAACTACACCTTGTTGTTGGAGCAAGATCATCCAACTTGCCGTTCTTACAAGTAATGATGTCCAAAAAGGAAGTAGGACACAGATCATTAAGAGGTTACTATATTTCATTGGTAGAGTTGCTAACAAATGAGCTATTGGATAAGCCATTAAAAAACAAAACAGAGTAACAAAAAAAGCTATTTCAAGAGTTCTTAACCAAAGCACCCTGTGTATTCTTCTGTCTTCCCCTACACTAACTATTTTACCTTCCTCATTTTGGAACATATCCATACCCTTTAAGTACTTTTGAGTTGTGTAAGCTGGAGCTCTTCTTTTAATTGCTTTCCAATATTCAACATCAGCCCATCTTTTATGAACTGCCATTATCTGCTCTTTATAATTCCCTTCTTCAAAAGATTTTGACTTTCTTCTAAGTTTTTTAATAATACTTTTAAATCCATTTTTTGTGTAATTAAGTTGAGTTGATAATTTACCTTCACGTTTTTCATCAACTAATTTTCTAAAGTCCAAGTAAAATGATTCAAAAACTTCTTCGGAAGGCAACGCTTGTCCATCCCACTTTTCCATAGATTTAAATGTTTTTGGAAGCATCTCAGTAACCATTTTATCGTCAACGCTTCTCAAAAGCATGTTTCCGATAGGAAACACGTATGTAATAATTATAAATAATAATAAAGGTGCTACTAGTAAGAAAGCTTTGATTTTATTTCTTCTTTCTGCTTTCTTCAGACTTATTTCTAAAGGAATTCCATCAGTGGTTAGAATTAGTTTTGTTTCTGAGTTCATATATAAAAAAGGGCGGTTATCAAATAACCGCCCTTAAATTATAATATATAATTAAGTTTAATAAAACTTAAATTATAGACCAGCTTTCATAGCTTCCCATTTTTCACCAAGCTCTGTACCATTATCAGCCCAGTAAAGTGGATCTACTAAGAAGTAGTTTTTAGTGTTTGCTGGTGCAGTTGGCATATTTGGTACCATATTAGTTTTACCATCTTTATACCAAGGCTCTCCTTTTTCCATAATCTTAATTGAAGATTTTCTCCAAGGAGCGTATGCAATATATTTTGCACTTCCAGCTAACATTTCTGTACTAGTCATCATAGCTAAAGCTTTTTTAGCCATACCATTAGCATCGTTTGGTCCACCCTTAACTTGTACGAAGTACTCGTAGTCAAGACCTTGTCCATCCCATACTTGTTTTAATGGTGCGCCTTCTCCAACTATAGCATTAAAAAATCTACCATTCCAACCAGTTGCCATAACAACTTCTCCAGATACTAAAAGTTCTGGTGGTTGAGCACCTGCTGACCAAAATACACATCCACCTTTAGGGTCTGTGCAAAGTTTCTTGATCTTGTTCATTGCTCTTTCAACGCCTTTTTCTGTTTCTAAAGCTTCGTAGATTTTCGCTCCGCCTTTACCTGGCTTAATACCATCTGCAGCTAACGCCATCTCTAAATTAGTTAAAGCGCTTGTGTAAATAGCTCTTTTTCCAGGAAATTTTTTTGTGTTAAAGAAATCCTTGATAGTCTTTGGATTACCTTTAACATTTTCAGTGTTATAAGCATAGTTCCAAGAATACAAGATATTTCCTACAGCACATTTACTTGGCATTGCAGTAAAGAAATCTTTACTTGCTGGAGTCCCGTCTGGAGCAGGTGGAAAGTCTTTGTCAAAATCAAATTCAACAAATAATCCTTCGTCACATCCTGTAATGGTATCCATTGCAAATACATCGATTATATCCCACGTAATTGCGCCAGCTTCTTTTTGTGCTTTAATCTCAGATAATCCACCTGAATAATCAACCCAGTTGATAGTTATACCAAGGGCTTTACCAGTAGGATCACCATAACCTAACTTTTGAGACTCTGTATAGGCTCCACCCCAAGACACTGCAGTTACTGCAAATGCTGAAGTAGTTACAGAGATAGCAAAAGAAATGGCTAGTAATAATTTACTAATTGTTTTCATTTTTCCTCCGTTTAAACGTTTTTTATAAAAACTGATTACAACAAGATCGATAATGAGAGTCAACAGCCCTTTTTGTTAGTCATAAAGGATGTAAATGGTGTTTATTTTGGGTCTAATGCTCTAGCATCATCACTGTTCCACCCAATATCAATTTCGTTTCCTAGTTTAAGGTCTAAGTTTGGAGAACTATTCGGAACTTTTAAAATAAATTCAGGGTTATCTAAAAGATTTATTCTTACTCTTGTGTGGTCACCATGATAAATAATTTCTTCAATTTTTCCTTTATAAATATTGTCCATCTTATCACTTGGATTGATCAAAGCTCTTTCTGGTCTTAAAGAAACTGTTGTTCTCTCTCCTTTATTTTTTACAACTATTGGTTTTGCTAAAATTTCTGCATTTGATAATTTGACTTTACACTTCCCCTCGGAAATTTCTGACACTTCACCTGCAAAGGTGTTATTTTCTCCTATAAATTCTGCAACAAATGAGTTAACAGGTTTTTCATATAAATCATCTGGACTAGAAAGCTGTTGAACTTTACCGTCATTAAATACAGCAATACGATTAGACATTGTCAAAGCCTCACTTTGATCGTGAGTTACATATACAACTGTCACACCGATACTTTCATGTATATGTTTAATTTCATATTGCATACTTTCTCTTAAATTTTTATCTAAGGCACCTAAAGGTTCATCCATTAAAACTAGTTGAGGATCAAATACTAATGATCTAGCAACTGCAACTCTTTGTTGTTGTCCTCCAGATAATTGTCCGGGCATTCTTTGTGCAAATCCTTGAAGTGATACCATAGACAAAGCTTTATCAATCTTTTTATCTGCTTCATCTTTTGGAATTTTTCTTACTCTTAAAGGAAAAGCCAAATTTTCATAAACTGTCATGTGAGGAAATAAAGCATAATTTTGAAATACCATTCCAATTCCTCTTTTATGTGGTGGGATACTTGAAATGGCTTTACCATCTAAATAGATTTCACCATGTGTAGGTGTTTCAAATCCTGCCAGCATCATCAAACAGGTTGTTTTTCCTGATCCTGATGGTCCTAACATTGTAACAAATTCACCTTCAGCAATATCTAATTGTAAATCTTTAACAACTAATATTTTGCCATCATAACTTTTATCTACTTTATCAAATTTAACGAATTCTTTATTTATTGCCATAAATTAAGATAACTTTAAAACACTTGTATGAATAAATTTCAACCATTAATAATTAGCTTTTAACGTGAAGTTCTTTTGGAAAATTACAAAATAGTTCAGCACCTTTATCAGTAACTCTTATTGCTTCAGATGCCTCTACTCCCCAATTTCCAAACTGCATTACAGCAATCATATGAAAACAAATATTAGGTTCTAAAAGTGTCATGTCTCCCTTGTATATATTAAGAGTATGTTCTCCCCAGTCTGGAGGGTAACCAATTCCAATTGAATAACCTGTTCTAGACTTTTTTTCTATCCCATATTTGTCCAAAATTTTCCAAAAAGCTTGTGCAACATCGTCAACTCTATTTCCTGGTTTTGTTGCGTCTATACCTGCTTGGAGAGCTTCTATTGTTTTTTTCATTGTATCGATTTTTAATTGATCTGGCTTTCCTAACAAAACTGTTCGGGCCATCGGTGCATGATATCTTTTATAAACACCTGACAACTCAATAATTGTTGCCTCACCCTCAACAAATTTATCTTGCGTTGCAGTCAAATGTGAAGCTGAAGTTCCTTCACCAGTAGGTAAAAGTGTAGCTATACTTGAGTATTCACCACCGTATTCTAAAGTTCCATAAAAAAGTGCTTTTTGTATTTCACCAACAGCATCGCATTGTCTAACTCCTGGTTTTATAACATCGAAAGCTTTTTTCATTCCAACTTCTGAGATTTTTGCAGCAGATTTCATGTAACCTATTTCTGCATCAGATTTAACTAATCTTGTCCAATTAACCAGTCTTTCAGAGTCTTTTATTTTTGCATTTGGTAATCCTTGTTTAATTTTTTCATAACAAAATGCTGTAAAATAATGAGCATCCATTTCTAATCCAATTGATAATTTATCCCATTTTTTATTTTTGATTATTTTTACTAAATAATCGTAAGGATGTTTGGGCCATGTATGAATATAATGCTCATCATAAACAATAATATTTTCTTTTTTTAGATAAGTTTTTATATAAGCGCCCCCAGCATCTTGTTCTCTGACAAAACAAATTGGCTCATCAGCATTTGCGTGAACTAACACACATTGAGCATAGTAAAAAGACCAAGCATCATAACCGGTCAGATAATTCATGTTGTTTGTATCGTGGGAAATTAAAAGTTCTATGTCTTTTTCTTTCATCATCTTTTTAACTTTAGAAAGTCTTTGTTTATATTCTTCTTTACTAAACAGCATAACTAACTCTTAAATAAATTTCCATAACCCTCAACTTTGTTATCGTAATTTATCTGTTTTAGAGTATCCCATATTAATGTCTGATTACTTGATAAAACTATTTTTCCAATTTTCTTTTCTAAATCATCGATAATTGACAATACTGGTAGAGCTGTACACGACACGAACAATACATCACTTTTTGTAAGATCTTGTTTACTCAAAACATCGAATAAATATTGTGGATCAACTTTACCTATATCTAAATCAGAGGCTATATCAAAATAAGACAATTCAGAAATTTCTATTTTTTCTTTTTTAAAAAAATTAATCACTGATTGATTAATCTCATCAGTATAAGGTGTAAATATAGAAATCTTGTTTATCTTAAGTATTTTAAGAGCATTGATTGCAGACGTGATCGGAGTTGTAACTTTTGTATTAGGTTTAGATATATTAATTTTTTCAAAAATTGATTGGTAACCTACCGCGATAGTACCTGATGTACATCCATATGCCACACAATCTAATTTCTGATCTGGTAAGATATTTTTAGCAACTTCTGGAATATCGCTTGCCATCTTTTTTAATGTTTCATTTGTAAGTGGATTATAGCAATTTATTCTATTGCAATATAAATCTATATTCTTTCCAAAGATTATATTGTTAAAATCTTTTTCAATCCTAAAATCACTTGCTAGAGTTATTAAACCTATTCTTGGATTATTTTTTTTAATAAATTTTGGTTCTATTTTAGTTAGTTTCATTTAATTGCTGATTAAATATATATTGATTAAATAGTCTAGTTAAATTAGAGTCTTAGTTAAGCGATACATAACTCGTCGATATTTACAAAATACGAAAGTGGGATCGATCGTCTTAGATTTAATAATTTAAGGAGGTTCGAATGAAATTTGGATATTTTTGCAACACCACGAACTGGAATCACAAGCCATATAATCAACTACTTGATGAAACTAAAGAGATCACAACATTTTGCGATGAAAATAATTGGGATTCAATTTGGTATACTGAACATCATTTTAATCATGAAGGAATGGAGTCTTGCACTAACCCTTTAATGATGGGTGTTGATGCAGCAGCTAGAACTAAACAAATAAGAATTGGACAAGCATGCAATGTCATTACATTTCATAATCCAATAAGATTAGCAGAAGACATAGCTTTACTAGATCAATTATCAGGTGGCAGAGTTGATGTAGGCATTGGCCGAGGGATTTATGGCAGAGAAGCAATAAATATGAATAAAGAGGCTGATCTTAAAGACCAAGCTAAAAATTTCAGACTATTTGAAGAGTCTTTATCAATCATGAAAAAAGCTTGGACTGAAGAGTTTTTTAGTCATAAAGGTGAATTTTATACTTATCCATCACCAAACTTTGTTTGGCAACATGATATGAGTCCTCCAAGTGAAAAGTTTTTGGATACAAAAACAAATGAAATAAAAAAAATAAGTATCGTTCCAAAACCAAAACAATCACCACATCCTCCTATTTGGCAAGTTGTTGATGGTGCAAGATCAATTGAATGGGCTGCACAGAATGGTTTAAATACAATTATGTGGATACCAACTGTTAAAGCTTTGAAGAAAAGATTTGAGATATATAGAGATGCAAAATCAAAGGCTGAAAATAGAGACGTTCCATTGGGAGAAGGTATATCTTTAGTAAGAGATATGTTTGTTGCTGAAACTATGGAAGAAGCAGAAAAAATTGCTGGTGAACACATCATTAATTATATGAAATGGGTTTGTCATTGGAGAGGCTTAGGAAATCATATGGACCCTGGCGAAGAACTACCTGAGACAAAGCATAAATTAGACTTACTAAATTATGATTTTCTTCATAAAAGAAATTTATTATTTGGTACCCCTGAATATGTTGTTAATAAGATTAATGAATTAAAATCTGAGTTAAATTTACAGAATCTTCAAGTTTGGTCTAACTTCCCTGGAATAGATCATAAAGCATGCATGAAAAGTATCAAATTATTTAATGATGAAGTAATTCCAAAAATAAATTTAAATTCTTCTGATATAGAAAAAGCAAGTTAATGAATTTAGAACTTAGAAAGTTTACAAAATTTGTAGACAAGACTTTCATTGAAGGTGGAAAGTTAGCTAAAGAACCTGTTTTATTAGTTTCAGTAGCTGCTGTGTTCAAAAATCCTTGGGAGGGTAAAGGTTTTGTAGAAGACTTAAAACCAATCATTTTAGATTTAGCTCCAAAACTTGGCGATATTTTAGTTCCAGAATTAATAAAAGAAATTGGATCACCAGAAAAAATTTTAGCGTATGGTAAAGCAGGAACAGTAGGATTGAATGGCGAAATAGAACACGCCTCAGCTTTCATCCATACTTTAAGATTTGGAAATAAATTTAGAGATGCTGTTGGTGGTACTTCGTATTTAAGTTTTACAAATACAAGAGGGCCTGCAGGATCTAAGATATCTATTCCTATGATGCACAAAACAGACTCTGGTTTAAGGCCCTATTATTTAACTCATGAATTTACTATTCATGATGCACCATTTGATGATGAAATTGTAATTGCAATTGGTGGAGCATCAAGTGGAAGAGCTCATGCTAGAACTGGAGATCGTTACCAAGATATGAAAGAAATGGGAATAGATCCCAAATAATCTAATGTCCCAAAATTTTGATCCAAATCAAAATTATTATTCTTTTAATAAAAAAGATTCTATACCTATTGTATTTATCCATGGAGTAGGTCTTGATCATCAAATGTGGGATTATCAAGTTGATTACTTGAATGAATATTCAACTCTAACTTATGATTTATTAGGACACGGAAAAACACCGTGTGATAAAGACAAACTTAGTCTTAGAGATTTTTCTAATCAGCTTTTAAATATTTTAGATCATTTGGGAATTGAGAAAATAAATCTTATAGGTTTTTCTTTAGGGTCTTTGATTGCATTGGATTTTTCATCTCATTTTCAAAAAAAAGTAAAAAAACTTATAGTAATTGGCACTACTTATAAAAGAACAGATGAAGAGAGATCACTTGTGTTAGATAGATATAATCAGGCAAAATTAAATAAACCAATGTCTAAGCAAGCTTTGAAAAGATGGTTTAGTGATAAATACCTCGAGGATAATCCGAAAACTTACGATTTGTTTATGAAAATTTTAGATAAAGAACCAAATGATCATAAAAACTTTCTCAAAGCTTATAAATTATTTGCTAATCATTCTGATAATTTAGAAGCTATTAAAAAAATAGACAGAAAAACTTTGGTAATGACTGGTTCTGATGATATTGGCTCAACTCCAGCAATGTCTAAAGAATTAGTAAAAGACCTTGTTAATTCTACTTATGTTGAAATTAAAAATGGAAAACATCTTTGTAGTATAGAATGTGTA
>CABYTL010000018.1 GCA_902521805.1 uncultured Pelagibacteraceae bacterium
GAGGGTGATAAACTTGAGTTTACACTTGAAGATGGTCCAAAAGGGCCTTCTGCAGTAAATCTTAAAAAAATAGACTAATAATTTAAATTTTTAATAGGGCGTTTAATCTATGAAATATAGATTGGCCCCCTTTTTAATTAATGCTTGATTAAGTTGCTTTTTTGACTAAAAGACTGACGATGATAAATAAAATTACAAGTAAAAAAATTAATAACAGTTCTCAAAGATCAATTTATAGAGCAATCTGTATAGATACACACAGATATTTCCACGCTGGCTAAAGCTAGCGATATTTTTATAATATAATTTTAAATCCAAATAAAATAAGATAAAATAAACAGGATATGCCTGGGTGGTGTAACGGTTAGCACGAAAGTTTGTGGAACTTTAAGTTTGAGTTCGATTCTCAGCCCGGGTACCAAAAAAAATGAATAAAGAAAATAAATTAGTTCCTGGATTACCATCAGGATTTGAAGATCGTTGGGGAAAAAAAGTTCTTCTTAAAAAAAAGCTTTTAAAAGTTATTGAGAATAATTTTATAAAATTTGGAGCAGAAGCTCTTGAAACTCCGTCGTTTGAAATCGCAGAAAATATTGGATCTTTTTTGGCAGAAGATGAAGCTAATCCTATGTCTGATGTATTCTCATTTGAAGATGGAGACAAAAACATAACTCTTCGTTATGATCTTTCAAGCCCGCTTGCAAGATTTTATGCTCAAAATAACCAAGAACTTCCATCAATCTTTAAGCGATATCAAATTCAAAATGTATTTAGAAACGAAAAAGCTGGAAACGGTCGATATAGAGAATTTATGCAAGCAGATTTTGATATTGTTGGAAATGTTAATCCTGCCCAAGCAAATGCAGAACTTTGTAATTTAATATCGAGCACATTATCAGATTGCGGATTAAACAAAGATCAATTTACCATCAATGTAAGTAACAGAAAAATAGTTCAAGGACTAATTAATGAATTAAAAATTTCTGAAGAAAAACAAACTAAAGTCATTCGAGCTATAGATAAACTCTATAAACCTGGATTTGGCTTAAAAGGAGTTGAAGATTTACTAAAAAAAGAAAGAAAAGATCAAAGTGGAGCCGTGACTAAAGGTGCTGATTTAAGTGATGAACAAGCAGTACAAATATTAAATTTTCTAAAAATAAAAGATTTAAAAGAATTGAAAGAAACCTTAAAAAACCCGTTATCTCAAGAAGGAATTAAAGAATTAGAGGATATATTTGAAGTACTTGGATATGGTTCAAATTTAGGTCAAGTTAAAACAAATTTTACAATTATTAGAGGGCTCTCATACTATGATTCATTTATAGTCGAAACAAATTTAAATTTGAAAGTGACTAATAACAAAGGAAAGGAAATTGAGATAGGCAGTATTTGTTCCGGAGGATCGTACGCCAAACTTATTTCAAGGTTTAGAGGTCTTGATATCCCTGGGACGGGGATTAGTTTTGGAGTAGATAGAATGTTGTTTGCTTTGATGCAATTGGACCAAATTAAAGTTAGAAATCAAAAACCAGTTTTAATTTGTGTCATGGATCAAAAATATTTAAAAAATTATTATGAAATTGTTGATCAATTACGAGATAACAATATTAATGCAGAAGTTTTTTTAAGTGTTAAAAAAAACCTTAGTAAACAACTTGATTTAGCAAATAAGCGTCAATTAACAGTTGCGATTATTTGTGGGGAAAATGAGTTTAAAGATAATACTGTCACAATTAAAAACCTTAGGGGTGTTAAGGGTGAAAATAACCAAACAATTCCGAAATCAAATTTAATAAATGAAATCAAAAAACTTATCTGAAAAAATCCTTAAGTCTCTTAAAGGCAAGGGATTCAAGTATATTGAATTACCTTCTGTAATTGAAACTAATCATATTATTCAAAGATCTGGTGAAAATTTTAGAAAGTTTATTTTTTCATTTATTGATCAAAATGGAAATGAGTTATGCTTACGGCCCGATTTAACAATAGTTTCATGTCTAAGATATTTAGAGAATAATTTAAGTGGTAAAGAAAAAATATTTTATAGTGGCCAAGCTTTTAGGAAATCTCAAAATAGAAAAGATTCTATAATTAGAAATCAAATTGGATTTGAAATCATTGGTTCTAAGGATGAAAAAATTGATGATAAAGAAATTATCAACACTTCTATAAATTCTTTAAAAAATTTAAAATATACATCAGGTACTTTAACATTAGGAAATGTTGAAATATTTAAACTTTTAATATCTAAATTAGATATCCCAACTAGATGGAAATTAAGATTATCAAGACATTTTTGGAGAGAAGACTACTTTAATGATTTGTTAAAAAGGTTAGAAACAAATTCTGATGTTGATCCAACCATTGTTGAAACAGATAAAAAACGTTATCTAAAAATGCTTAAAGGTGACAAGAACCCAATCGTTGCTGAAAGATCAATTAACGAAATTTTAAAGCGGTTTGATAAAAAAATAAAAGATCCAAGACGTCCAAGCAAAGGAAGAAATATATCAAAAATTATTAAAGAGTTTTTAAAGATTAAATGTCCAATAAACAAAACCGCAGGCGTGTTAAATAAATTCTTCAAAAAATATCAAATAAACTTAGTGGTAGATCAAAGATACTTTCCAACCTCAGTAAATAGAACTTCAAAACTTAATGTAGTTTTTTCAACTTCTTTTGGAAGACAACTTGAATATTACACGGGCATGGTTTTTAAAATTGATATTAAATTAAATAATAAGATTAAGAATATTATTAATGGCGGTAGGTATGATCAATTAATTTCTGACCTTGGATCTAAAAAACAAATATCAGCAGTAGGGGCTGCTTTAAATTTAAATTATTAAAATGAAAAATATAATTAATATAGGAATTCCTAGCAAAGGCAGACTAAGAAAAGATGTTTTAAATATCTTTAAGAAGAAGAAATTAAAACTAATTTCTGAACGAGGTGACAGAGACTTAATTGGTTCTATAAAAAATAAATCAAATATTAAAGTTTTTTATTTACATGCAAGAGAAATTATTCAAAGATTAGGAGATGGTTCTTTAGATATAGGTTTTTCAGGTTTTGATTTGCTTAAAGAAGGACAAATTAATATTCAAAAAAAAATTAATTTAGTCAAAAAGTATGAGTTTGGAAAAGCAACTCTAGTTGTTGCTATTCCAGATCCATGGATTGATGTACAAACAATAGCTGATTTAGAGGAAATTGCTTTTGAATTTAGGGATAAAAAGAAAAAAAGATTAAGAGTTGCAACTAAGTATCCAAACTTAACTAAAGAATTCTTATTCTCAAAGGGTGTAACACAATTTCAATTAGTTGAAAGTTTGGGTGCTACCGAGGCCTATCCTTTTACAGGTTCTGCAAATTTGATTACTGATATTAGTTCCACTGGCGAGACTATAAAAAGTAATAATCTACGTATTTTAAAAGATGGTAAGATTTTAAAATCTCAAGCATGTATTTTTACTTCAAAAAAAAACTTAAAAAAAAAAGGTTTAAAAATTTTAGTCAAATTACTTTCTAAGTAATTTATTTTTTTATTGTTTAATAAAACAAAATAGGGGTTATAAATTAGATATGAGATTCGAAATAGTTATTTTATCCTTAATTTTCTTGGCTGTTTTAGCAGCCTTGTACCTGCTAATAAAAAAATTACCTAAATTTAAAGATGAAAATGAAAACCAAGAAACCGAGGAAATAGCCAATTTAAAAACTGAAATAGTCACATTAAAAGATACCTTAAATAATACTATTAGTACTTCACTTGGAACTATGTCGACTTCCTTCAATGCTTTATCAACCGGGGTTACAAAGGATATGACTGAGGCCCTTACCAAAGTTGATGAAAAAGTTGGCAACTTCAATCAACAAGTAAAATTATTAAATCAAAGCCAAGAGGGAATTACTAAAATTCTAGCAGGGGTTAAAAAATATGGGACCTTAGCAGAGTATTCACTTGATGCATTAATTAAAGATTTATTGCCTGCATCTCAATTTATGACAAATGTTAAAATGAAAGAAGATACAAGTGAAAATGTAGAATTTGCAATTAAACTTCAAGGCGATGTTTTAGTTCCAGTAGACTCTCATTTTCCCCTGGAAAAATTTAAAGCAATTACCGATGCACATGAAACTGATGATAAAAGAGAAGTTGCTGATGCTAGAACTAAACTGGCTAATGCTTTTAAAGCCAAAGCTAAAAGTGTAATGGAAAAATATATAGTTCCACCTAAATCAACAGATTTTGCAATTGTGTATGCACCGACAGAAAGTCTTTATAAAGAATTAACTGAATATCAAGATCCAAGTACCAAAGAACTATTAACTCAAGAATTGATGAAAAAATATAAAATAGTAATTTGTGGACCTAATACGCTTTCAGCTTATTTACAGTCTTTGCACATGGGCTTTCAATCACTTAGAGTACAAAAAGGAGCTACAGAAATATATAATCATCTTAAAACAATCACTACAAGGTTTTCAAAACATTTTGATAATATAATTACACTTAGAAAAAAATTAGAGGAGGCCATGAATGTAGTAGATAAGTTTGGCACTGATGCAAGATCAATAAGCAGAACTCTAGAAAATATTAAAGATCCCGAGCAAGTTGAGAAAGCTGTTCAAACAGAAAACGTTGAAAAATTTGTTGAAAGAAATAAACAGCTTAAAAATTAATTTCTTTTTTCCAATAATACCGATTATAAGAAATCAAATGCAGTGGAATAATAAATACATTTATCCAAAGTCTACAAGATCAATACTTCAAGGTTCAAGACATTACTCAGTAAACCAAGAAAATCTTCCATCTGTAACGACTATTTTAAAAGCAACTGAATCTGATGAAAAAAAAGCAAAATTAGAAGAATGGAAAAAAAAGGTAGGTTATAAACAAGCAGAAGTTATTTCAAGAGAGGCAACTTCTCGTGGAAGTTCTATGCATGATTATTTAGAAAAATTTTTGCTTGGAAAATTAAATATGGATTTACTCGGAGACAATACTCGTGAAAAAATGATGGCTGATCAGATTATAGAAAACGGATTAAGAAATAAATTAAATGAGATTTGGGGATGTGAGGCAACTTTATATTATCCTGGGAAATATGCAGGTGCTGCAGACTGTATTGGTATTTACGAAAATAAAGAAACGATTATAGATTTTAAACAAAGCAATAAACCAAAAAAAGATGAATGGATTGATGATTATTATTTACAATGTGCAGCATATTCTTTAGCACACAATAAAGTTTATGGTTCAAATATAACTCAGGCTGCAATTCTTTTATGTACTAAAGACAATATCTTTCAAAGATTCATAGTTGAAGGTGAAAGATTAATAAATTATCAAAACCAATTTTTAGAAAAAGTTGAACAATTTTATTCACAAAGGATGGCAAATTGAATTATGTAGTTTGGGATATTGAGACAGACTCAGCACAACTTGATTGGGCTACCATGATTGAGATTGGAGCAATTCTGTTGGATGAAAATTTCAATGAGAAAGAGAGATTTACAGCTAGATGCAGGATGCCTCAAGATCGAGTTCCATCTGCAACTGCTTTATGTATAAATAAATCAAATGTTGATTTGATTACAAAAGGCAACTTGAGCCATTACCAAATGATTGCTCAAGTAGAGAAAAAATTTCGTGAATGGTCACCCGCAACATTTATGGGATTCAGCTCAGTTGGTTTCGATGATGAAATTCTTAGGCGAGAGTTTTTTAAATCATTAAGAAAACCATATTTGATTAATACAGAAGGTAATTCAAGGCATGATGCATTAAACATGATAAAAGCAGCATTTGCTATTGATGAAAATGTTCTTAAAACTGAGCTCAATCCCAAAGGAAATAAATCTATGAAATTAGAGTCGCTAGCAAGACTTAATGGCTTTGATTCTTCAGGGGCCCATGGAGCTCTTTTCGACACTGAATTAACTGTAAAGGTTCTGGGTTTATTAAAGAATAATCAACCTGATTTGTGGCATGAATATTTAAAGACTAAAAGTAAAGTTGTTGTTGAAAATTTAATCAAACAAGAAAAAATGTTTACTATTAATGAGAATTTTTTTGGTAAAAACTATTTATTTTTAGTTTCTCCTTTGCACCCAAATTCATGTATGCATCCAGTTTATAAATGGGGACAAGTTGTAAATTTATCTGCAAATATTGAAGAACTTCAAAAACTTAATTATCAAGATTTAAAAAAAGAAATGAAAAAATCACCTCGTTTTTATAAAACAATTAAATCAAATAAAGCCCCTATAATTTTAGATAAAACTTTAGGTTTAAAAGTAGATCCGTACAAAAAAATTGGAATTAATTTACTAAACAAAAGAGCAGAATTAATGAAATTAAATGAAAAATTTTCTCAAGATATATGTAATATTTTAAAAGAAGCAGCAGAAGAAAAAATGGAAACAGCATCGCAAGAAGATGCTGAACCAGAGGAGACAATCTATTCTGGTGGTTTTGATATATTCAACAAAGACGTTCCGTTATTTGAAAAATTTCATTCCTCAGAATGGAAAGATCGATTGGCTTTATTAGATAAGTTTAAAGACGACAGATTGGTGACCTTTGGTCATAGCCTGATATATAATGAGGCTCCAGAAATTTTACCAAAAGATATTCACACAAAAATTAAAAGAAGAATTGCTACAAGAATATTAAGCACAAATAAAGAAAAGTGGTGGACAGTGTCAGCTTTTTATTCAGAGTGTGATGAAATTAGAGAAAATGATGATAAGATGTTTTCATTTAAGACTGTAGATGAAAAGCTTAAATTCCTTGACGGAATTAATGATTATGTCATGAATTTAGAGCAAAAATATTCAGACACTTAGTTAATAAATTTAAAAAAAACTGTTTTTGATCATTGAATATTGAATTAAATCAATTATATCAGACGTATGCTTATAAATTTTAAAGACGAAGATTTTGAAAATAAAATCAAAAATGAAGAGGTATCAGTAATTCAATTTTCAGCTGCATGGTGCGGACCTTGTAAAACTTTAAAGCCTGTAATGGACAAGTTGTCAGATGAGTATAAAGAAAAGGCTGGTTTTTATTATGCAGATATAGAGGATGGAGGAATTAATACTGGAAGTGTCGCAGGAATAAGAGGTGTACCCACTGTTATTATTTATAAAAAAGGTGTTGAAGTAGACAGAAAAGTAGGTGGTGTACCTGAAAGTCATATGAAAGAATTTTTAGAGAAAAATATCTAATTTAAATTTAAAACTTCACCAGCTAGATATAAAGATCCAGTTATTAAAATTAAATCATTTTCTTTAAGATGTATTGATTGAATTGCTTCTTTTATATTTTTTTTATACTGAACATTAGGAATACTTTTAAGTTTATCCTTTAAATCTTTTCCACTGATTGCATTAGGTTGATTGGGTATATCAATCGTAGTCAATGAGGAAATATCTTTGAAATAAGAAACATATTTTTCGTGATCTTTATTTGCCATCATTCCTATGATAACGTGTTTATTGGACTCTAAAGTTTTTAGATATTCATTTAAAACTTTTGATCCTCCAGGATTGTGAGAAGAGTCAAGAATAAGTCTGTTGTTTTTAATCAAATCTTTTAGTTTTCCTGATTTTATCTCTTGCAATCTACCTATATTAGATGCTTTTTTAACACCATCTATTATGTGTTGGTCTTTAATTTTAATTTTATCTAAAATTCTTAATGTTGCAATAGCAGTAGATGCATTTTCAAGTTGAAAATGACCATTTAAGTTTGGCTTAGGAATTTTTAAACCACCAAATTTATCCTCATAATAAAAGAAATCATTTTCCTTTAAAACAAAGCTATAATTTTCATTATAATGATATTTATTAGCTCTATTGTTATAAATATTTTTCTTTATACATTCTGTAATTTCATCAGAATTTTGTTTTGCAACAACTATGTTTTTTTCAAGTAAACATGAAGTTTTTTCAAAGATAATTCTTTCAATAGTCCTATCGTTTTTTGGTAGCCAATCTAAGTGGTCTTCACTACAAGAGGTCACTATATTACAAAGATTTTTTTTTAAAATATTAACAGCATCTCCTCTTCCAAATAAACCGAATTCCGCAATAACTAAATTTTTTTTATATCTTTTACATCCATAAAAGAATGCTGCGGTGAGGGCTTCAAAGTATGTTAAAGGTTGACCATTATTAATCTCTTCAACTTCATTTAATAAATCTGAGAGATCATCATCACTAATCATCTCATCGTTATAGATAAATCTTTCATTTATTTGTTTGACATGAGGAGAGGTATATATATTACATTTAATATTTGCCTCTTTAAGTATCGATCTTAAAAAAGAAATTGTACTTCCTTTTCCGTTTGTTCCACATACTTGGATACAATTTATTTCATCTTGTGGATTCCCTAATTTTTCACAAAGGTTTTTAATGCGATCTAAACTAAGGTCGATTTCTTTAGGATGCAGCTTTTGTAAACGGTTGATTATTTTCTGAAGTTTCATTTTCTGCAAAATTTATATCAGAATTTTTCTTCAACAATATTGATAATAAAGTTCCAATTTTTTCTGATAAATCTTTTCTTTTAACAATTAAGTCTATAAATCCTGTTTTTTCCACATATTCACTTTTTTGAAAACCTTCGGGTAGTTCCTCTTTAACAGTGCCTTGGATCACACGAGCACCTGCAAAAGCAATCAGTGCGCCTGGTTCAGCAATATGAATATCTCCTAACATTGCATATGAAGCTGTAATTCCACCAGCAGTAGGATCTGTAATACAAACTAAATATGGGAGATTGTTTTTCTTTAATTCATTAATTGCTAAAGTTGTCCTAGTCATCTGAGATAATGAAATCAAACTTTCCATCATTCTCATTCCTCCTCCAGCACTTATACACAAAAAAGGCGTTTGGTTTTCGATCGCATGTTGAATTCCATATAAGAAAGCCTCACCTTCTGCTGCAGCCATTGAAGCACCTAAAAAATCAAAATCAGATGCAACTGCTGTAATCTTAATATTTTTGATTGATCCACTTACAACCATCATTCCACACTCTAAACCTGTCTTTTTTCTAGCACTTTTTAGTCTGTCTTTATAAGATTTTGAATCAGTCCAATTTAGAGGATCATCTTTTGGTATTGGTGTTTTAAATATCTCATAGTTATTTTTTCCGAATAAAATATCAAATCTCTGTTTTGGACTTATTCTGTGATGTTTATTACATTCAGGTTCAGGACATACCCACAAGTTGTCCTCTAAATTTTTTTTTAAAATTGGTCCTTTACAACAAGAAGTCCAATCACTATTAGCTATATCTTCTTTAGTTGCTCTTTTGTGAATAGCAGATTTAATTTTTTCACCTGCTTTGATTATTTTTGTTATCCAATTCATAATATTTTATTCTTTAATTTTCTGACCATATTAGTAACATTTGTGACAGTATTTTGTCTCTTATTAATAGAGTTAGTTATTTGCTTACATATTTCACTTCCAACAACCAATCCATCTGCTCTTTTAAGTGATTTTATAGTTTTATCGGTAATTCCAAAACCAATAACTACATTTTTATTTTTGTTCAATGCTTTTATTTTGAAATATCTTTCAAGAATTTTGGTCGGCGCAACTTTAAGTTTTCCACCAGTTGTTGAAAGCATCGAGATATAATAAATCATATCATGACTATCTTTAATAATTTGTTTTAATCTTTTTTTGGAAGTAGTAGGTGATACAAGCTGAATAAAATTAATTCCTTTTTTTTTACATTTTGAAGCAAAAGGTTTATTCTCAGGATAAGGTAAATCAACAACAATCAATCCATCGATTTTAGATTTTTTACATTTATTAATAAACTTATTTTCGTTATATTGATAAATCATATTATAATATCCCATTAAAATTATAGGCTTATTTTTTTTGAAATTTTTAAATTTACTTGCTATTGAAAAAACATCATTAATTTTAATTCCATTTTTAATTGCTCTATAGGCGCTTGTTTGTATCTGACCTCCATCAGCGATAGGAGTATTATGAGGAAAACCTAACTCACAAATATCCGCATATTTTGAAATTGATTTTAAAATTTCTAATGATTTTTTTTTTGTATTATCTCCAGCTACAGTAAAGGTAAGAAGTGATGGTCTATTTTCTTTTTTCGTATTTTGAAATGTTTGATTTATAAGAGAGTTGTTTATCATTTTTTCTTTAATCTCTGCTTTAAAATATCTTTATCTTTTTTTGCATCCCCACATGAGTTTACAATAATTATTGTATTTTTGCTTAATCTAGGTGCAATTTTGATAGCTTCAGCAAATGCGTGACAAGGCTCAAGACTAGGATTTAACTTTTCAAATTTAGTAACAATTTGATAAGCATTTAATGCCTCTTCGTCTGTTGCAAAAGTATATCTTGCTCTTTTCGTGTCTTTTAGAAAACAATGAATTGGACTTACACCAGGATAATCTAATCCGGCACTGATAGACTCTGTTTCTTTAATTTGTCCTTCATTATTTTGACAAACATAAGAGGCTGCTCCATGTAAAATTCCAATTTTTGCATTTCTACTTAAAGGAGCAGCGTGTAGTTTTGATTTTTTAGGTCCACCCGCTTCAACTCCAATTAGTTCTATTTGGTTTTTATTATAATCAATGAATTCACTCCAAAATCCGTAAGCTGAACTTCCACCACCAACACAATTAATAAGCTTTATTTTTTTTGGTATTTGTATAAATTTTTTTTTGAGTTGAATTTTAAGTTCTTTAGATATCTGAGAAGTGCTCCAACCACAAATTTTTACGAAGATATTTGGTCCTACTGTCGAACCCACACACATATGAGTATTATCACAGTTTGAGACCCAGTATCTCATACATTCGCTTACTGCATCAACCAGCGTTTGACTTCCAGAATAAACAGGTACAATTTCGGCCCCATTTTTTTTCATTGCGACACAATTAGGTTTTTGTCTTTTAATGTCTTTAGCTCCCATAAATATTTTACACTTGAGTCCAAATTTTTTTGCTGCCATACTTAACATTTTTCCTGCATAGCCAGCACCTGTATCTCCTACAATATATTTTTTTCCCATAGCCTTACATATAAGTGCGTGTACAGTTGCATTATAAATCTTATGTGCTCCACCATTAGCTTCAGAAACAACTTTTGCCCAGATTTGTGCACCACCTAAATGATTAGATAAATTTTCAAGTTTTATAAATGAAGTTGGAGATCCAATATAATTCTTAAAATAGAAATTTCTTTTTTTTAAAAAACTTTTGCTATTTCTTAATTTATTAAATTCCAATGTTAAGTCTTCGACAGGTTTCTTTAATGTTTCAGGGATAAAACTTCCTCCAAATTTACCCCCCCAAAATCCATCTTTGTCATGTTGATCTATCAATGGAATTTTTCTTTTAATCTTCATTGTTTATTTTTTTAATCTTATTTAAGAAAATTTCTATTTTGGAAATATCTTTTAATCCAGAAGTTTCTACACCTCCGGATATATCTACAATATCAGCTATTTTTTTAAAATTAGCAAGCTCATCATAAATTTGAATATTTCCAGCAAGCATCACTTCTTTGTCAAAATTCATATCTTTAATAATTGAATGATCAAAAGATTCACTTTTCTCATAACCTTTACTATCAAATAAATAAATATCTGTAACATCTTTATAACGTCTATATTTTTTTACATCATCAAAGTTTCGAATAGTGAAAGCAGTAATTATTTTTTTATTATATTTTTCTCTAATCTTTTTAATCTCGTTAGGTGTACAATCATAAATTTGAAAATAATCAAATGGAAATTCCTTAATTTTATCTAAGATTTTTTGATCTGGTTTGACTAGAACAGCTACGTACTTAGTTTTTTTTTTATTTATTTTAAGCAATTCCTCTAGTTTATTTAATTCTATGTACCTTTTAGATTTTGGGTAATTAACAATAAACCCCACAAAATGTGGAGAGTTCGGATGGTTTGTTATATATTTTAGGGTATTTGAATCCTTTACTCCGCAAATTTTTGATTTCATTTAATTTAAAGACTCTAAAAGTTTTTGTATATTTTTTTGAGGATCTCCTTTAGTAATTGGTCTTCCAACTATTAAACAGTCGCTTCCAGCCTTTAATGCTTCTTTCGCACTCATTGTTCTTTTTTGATCATTTTTAATCTCACTATTTCTGATACCAGGAGTAAAACATTTTAAACTTGGTGCTATATTTTTTATCTTCTTAATCTCTAAAGGGCTACAAATGACACCATATAGTTTAGCTTCATCTGCTAGCTTGATTAATCTTAATACCTGATCGTCTAACTGATCTTTGAAACCAAGCTGTTTCAATTCTTTGTTACTAAAACTAGTAAGAATTGAAACTCCTAATAATTTTACATTAATATTTTTTGCTGCTTCATTAGCAGCTTTTAGTGAGTCTAATCCATTTAATAAGTGGACAGTGGCATATTCAATATTCAAATTTTTAAGAGATTTTATAGACTCAACTAAAGTATTCTTTATATCAAAAAATTTACCATCATAGAAAATAGGTTTTTTAAACTTACCCAGTTCCTTAATTTCTTCAGGTGAGCTTTGAGTGATGTACTGTAAACCTATTTTAATTCCTGAAATTTTATTGTGAATTTTTGAGAGCAATTCTAAGATTTCTGTTTGAGTTGATACATCGCAAGCTACAAAGATATTATTATTCATGATTATTTAATTTTAAAAATAAGTCCTTTGCCATTTTAAAATGAATTGTTTTTTTTTCTTGGGTGTAAACTTTTTCACCAGTCCTAGGATTTCTTGATATTCTAGCCTTTTGCTTATTGGTTGAAAAAATTCCAAATCCCCTCAACTCAACTCTTTCTCCTCTTCTTAGTGTTTTCTTTATTTCTTTTAAAATAATCTCAGTGAATTTTTCAAGGTCTTTTTTAAGAAAATTTGGATAATTTTGTGAAAGTTGTTTTAAGAGCTTTGATTTTACAATAGCCAATTTTAATCTTCTTTTAATTATTTGTTTTCTTCATCCTTTTTTTTTAAGTCGTCGGATAAAGATGAAAAAGGTAAATTTTTACCTGAGCCCTCCGACCCATATTTCTCTAATGCCTCTTTTTTTTCAATTTCTTCAAGAAGCTTAATACTTAAAATTGCTTTTCTTTTTTCTAAATTAAGCTCTGATATAGCACAATCTATTCTTTCTCCACCTGTGAATCTTGAAGGTCTAGCATCTGCTGCATTTATTGCAATTTGAGATTTTTT
>CABYTL010000019.1 GCA_902521805.1 uncultured Pelagibacteraceae bacterium
GGACAAGCTATCGTTTTTATATTTTTTTTTTGCATTAGTTTTGGGTGGTTTATTGATTAATAGTCTTATTCCATTAACAATGTCATCTATATAAGTAAAATCTCTATGCATTTTACCATAATTATAAATATCAATTTTTTGATTTTTCAAAATTCCTTTTGTAAATTTAAATAATGCCATGTCAGGCCTTCCCCAAGGACCATATACAGTAAAAAAACGTAGCATAGTGATTGGAATTTTCCAGATATTGGAATATGAATGTGCCATACTTTCATTTGACTTTTTTGTAGCAGCGTAAATGCTTAATTGAGATTCAGTTTTATCTATTTCTTTGAAAGGTATAGTTTTATTTGCACCATAAACTGATGAACTAGATGCCATTATTAAATGTTTAGTTTTAATTTTGTGTGAAGATTCAATGATATTAAAAGTTCCCATTATATTTGAGTCTAAATAAACTCTTGGCTTATCAATACTATATCTTACACCCGCCTGAGCTGCTAAATGAATTACTATTTTTGGCTTAAATTTTTTAAATGTGTTATCTAGTTTTTTTTTATTTTCAATATTACCTTTAGTAAAACTAAAATTTTTATAGTTTGTTAAAATTTTTTAATCGAGACTTTTTAAGCTGCACATCATAATAATTATTCATTGAGTCAAAACCATGAACTATATTACCTTCGTCTAATAAGAGCTTGGATAAATGAAACCCAATAAATCCTGAAGATCCTGTTATTAAAATTTTCATAAATAATTTTTAAATTTTCTTTTTATCTTATTTCTTTTTAAATAATCTACCCATAAAATTTCGTCTTTTATAATCTTATTAATTTCAGAATTAATTGGTTGCCATTTTAAAATTTTTTTGGCTTTTTTTACAGAACAACTTAATTTATCAATATCTCCTTTTCTCCTTCCCACAATTTTAAAATTTGACTTAATTTTCGTTATTTTTTGTATTTTTTTTAAAATTTCTAGATTTGTAATTTTATTAGAGGATCCGATATTTAAAATTTCTTTTGTATTTCTATGTTTTAATAAATGAGAGATAGATTTTTTTATTGCAGAACAAATATCTATTATATGTACATAGTCTCTTATACAAGTACCATCATTTGTTTTATAATTGTCACCATAAATATATATCTTTTTTCTAAAAATATTTTTATAAACTATTGTAGGTATCAAATGTGTTTCTGGGTCATGAAGTTCACCAATAATTTTACCTTTAAGTTTTAAACTAGAACAAACATTAAAAAATCTCAAAATGATAGAATTTAAACCTGAATATTTAATCATTTTTTCACACTCATATTTAGTTTTTGCATAAGTGCTTTTAGGATAAACTTTACTAGTCTCTGTGATTATATTATTTTTATATTTATACAATGCGGCAGTACTTGAAAATATCAAATTATTTAAATTATTTTGTCTCATAGCATTTATCAAATTTTTTGTAGCTATGACATTGTTTAGATAATACTTTTTTTTATTGATTGTTTCATCAACTAAAGATTGTGCGGCTAAATGAATAATTATATCTGGCTTTTCTTGTTTTAAATATATACTAATTTTTTTTAGGTTTTTAAGATCGTATTTTTTTGAAGGTATTCTTTTTGTTATTATTTTATCTATTCCACAAACTTTAAATTTGTTCTTAAGATAAAAATATAAACAAGAGCCAATATAGCCTGAAACACCTGTAATTAATATTTTCATTTTCTTTTTTGTCTGTTTTTTAATATAACAATTAAGTGAATAAAGAAATTCCTAAAACATCAAAAGTAGTAGTAATAGGCGGAGGTGTTATAGGTTGTTCTGTTGCCTATCATTTAGCCAAATTCGGTTGGAAAGATACAATTCTTTTAGAAAGAGACCAGTTAACTTCTGGGACGACTTGGCATGCAGCAGGACTTGTTAGCCAATTAGGACCCACAGCTGCAATCACTAAGATTAGAAAATATACATTAGATTTGTATAAGGAATTAGAAAAAAAAGTTGATCATTCAGCTGGTTTAAGATTAAACGGCGCACTTTCAATCGCAGAGAATAAAGGTCGATGGCAGGAACTTCAAAGACAAGCGACAACAGCACAACTTTATGATGTAAATGTAATAACTTTAGATAAAGATCAAATTAAGAAACAATTTCCAATTATAAATACTGATGATGTCATTGGAGGAATATTAATGCCTGGAGATGGTTCTGCAGATCCATCAGGTGTCACATATATGTTGGCCAAAGCAGCGAAAAAAGAGGGTGCACAAATTTTTGAAAAATCACCAGTTGATGAAATTTTTACAAAAGATGGAAAAATTTCTGGTGTAAAAGTTAATGGTCAAAAAATTGATTGTGAATATGTAGTTTTAGCCTCAGGTATGTGGTCAAGACAAATTGGAGAAAAAGTTGGTGTAAGTATTCCACTCTATCCTGCTGAACATTTTTACATCATTACAGAGCCAATCGAAAATCTTTCAAAAACTTTACCAGTTATTAGAGATTTTGACAATCGAACCTACATTAAAGAAGATGCAGGAAAATTACTGGTTGGCATATTTGAGGGAAATTCAATTCCTGCTTGGGATAAAACAAACAAAGTACCAGAAGATTTTTCTTTTGGTGAATTTCAAGAAAATTTCGAACATTTTGAGCCTTATTTATCCTCAGCAATTAAAAGATTTCCAATTCTAGAAAGCGCAGGTATAAGAAAATTTTTTTCAGGACCAGAATCTTTTACACCTGACACAAATACATTATTAGGAGAAGTGCCTGAGGTTAAAAATTTTTTTGTTTGTTGTGGTCTAAATAGTATCGGCATTGGAAGTGGAGGCGGTGTTGGTAAAGTTACTGCTGAGTGGTTGATGACAGGACACATAAATGAAGATATTTTTTCCTATGATATTAAAAGATTTCAAAGATTTCATTCAGAAATTAGCTTTATAAAAAAAAGAATTACTGAATCCTTAGGAGATTTGTATGGGATGCACTGGCCGTTTAAACAACATAAAACCTCCAGGAATATAAAGACCCTTCCTCATCATGAAAATTTAAAAAGTTTTGGAGCATGTTTTGGTGTTTCAGGTGGATATGAAAGACCAATGTGGTTTGCTTTAGACGGGGAAAAAGCTGAATATGAATATAGTTATAATTATCAAAGCTGGTATCCAAGTGCCGAATATGAAACTCATAATACTTTAAAGAATGTTGGTTTATTTGATCTTACACCTTTTTCTAAATTTGAAATTAAATCTGAAAAAGCGCATCAAGAATTACAAAGAATTTGTACAGCAAATATTAAAAAAGATATTGGTAAATGTACCTATACTCATATGTTAAATACTGATGGTGGTATTGAAACTGATTTAACTATAGTTGCAATAGATAAGGATCATTTTAGAATAATAAGTTCTGCTGCAACAAGAGAAAGAGATAAACACCATATTAAGAAACATTTAAAAAAAAATATTGAATTAAAAGATGTAACAGATGATTTCTGTGTTTTTGGTTTATTTGGACCAAAAAGTAGAGATCTAATGAAGTCTTTAAGCAATGAGAATTTTGATAATGACAATTTTAAATTTGGTACTGCAAAATATGTTAAAGTTGATGATTTAAAAATTTGGGTTCAAAGATTATCCTATGTAGGTGAACTAGGTTATGAAATTTATGTTGAGTTTAAAGATGCTAAAAATATTTATGAATTAATTGTTGAAAAGGGCAAAAATTTTAATCTTTCAAATTGTGGTATGCACGCAATGGACATTATGCGGATGGAGAGTGGATTTTTACATTGGGGCCATGATATTTCTCCTGAAGAAAATCAATATCAAGCAGGGTTATCTTTCACAATCAGTCGTAAAAAAAACGTAGATTTTATCGGTAAAAAAGCTTTAGAACAAATTGAAAAAAAAAAGATTAAAACAAGATTTACCATGTTTACTTTAAAAGATAGCAAACCAGGTAAACCTTTATTGCTCCATGATGAGCCTATTTATTTAGAAAATAAAATAATAGGAAGATCAACATCAGGAAATTATTCATTTAATTTTAAGAAAAATCTTGTTTTCGGGTATATAAAAAATGATTATTCTAATGAAGAATTAGAAAATAGTAGATTATTTATTGAAGTTGAGAAAAAGAAATACGAGATCGAGTGGATTGATAAACCATTAAAGCTGACTGATTTTAAAAGAAATTAGATTTTATTTCTTATTATATAAATAAATATAAATCCTGTGATATACATAATAAGTGCGTAAGCAGCCGTAGGCACCATATAAGTAACATTTTCGAAAATTTGAGTAGCTACAAAAACTGCCAATGTCCCGTTTTGCAGACCACATTCCAATGAAATACATTTTTTTTGAGGGTTTCCAGATGCAAAAAATTTTGCAATATAAAATGCTAAAAACATCATTACTATGTTCAAGGTCAAAACTGCTATACCTGCTTGTGCTAAATAAATAAAGATATTATCTTTTTCTTCAATCCAAATAGCTATAAAAACTATCAAAAATAAAAAACTAGTAATTTTATTTATTATATTTAAATTTGAAGAAATATAATTATTAGCAACGGATCTAACAATCATACCAATAATTACTGGAATTGTAACTACTAATGCCATTTTTAATGCGATACTTGTCATTGTAATTTCTTTAGAAATTTCTTTATCACCCAGTAAATCTGCAGAAGTAAAAACAATAAATGGTACAGAAATAATACTTATCAAACTTCCAACTGCTGTAAGAGATATTGATAAAGCAACATCTCCATTAGCAAATTTGGTCAAAACATTTGAAGTAACCCCACCTGGTGCGGCAGCTATAATCATTAGACCTAAGGATAGTTCAATAGGTAATTTTAAAATTAAGACTAAAGTGTAAGCAACAATAGGTAACAGGATTATTTGACAAGTTAAACCAATTGTAAAATCTTTTGGATTAAAAAGCACCCTTTTAAAATCGTTAATGGTAAGACCCAGTCCAAGACCTAACATAATTAATGCTAAAGCGAATGGCGCAATATTTGTTACTATCTCCATGACACACAAAAATGTTCTTTTGTTAATATTAGGTTATTAAAGATTTAGGAAATTACAAGAAGATTCAATATTTTACGGATGAACTTAGCTTTAAATCTAAAAATTTCAGTCTGGTAGGGTAAAGTTTTTTTAAAATTCATTGTGGATAAAACGTATTGTTTCTTTTCATTCATTTTTGCAAGATCATGCTTTATCAGGTATTTACATTTTCTGATAATAGTTGCTCGAGGAATATTTGTCATTTCAGAAATTGACATCGCACTTATACCTGTGGATAAGCCTACATTTTTAATTAAAAGATTATTAGTTGTTAAATGATTCAACGAATCTTTATTTTCAAATGTGTCTAAATGTTTTGAAACGTTTATAACTTGATTCATACAAATTGTTCCCCAAATATGAACTGTAGTTAAATCTTTCATAAATTTATGATACCCAATAAATAACGGTATTTGCATTTGATAAAACCATTTCCAACATAATGTGAAATTTTTTTGTATCTCACTCTCAATTATTCTTTGGTCAAGTTTCTTAGAATAAATTTTTTCTCTATTTAATGCTTGTGAAACTAAATAGATGTATTTTGATGAAAGTTTGATCTGATCTTTAGGTTTTATAAAAGAAAAAGCTTTGTTATTAATAACGATTTTATTTTTATCTCGATTAATAACACCTTCTTTTTCAAGTTCTAATATTTTTCTTCTTACGGTCTCTTTTGGTAAATTTAATCTTTCACACAATTCACTAATGCTAAATTTTTCTATTTGAAGATATGACTTAGAGTAGTATTCATCATAAGAATATTGAATATTCATTTGATCATAAAATTGTAAAGTTTTTTCAACAAGTAAAATTATTAACATGTACTTATAATGATCGTTAAATGGTGAGTAGACGCTATTAATCCAATTCCACTGGTGAAATATCCATTGCTTACTTAAAATAGAATAATTTTCCATTATGCAATCATAGACTTGTTCGTCATTAACAGTTTTAGAAAAATCTATTTGCTGTAATCTCATTATGTTTTTAAGTTCAATAGAAACCCATTTTGAACACGTGTCAATTAAATAGTGGCCTAGAATGGACATCAGTTACTTTGTTAACACCGTAAATTTATGATTTATTTAGTTATGTATAAAATAAATCAAGTTCAGTCGTCTACCTTTAACAGAATATCTGATAATGAAATTTCCATTAATAGCTCTCTAAAATCTAAAGAAAGTTTTAAAAGAAAAGTTGATATTAATGTACTGAAGAGTAGAGCAAAAAATATTCAGGATAAAGAAAATAGAAAAAATGTTTTAATTTTTGGTCTGGTTTTAGCTTTACTTGGGTTTGTTGGAATTTATCTCTCAATATAAATAATTTGTAAATTTTTAATTTTAATGTTTTAATGTGAGTATGAAAAATCGTTTTTTATCGTCAGAAAAAAAATATTTAAATAAAAATGATATCAATAATTTAGATAATATTAAATCTACAAATATTAATGTTTTATTAAACAGAGTTAAATTAGATCGAAAAAAAGAGAGTAGAAAAAAAATTTTATTTACAGCCACAGCCTCGTTAGGGCTTGTTATATTTGGAGTTTTAATATTTTAAAAATTTAAATATTTATTTCAAATATTTTTTTTTGAAATTTAAAAATGCAATTATTTTTGAAAAGCTTTCAACTGATTTACTTAGTCTAAATAAAAATATATTTATTATAGACTTTATTATCAAACTTGGAATTTTCTTTTTAAGTTTTTCATAATGAGATGAGTGTAGATTTTCTTTAAGATAATAAATCAATCCATCGATTGTAAAATAATAATTTCTATAAAATATTTTTTTTAAATTATTTTTAATTTTTAGGGTTCCCATATTATGTATAGCTTTTGAGTTAAAAATTTGTATCACTGATTTTTTATTTTTGTTAATTCTTCTGCCAATTTCACAGTCTGGGTAATAAATGAATAGATCTTCATCAAAAAGTCCTAAATCTAATAAGTCCTTTTTTTTGAATAAAATTGCTGCCGTCATTGGAAAATCTACACATGTATCTCCTTCAAGTCTTAATATGTCGTATCCTAAGTTTTTCTCCATAAGTGTGCCACCACTGGGAGTTAATTTGTTACTTTCATCGAACATCGTGGGTGTTGTTATTAAGCAGTTTTCATATGAATTAATTGCTTTATACAACTTGTAGATATTTTCTTCATCAATTATACAATCTGCCTCTAAATTTAATATAAATTCTGTCTCACTATTTCTTATACCTTGATTAACTGCTTTAGAAAAACCTAAATTCTTTTTGTTAAGTATGTATTTATATATTCTAAATTCTTTTTGTATTCTATTTTTTAATTTAACATTATTTGCATTATCAATAATTATTATGTTAAATTGTTTCAGTTGTTTTAAACATTTAGAAACTAAATTAAAACTTTCTTCATAAAGAACAATAGTAATAGTCAGAGAATCGTAAAGATCTTTCATAATTTATCAAAATATTTTATATCAAATTAAATTTTTAAGCTCTTTGATTACAATATTTTGCTCTTCATCAGTTAAAGTAGGATACATTGGTAATGAAAAAATTTTATTAGCAGAAACATCAGTTTTAGGTAAAGATTTACAATTATCATTTTTTGCTTGATTTCTCAAACAATTACAAGAGCCACATTCAAAGTGTTTGTATGCATCCATGATATGAATAGGCCAGGGGTAACTTATATTTAAATGAATATCTTTTTTTGTTAATTCGGACATAATTTTATCTCTATTTTTGTGTGCAACTACATAAATATAGTACGCGTGTTTATTGTCAGGATGTTCAATCGGAGTTTCTAAAGAAGTATTCTTAAACTCTTTATCATATTTGGCTGCAATTACTCTTCTTCTATCAATCCATTCATCTAAATATTTAAGTTTTTTTAAAAGTATTGCTGCATGCACTTCATCTAACCTTGAATTTGCTCCATGTTCTATAGCATAATATTTACCGTTCCAGTGCCCTGATGACATTTTTTTCTTTTCCATTCCGAGGAATCGGATTCTTTTAATCTTGTCGTTAAGTGGTTCATCATTAGTTGTGATAAAACCCCCATCTCCATATGCTCCAAAAATTTTTGTAGGATAAAAAGAGAAACATCCAACATCGCCTATGGAACCGGCTTTTTTCCCCTTATAAGTTGCTCCATGGGATTGAGCACAATCTTCAATGACTTTTAGGTTATGCTTATTTGCTAATTCCATAATTTTGTCCATTTCACACATTTGACCATATAAATGTACAGGGATTATTGCTTTAGTCTTATCATTAATAGCTTTTTCAATCTTATTCACATCTATAAGTGAATAATCATTGATATCTACAAATCTTACAGAAGCCCCAGTATTAACTATTCCTGTAACAGTAGGTACAGCTGTATTTGAAGTGGTGATAACCTCATCATTTGATGTCACTCCTAATGCCTTTAAAGAGATAGTAATTGCATCTGTGCAATTTCCAACACCAATACCAAATTTGGTGTCATGATAAGATGAAAATTTTTTTTCAAACTCATCAACATTTGGTCCAAAAATTAATGTTCCACTTTTAAAAACACTATCGACAGCATCTAAAATATCATCTCTGAGAAGTTCATATTCTTTTTTATAATCCCAAACTTTTATCATAGAAATAAAATACAGTTTTTATTGAATTTTATCAATATTACAACAGGCAAATAGGTTTCTTGCCTCTATTGTCATTTTATTTTGATTAATAAGATCAATAATTTGATTATGAGAAGCCCAAACATAATTTTCATTTAATTCTATTTTTTTATAATTCTTAATTTCACAAATCATATTTCTAGTCTGATTTTTTAAGAATCTTCCTCCCTCATCAGAATTTATTATATCCATTGAGCATGTAGACTTATTAAATAAAGATTTAAACTTTATATTTTTTTTTAATTTAAATAAAAAATTTTTTTCAAAAATAGTTGAAGTAAATATTGGCTTATCAAAACCTGGTTCAGAAATTATTTTTAGAAGATAATGACTAGTATCATTTATATTTGTAATTAAAAAACCATTAAAAGATGAGAAATGATCACTTATAATCGGCTGCTCCCATTTTTTTACTTCTCTCAAATTTGCAAAAACATCGATAAAAAAAATTGAAAATTTGTCTTTATTAATATCGTAAATAGAATGATTAGTAATTTTCCAACCTTTTAATCTTTCAAAAGTAATTTGATTTCTTTTAATATTAATCTTTTTAGAAAATTTTTTTAATCTTATATTTAAATATTTGTTTGAATTTAATTTTATCTCAATTGAATTTTTTTTAATTGTACTAGATAAAACAGAGATCGTATCCATATTAATCATATTTTTTTTATTTAACAAATATTTAATATTTTCTTTAGTTAGCCAACAGAAATTATTTTTTATTGGAAATGATTTGCCTTTATTTTCTAATAAGATGTTCCAATTTTTTTTCTTTAAGAATCTCGAACCTTGTTCAGACAATTTAGTTTTTGAAATAATTTTAAAATTTTTTTTTGGTTTTAAAAAATAATTAAGAAATATTGTTTTTTTTCCCCCATGTTTTCTTAGGTAATTACTTTTGGTAGCTTGAACGGTTGGAGAAATTTGGATACCGTTAATGTTACCTGGTTCAATTTTTGATTGCAAAAGATAATAATCTTTTCCTTGTCTATTCTGTTTAATAATTCCCAAAATTCCTTCTTCTTTTTGAACGATAAGTGGTTGAAATATTTTTTTTTTTAATTGATTAATCAAGAAAGGTTTGATTGAAAAAAAATTATTTGTTTTATGAAAAATTGAATTATTTTTGAATATCCAGTCTTTTAAAAAATTGATTTTTTTTTTTTGTATCTTTAATTTATTATTTCTTTTTTGATTTCGTAACCAATCAACTAATTTATTGATTTGCATACTATTTTATTATTCTTATCTTAGGAACATGTGTAATAAATCTTCCACCTTTTCTAATAAATTTTCGCTCTTTTTTCATTATTTCTTTTGCAAAGTTCCAAGCACCTAGAAAAGCATAGTCTATTTTTTCTTTAGCCAAATCACACGGAGGTTTTATAAGTAGATGTTTTCCAGGAGTATACTTACCCTGTTTATTTTTGGTAGTATCAATTACATAATCTATTAAATCAGAGTCAATATTACAATAATTAAAAATTGTCGCTGATTTATAAGTAGCTCCATAGCTGATAATTTTTTTATTTCTTTTTTTTAAATCTTTTAAAAGTTTAATAAGCTTTCTTTTAGAATTTTGGACTCTATAACTAAATTTTTTATATGTTGAAAATTTATCAAGTCTTTTTTTTAATTCCTGTTTATAAATTCTTTTAACAAAGTTAGAGATTTTGTATTTAGACTCTCTTTTTGCAACATAAAATCTTATTGAACCTCCATGTGTTGTGAGAATTTCGGTGTCAATAACCCTTAATTTGTGAATTTTTAATAGATTTGAAATAGCAATAAAAGAAAATACATGAACATGTTCATCATAAAATTGATCATAAGAATTATTTTTTATTACAGAACCAATATAAGGGTCTTCAAAAACAAAAACACCATCTTTGCTAAGACAGATAGATATTGCCTTAAAAACCTCTTTCAAGTTTGGTATATGCGAAATAGTGTTTGCAGAGTAAATTAGATCCACATTTCCTTTTTTCTTTAATATTTTTTTAGCTAAATCCACATTCCAGAACTTATCGTAGGTAAAATATCCTTTTTTATTTGTTATCTTGGCGAGGTTTTTACAAGGCTCTACAGCAATGATATCCTTTTTACTAAAGTTTTTCAAAAAAACTCCATCATTGCTCCCGATCTCCATGCTTAGCTTTGGCTTGTAACTTTTTTTAAGCTTATTTGCTATTTTTTTGAAAGATAGGTTCATTGTTTTTGACTGAGAAGCTCTGTGAGCATAAGTATCTGTATACTGACTCTTGGGATTAACTGGTTTTTTGATTGATACTAAATAATTTTTTGAATTAAAAATAATTGACAAATTATAAAAAAATTCTTTTTTTAAAGTAGAAGAATTTTTATTAATCAAATATGAATTAGTGATTGGTTGCTTTAATAAATTTAAAAATACTTTTTTCATTTCAATTATTTAGATAGAAAATAGATTAATTTTAAAGATCATTCAAAAACTCTTTGAAACTTATGTTTTGTTTGTCTTTTCTGGATATAATGGGTTTTTTAATTGGCCATTTTATATTTAAATTTGGATCGTTCCAAATTATACCTATTTCAGTTTTTGCATCTCTATATTTAGTACATTTGTAATGAACAATTGTGTTATTTTCTAATGCACAAAAACCATGTGCAAAACCCTCTGGAATGTAGAAAGAAATGTTTTGATCTGAAGATAAAATAATTGAAACGTGTTTCCCAAAAGTCTTTGAATTTTTTCTTAGATCAACCGCAACGTCAAATGCTTTACCCTTTAATACAGTGACATATTTTCCTTGAGAATTATTCTTTTGTAGGTGTAATCCTCTGATAACATTTTTTTTTGAACTAGATAAAATATCAAAAATGAATTTTTTCGAAAGTGATTTCTCTTTATATAACTCTCTTAAAAAACCCCTATAATCGTTATATGTTTCTTTTTTAATAATAAGTAAATCTTTGATTTTTGTTTTAATTATCTTCATTATTATATTAAATTTGTCATCTAAGATTTTAATTAGTTACAAGATTATAGTTTATAAGTAAAATTAATTCTTTTAATTAAAATTTTTTATAATAAGTTTTAAAAATTATGATACAAAATTATATAAATTGGGAAAAAAAACAAATCGAATGGTGGAAGAAAAAACTTGGAGTTTCAGATCATGGAGTAGCATGGTTATCTTTTATCAAAGGAATATTGGTAGGAGTATTATTTTATCATTATTTAATGGCGGGGTAGCTCAGTTGGTTAGAGCGCAGGACTCATAAGCCTGAGGTCAGTGGTTCGATCCCACTTCCCGCTACCATCCTAATTTTAATTAAATGAAAAATTTAAAAAAATCTTTTAAATCATCTCCCAAATATTCAATTAAATGGAGTAATTATTTTGATATTTACGAAAATCTATTTAGGAGATTTAAAAATAAAAAGATTACATTAGTAGAAGTGGGTATTGGAAATGGTGGATCTTTATTTATGTGGAAAAAATATTTTGGTAAAAAAGCAAAAATTATTGGAATAGAATTAAATCCAGAAGCAAAAAAATTAGAAAAAGATGGTTTCAAAATATTTATAGGAGACCAATCAAATCCTAACTTCTGGAAAAATTTCTATAGTAAAGTTGGAAAAATTGATATTCTTATTGATGATGGTGGACATACAAATCTTCAACAAATCACTACATTGATGGAGTCAATTAGTCATATTAATTATAATGGTATGATTGTAGTGGAGGATACCCACACTAGCTATATGAAAGATAAGGGTTTTAAAAATCCATCTAAATTTTCATTTATAAATTTTACCTCATCGATTATCGAAAGTCTGCATAGAAGAAATCCTATGATAAAACGAGATTTAAATTATTTATCTAAAAAGATAAATTCTATTGAGTATTATGACTCAATTACGATAATCAATATTGCAAAAAAAAAATTGATAAAATCCAGTAATCTTGA
>CABYTL010000020.1 GCA_902521805.1 uncultured Pelagibacteraceae bacterium
ATTAACTCTCATAAATATGATATATGTCCCACACAAATAAATCATTTTTTTCCAAATTTCATAATAGGCCACGCAACCAGTTCAAAAGCTCAACTTAAAATAAATGCATTAGGCAATAATGAGGTTTACTCAGATGTAAAAAAAAACTGGGAGAACATGGCTATTTTTCACGCTACTTTTTCTTTGGGTTATGGAAAATTAATCAGAATTCCTAAAGTAGAATATCCCGTTATAAATTATAAATTAAGCATCAAAGATTTAGATAAAATTAAGGCTGGAATAAAAAAATTTAGCGATTTTTTATTTTCGACAAATTGCCAATATATTTTTCCAGTAGTAGCAAACAGTCAAATAATAAAAGATAAAAGTTTAAATTTTATTGATAATATCAAAAATATAAATGAACTTAATTTAAGCACTGTTCATCTTCTTGGAGGTTGTCCAATGGGTGAAAATCGAAATATAACAGTCACAGACTCTTTTGGAAAAGTGCATGGACAAAATAATCTTTATATAAATGATGGATCCTTAATATGTGCAAAATTAATAAAAAATCCTCAAGGCATTATAATGCCTATAGCTCTTAGGAATATTAAAAACTTTCTTAAAAATATTCCTAAATAACATATTAAATAGCAAAATATTTCATATAGCTTATAATCTAAAAATGGCAAAACACTTAGTTACAGGTGCTTGTGGTTTTTTAGGATCTGAAATTGTTAAAAAACTTTCTAGTCAGGGAGAAGAGGTAGTATCTCTAGATATTTTTGAAGACAATGAAATCTCAAAGATTTCAAATTTTCATTTAATTGATATTACGAAATCACTTGATGACCATTCTCATGTTTTCAAAGATGTTAAATATGTCCATCATAATGCTGCACTTATACCAATATCAAAATCATCATATAAACAATTTTATGATGTCAATGTTTTAGGTACTAAAAATATATTAGATAGGTCAATAAAATCTAATGTTGAGCATTTTAGTCATATGAGTTCATCAGCAATATTTGGTGCTCCTGAAAAAAATCAAAATGTAAATACAAATATTTTAAATCCCAAAGAAGAATATGGAATTTCAAAATTTTTAGCTGAACAAGAAGTTTTAAAATTTTTCAATGAAGAGAAAAAATATTTTAAATCATGTTCAATTATTAGACCAAGGACAATAGTAGGAAAAAATAGACTTGGAATTTTTGGAATATTATTTGACTGGGTAATGAGTGATAAAAAAATACCCATCATTGGAAATGGAAAAAACAAATTTCAATTTGCTCACTTCGATGATTTAACTGAAGTTTCAATAGAAACTGCAATAAAAAATATTTCAGGTTATTTTAATATTGGAACAGATAGATATTCAACACTAAAAGAGGATTTAAATACTTTTTTTTCATATGTTAATTCAGAATCAAAAGTTTTACCGATCAACAAAGACCTGTGTGTTGGAAGCCTTTATTTACTTGGTAAACTTAGACTTTCTCCATTAACAGCCTATCACAGTCTGGTTTATCATAAAAACTTTTACTATGATTTGGATGAAGCATTTAAAAAGTTATCTTGGAGACCCAAATATTCAAATGTTGAAATGTTATGTGAAGGATTTAATTGGTATAAATCAAATTATAAATTACTCAAACAAAATAATTCGATTCATAAATCAGTTATTAAACAAAAAATATTTAGAATTATTAAATTTTTTTTGTAATTTGTAAAATTAAATTAAATATAAATAAACCAACTAAACATTAGTATCCATAAGAAAATATTAATCTGTAAAATTTTGTCTGTATAAATAATTTCAGTAGGTGAGCCACTTTTTTCTTCAACAATAGTGATTTGTAAGTAACGCATAATACCGAAAATTACAAATAAACCAGTAAGATATAAATTTTCACTTTCAAATTTTATCATAAAGTCTTCAGTAATAGTTATTTGTATATAAGCAACAATAACTACTGCTGACATCATTATCATTATTCCATCAATAAGTTTTAAATTATAACCGTCAATTGATTTACGAGTTTTTTTCCCAGATTTATTAAGAATTAAAACATCATCTCTTCTCTTAGCTAGAGCTAAAAACAAAGCTATCAGAAAAGTCATTATTACAATCCATATTGTCAAAGTTACCTCATAAGCAAATGATCCAGTAAATATTCTAAGAACAAAGCCAGAAGCTATTATAGTTACATCTAATAATGCGATTTGCTTTAATTTCAAACTATAAGCAAAATTTAATAAAACATAGATAGTCAGAACTATAAAAGATTTAAATGATAAAAAATACATCAAGATTGATCCACTAATCAAAAAAATAAGCATTAAATTTAATGCAGTACTTTTTTTAATAAGACCTGATGCTAAAGGTCGAAATTTTTTAACGGGATGCTTTCTATCATTATAAATATCTTTGTAATCATTAAAAATATATATTGAACTTGCAACTAATGAAAAAGCTATAAATGCAACTAAACCTTCTAGTAGTAATTCTGTATTATTGATTTGTCCTGAAAAAAAAAGGGGCAATAAGATAAATAAATTTTTGAAATAATGCTTAGGTCTGATTAATTTTATGAAATTTTTCATGTTCAAAATCTTAATGGATGATATTTATTATTAATTATTTTTGGAGATACAATACCACTATATGTTTTTTTCCAATTGTACTCATAAACATTTAAATTTTCTAAATGTTTTTTGTTATAATTAAATCTTCCTTCTGGAATACTTGCATCTTTTAATTGATAAAGCATTCGTGCATCATATTGAATAATAGAATTTGAAAATTTATTTACAGATTCGATCTGCATGTTAGATCTATAAATTCCACCAGTAATACCAATAATAAGTATAAGTATTGATAAAGACTTACCAATCAATTGTAATTGCTTGCTTGATAAGTCAAAACCATTAAAGGCTTTTTCAATTAAAACGGAAATTAATATTAAGGCAAATATACTTGGTAAATATATTCCAAAGGATCTTGGAATAGTAAGATGTGGAAGTGACGAAACTATAACTAATGAAAGTAAAATTAAAAATTTTTTCAATTTATTCTTAGTTAATTTTATGACACCTAAATACCAAAAAAGTGTTGTACAAATGAGTATAATCCACACGATGCTCAAAATTTTTTGAATATCATCTGAATAAGATGAGCTCAAATAACCCATCGGTAAAAAAGAGGATTTGATAGCTTGAATATACCCTCCAAATCTAATTACACTATCTCCAAAAAAAATCTGATTATTTATTAACTGAATATGGAGGGCATCTGGTACAAAATATTTCCTTAAAAACATAAATACAAAAACTAAAATAAAAAACAAAGAAGTACTTTTCAAACAGTAGATAATATTTCTAAAATTAATATCAAATTTATAAAAATACATTAAAAAAATAATTGCTGGTAAAACGTAAAGCTCTTCCCTCGAAAGAATTGAAGAGCCCGCAAATAACAATGATATAATAAAATAAAAATTATTTTTTTTTTCGATACTTAAAAAATAAAATTTTATAGAAATAACAGCTAATATATAGGTAAATATAAGCACACTTAAAAAAAGCCATGATACCAAAGTTGCAAATATTTTTGAAAATACTAATAATGAAGTAAATATTATTATTTGATTTTTAGAAAAATTTAATGTCCCAAACAATTGGTTGGTTAAAATTACTAAAATTAAAATTTCAAATAAAACAAAAATTCTAAATAAAAAAACATTTTCACCAAATATTGAATATGTTAAATGAAAATATAATAGTTTAATAGGACGATAACCTTTAGTCATAATCCCATCTGGATCCCAATTTCCAATCCATACATTTGTTAATTCTTTAAAGGTATAACTTCTAAATAATGAAAGATCATCCCATATATATGGTTCAAAAGAAATATCTATACCAAATATCAACCACCATATAAAAATAATGATCATTGTAAAATTTAGATAACTTAATTTTTTGTAGAAAGTTTTTTTTCAAAATCACATTAACTCATATAAGTTTTAAAAACTATTATCTTATAGTTGTTTTTACAGAACCTAACTTTTCTATTTTACCAATATAAATTCCTTTTCCTTTAATTGGAACTACACCAACTGTAGAGCCTGTGAATACATAAAAATCTTTATTTAAATTTATTTTATCTTTTTTGACTTTTTTTAATACAAATCTTAGTGAATTTAATGGATTGATATATACGGTATTCGTATTTCCACTCACACTTTGACTTATTTTTTTGTTCGCAATATTTGTTTTTAAATTATCAATATTAATTCTTTTATATTTTTTTTTTGATCCAATCAAAAATTTAACATTTGCACCAAAATCACTGCATAGATCACCAAAAGATGTAATACCTTTTTTCTTTTGTCTATAACCTACAATTTCAATACATGGAGCCATATGAGATATAAATTTAGTTACATTTCTTTTGTTAATTGCCAATTTAGAGTAAAAGAATTTTTTTTTTATTTTATAACAAACTTCTAGTTCTACGCCTAAAGTACTTCTGTTAATTTTTACGCTTTTACCACTTTTTAACAAATTTCTCTTGTAGATAGAGGCATAAAAAGGTTCTTTTTCTTTTAATTTTTTCATCACAGGTATAGCTGTACCTCCTGCCTTAAACCCAATCACTGGCTCATTCACTTTACTTTCACATAATTTTCTAAATTTCTCAGCATTGATAAGTTTCTTTGAATATTGTCTGGGAATTGGTGAAACTAATTTATTTTTTAAAAACGCATTTACTAGTTTATCTGAAGTTTTTTCAATAAGAGTTTTTTTCATCAATATAACAATTAGTTTAATACTGACATAGGATCAAGCCTTGTTTGAAACCAATTAATTCTAAAATCTAAATGAGGTCCAGTTGACCTTCCTGTAGAGCCAACAGTGCCTATAATATCTCCTTGGTTAACTTGATCTCCAACTAATACTAGTACATTATTTAAATGAGAATAAATTGTCGATATTCCATGCCCATGGTCCATAATTACTGTTCCACCAGTATAATATAAGTCTTTTTCTGACATAGTAACTATTCCTTTAGCTGATGCTTTAATAGGTGTCCCTTTTTTTGCAGCTATATCAATTCCATAGTGTGGCCATTTTGGCTTACCATTTAAGATTCTTTGACTTCCATAAACACCACTAATTATTCCTTCTACAGGCATTATAAATTTATCTTTAAAAAAAATTAGGTCAGAATTTATTGCTCTTGCTTCTCCAATTTTATTATTCTCTTCTTTTATTCTTTTATAAACAGACTCTGGAGGAGTTACTTTACTTTCCTCTAAACCATCAATTCTTTGTATGTTATATTTTCTTTTTAATACTTTCTTAGTAATTTTTTTCTTTTTTTTTATCAATCACTTTTGTAATTACAATATCAAATTTTCTATCTCTATCTAATCCAAAAACAAAATATCCATTCTTACTAACTTTAACTTTTTTTTGATCTATTGTTATTTGAGCAGAAGGATCTGTAATACCAACTATAAAATGACCTTGTAAGAATTTCCCTTTAAATTCAATTGCCTTAGTATGTGTCGAGGTTAGAAAAACTACGAAAAAAAATAATCTTATAATTATTTTGCAGTCCATCCACCATCTACTAATAATGAAGTTCCTGTAATCATTGATGCTGCATCAGATGCTAAAAAAACAGTTGCACTTGCCACATCCGAAAGTTCAGCAAATTTTCCTAGAGGTATATTACCTAAGACTTCTTTTTTTAAATTTTTTACTTTTCAGAAATTTACTTGTCATAGGAGTTACTACAAAAGTTGGACACACCGTATTTACCCTGATATTGTACTTAGCAAGATCAATAGACATACCTTTTGTGAGTCCTTCTAATCCAAATTTAGTCATGTTATAAACGCTTCTTATAGGACCTCCAACATGACCCATTTGTGATGACATATTAACAATTGATCCTCCAATTTTTTTTCTATTTTTTAATCTTATCATTTTAAGTGCACATAATTGGGCAAGATTGAAAGTTGCCATGGTATTTATTTTAACTAAATATTCCATATTTCTAGTTTTAACTTTTGTGAAGTGATCTGGAATGTTGTTTCCTGCATTATTCACTAAAATGTCAATTTTAGATTGTTTATTTATAATCGTTTTTATCTCAGTATAGTTTGTTATATCACAAGCATATGATTTACATTTAGACTTAAGTTTTACGATTTTTTTTGAAACTTCATCTAAATCTTTTTTAGTTCTACTAATAATAATCAAATTAGCACCTGCCTCTGCTAGAGCTATGGCACAAGCTCTTCCAATTCCTTTACCTGCTCCAGTAACAACTGCTGTTTTATTTTTTAAATTATAATTTTTTAAATACATTATAAAAATAATATTTTAATATCGGTGTAAATTAATTCAATAGCAACTATTAATATTGCAAATAAACCAAGCCAAGCAATCCATTTGTATTTTTTAATCCAATTTGAAATTAAAGTCGCTGCAGTTGCCATTAATATTATTGATAAGATTAAACCAAAAATTAACAACCCATAATGGTCTCCAGCTGCTCCCGCGACCCCTAAAACATTATCTAAACTCATTGTAAAATCAGCTAATAAAATTGTCCAAATAGCTTTTAAGAAACTAGAATTGTTTACTTTTATATCATGTTCTTGTGATGATCCTCTGATCACATCAATATAAAGTTTATATATAACATATAAGAGAAGTACCCCTCCAAACAATCTCAATCCGGTAATTTGTAATAAATATGCTGTAAGTAAAGTGAGTATTATTCTTAAGAAAACGGCTCCACCAATACCCCAAAAAATAATTTTTTTTCTTTGTTCTATTGGAAATTTTGAAGCAACCATTCCTATGATGATTGCATTGTCTCCTGCCAAAACAAGATCAATAAAAACTATTTGAGAAAATATTATTATTTCTTCGTTCATTACTGACAATCTTTTAATATCATGTCAGATGCTTTTTCTCCAATCATAATAGTAGGTGCATTTGTGTTGCCTGAGGTAATATTTGGCATTATAGATGCATCAACGACTCTTAAGTTTTTTATTCCATGTACTTTAAGATTTTCATCTACTACTGAATATTCATCTTTACCCATTTTACATGTTCCCACCGGATGGAAAATAGTCTGGGTATAATCGCTTCCTGCTTTGACTAATTCCTCGTTCTCTTTAATATGTAAACCTGGTCTATATTCTTCAGGCTCATATTTTTTAAAAGTTTTACTTTCTAACATTATCTTTCTAACGAGTTTAAGACCCTGCGCCGCAACATATCTGTCATCTTCTGTCGAAAGATAATTCATTTTAATTTTTGGATAATCTTTAATATTGTTACTTATAATATTAATTTCTCCACGGCTAGTTGGTCTGATGTTTGCTACAGTTGGGGTTATGCCGTCAAAATCATGTAATTTTGTTGCACCTAAAATATCTGTACTTATTGGCTGAACGTGAAATTGTAAATTTGGTGTCTCTCTTGAACTATCACTTTTAGCAAAACCACAAACTTGACTTGCTCCCATTGTCATCGGGCCACTTTGGTTAAAAATGTATTCTAATCCAATTAATAAATTTCCAAAGATACTATTGATTTTTTTATTCAATGACTTGAGGTTTCTAACTTTATAAACAGGTCTAAACATTAGGTGGTCCTGTAAATTTTTACCAACACCTTTTAATTCCTGAATGATATTTATTCCAAATTTTCTTAATTTTTCACTATCACCTATACCTGAAATTTTTAATATATGTGGAGATCCAATTGAACCAGCTGATAATATTATTTCTTTATTAGCTTTAACCTCAATAGATTTATCTTTGTAAAAATAATTTACACTTTTAGCTTTTTTTTCTTCAAAGTTAATTTTTTCAACGTGAGCATTAGTTAAAATTTTTAAATTTGATCTTTTTTTAACAGGATTCAGATATCCTTTTGCCGCGCTATATCTTAATTTTAATCCTCTATGACTGTGGCTTGTAGTAAATTGATAATATCCAACACCGAAATTATCACCAGTATTAAAATCATCAACTTTCGGTATTCCTTTTTCTTCAGCGGCATTTATAAATTCTTCTAGCATCTTCAATTTAATCTTTTTATTAGCAACCATTATAGGTCCACTATCGTTATGGAATTTATTTCTGCCTAACTCATTATTTTCAGATTTTATAAAATATGGTAATACATCGTCCCAACCCCATCCATTATTGCCTTGTTGGCGCCAATTATCATAATCATTACTTTGACCTCTTATCCATAACAGCCCATTAATTGAAGAGCTTCCTCCTAAAGTTTTACCTCTAGGATATCTTATTGATCTATTATTCATTGTTTCATCTTTTTCAGTATGAAAGCACCAATCAACTTTTGGATTGTGCATAGTTTTGTAATAGCCAACAGGAATATGTATCCATGGATAATTATCTTTTCCTCCTGCTTCTAAAAGTAAAACTTTATTTTTTGGATTTGCTGAAAGTCTATTTGCCAAAACGCATCCTGCAGATCCTGCACCAATAATAATAAAATCAAAATTTTCCATCTATAGTTGAATAGTTTTTTTATTTATCTTACTTTGCAGTTCTTTACACTCATATTACACAATTGTCACTTGTGTCACCTATATTTTTCTGATTAGCTGAGGTCGTTATAATTAACTAATAAGAGGAAAAATAATGAAAAAAATCATTTCAATGTTATTTGCAACTTTTTTAGTGTTTGGATTTATTTCTAACGCTAATGCTGCAAAAACACTAAAATGTCAAACAGTTCTTAACACAAAAGCTGATGAAGTTAAGATGTTAAAAGACTTTACTGACACTGTTACAACTTTAACAGGTGGATCTCTTAAATTTGAAATTCTACCTGCTGGAGCTGTTGTTGGAGTAAAAGAAACTTTAGACGCTGTTGACAAAGGTCTGATTGATTGTGGATTCGCATGGACTCACTATTGGTCAGGTGATCATCCTGCAGCTATGCTATTTGGTTCACCAGTAGCTGGTGGTGGGGTAGGTATTGATAATATCGCTTTCTTATCATGGTTCCAATATGGTGGTGGTAAAGAATTATATGACCAACTTTGGAAAGAGATGGGAAGAGATATTAAAGGATTTATGATTCAACCAGTTGGACCAGAAGCTTTAGGATGGTTTCCAAAACCAATTAAAGATATGGCTGATTTCAGAAAATATAAATTCAGAACTCCTCCGGGAATTCCAGGACAAACTTATAAAGACATCGGTATCGCATCTGTAGCTATGGGTGGTGGAGATATTCTACCAGCTTTAGAAGCAGGCACAATTGATGCTGCTGAATGGTGTTGTCCAAAACCAGATATGGTATTCGGTTTTCAAAAAGTATTGAAACATTACTATTTACAAGGATTACACCAAGTAGTCGTAAATGCTGATTTTTATATTACTGGAAAAACTTACAATGCAATGTCTGATCATGAGAAGAAGTCTCTTGAAGTAGCTGCTAATGCATCATTAGCTAAATCTTTAAGTTACAGAATCTATGAAAATGGTAAAGCTTTAAGAGAGCTGACTACTAAACATGGAGTAATTCTAGAAGACACACCTTCTGATTATTTCACAGAATATATGGCTGCTGCAAAAGCTTCTTTAAACAAGAATGCTGCAGAAAACAAATTTTTCAATGAAGTTTATACTTCAATGAAAGAATTTGCTGATATTGCAGTTCCTTTCTGGAGTGGTTCTCAAATGTCTAATGCAAAGCTAGGAATGGCTCACGCAGCAACATTAAAGTAATCAGTAATCAAACTTTAATTATATAATTAGAGCGGACTAAATGTCCGCTCTAATTTTTTTAACAGAATTTATATGGCAGACGAACCAACTAAATTAGATATATCTGATGAAATGATTGCCGAAAGGCGAGGTGGTTCAGGAAAAATGCCAGAAGATATGCCATCATGGATGGCTAGTTCCATAGTTAACATTGATAAATTTAGTAAATGGGTTGGTAATGTAGTTTGCTGGATTTTAATGCCTTTAATTTTTGCGATGACTTATGAAGTATTTGCAAGAAAATTATTTTTAGCCCCAACAATTTGGGCTTATGATATAAGTCGTTTTTTGTATGGAGCATTATTCATGCTAGGTGCTGCATACGCCCTTTCTAAAGGTGTACATATAAGAGCTGACTTTTTATACAGAAATTTTAAAACTAAAAATCAGGGCAAGATAGATTTTTGGTTGTATCTTTTATTTTATTTTCCAGGATTATTAGTATTCCTTTATATGACAATTGGATTTGTTGGAGAGTCTATTCAAAGAGGTGAGAAAGGCATGGACACTACATGGATGCCTTACATGTGGCCTATCAAAACTTGTTTATTAATTGGAATAGTTTTTTTATTAATTCAAGGAATTTCTGAGTTATTTAAAAGTTATTGGGCTGCCACCAAAGGTGAATGGCCTGGAGAGAAAAAATGATTGCTGAACTAATAGATCCAGCTATTTTAGGATTCATTCTTGTAGGGGTAATGCTTTTTGCTATCTTTGTTGGTTTCCCTATTTCATTTACATTAATATTTTTAGGGTTTGTTTTTGGTTACCTAGGTTTTGGTAAGCTAGTATTTTATTTAATGACCCTCCAATTTTCAATGGTCATGACCGAACAAACACTCGCCGCAGTTCCACTCTTTGTATTTATGGGAATCATGATGGAACAGGCCGGTTTAATGGAAAGATTATTTTCAGCTTTTCAAATGATGTTGGCAAAAGTAAAAGGTTCGCTGTATTACGCAGTTTTATTTGTTTCAGTAATATTTGCTGCAGCAACAGGTATTGTTGGAGCTTCAGTTACAATTCTCGGGATTATGGCAGCAAAATCTATGAATAGATCAGGTTATGATGTTAGACTTGCAGCTGGAACCATCACTGCCGGTGGAACCTTAGGAATATTAATTCCACCAAGTATTATGTTAGTTGTGATGGGTCCTATAATGGAAATTCCTGTAATAGACTTATTTGCTGCAGCTATTTTACCAGGAATTCTTCTTGCAAGTTTGTACGCAGGCTACACAACAATTAGATGTATGATAAATCCTAAGTTGGGACCAGTAATACCTGAAGACATGAGAGCAGCTAGTATGAAAGATGTATGGATAGAATTTTTTTTAGGATTAGTACCACCAGCTGCTTTAGTTTTTGCTGCATTAGGAAGTATTTTATTTGGATTTGCCACACCAACTGAAGCCGCAGGTTGTGGTGCAATGGGTGCATTACTCCTTTCATTAGCTTATAAAAAATTAACTCTTTCAAAATTACAAGAAGCATTAGTTAAAACTTTAGAAATTACAGCATTGATTATGGTTCTTGTTGCAGCTTCAAATTTTTTTGGTGCTGTTTTTGCAAGACTAGGAACACCAACTTTATTAACTGAATTTTTATTAGGTTTAGAAATGAATAAATATCTAATTCTAGCTATGGTTATGGTAATGATATTTTTATTAGGATGGCCTTTAGAATGGGTACCTATAGTAATGATCATCGTTCCAATAATATTACCATTAATTGAGGCATTAGGATTTAATTTAACTTGGTTTGCAATTTTAGTTGCAGTCAATCTACAAACCGCCTGGCTCTCTCCACCAGTCGCGCTTTCAGCGTATTTTTTAAAGGGAGTTGTACCTGAATGGGACCTAAAGGACATATACTATGGAATGATGCAATTTATGGTCTTACAGGTTTTTGGTTTGATTCTAATCATTATTTTTCCTAAAATTGCTCTTTGGTTACCAACTCTCTTGTATGGACAGTAAAAAATTTAAGTCTTATATTGGTATCAGTGAATCAGCAAAAATCAAAAAAAAACCTTATTAATTGGGATCTGGTTACTGTAAATCCAAACAATAAAAATTGGAATTGGGTAGATCTTTTTTTGTTTTTGGGGAGTAAATATTCAAAGTGTAATTGGTTTTTCTTTAATTACTTCGCTATATTTAATTTATGATCTCAACACTTTTGTTGTTTTTGCGGGAACAATTATAGGTTCAATTTTAGTTTATTTTTTTTCAAGTCTAATAGGAAAACCATCTCAAAAATTTGGACTACCATTCGTGGTTTTACTTAGATCCTCTTTGGGATTTAAAGGGGCAAAATATCTTGGTTTAATAAGAAGTTTAGTTGGAATTTTTTTATTTGGAATTCAAACATATTTTTTATCTAAAGCATTTGGATATTTAATTAGAATAGGAATTTTTTCTTAT
>CABYTL010000021.1 GCA_902521805.1 uncultured Pelagibacteraceae bacterium
GGATCAGGCAAAACAACTCTGGCCGATGAATTGGCCCCAATGCTAGATGCTAAAAGATTAAATGCTGATGAGGTTAGAAAAAAGGCAAATGATTGGGATTTCTCTGAAGAAGGAAGGAGAAGACAAGCGAGGAGAATGGCAGAATTTGCTTTAAAAATTAAAAATGATGGAAATAATGTAATTGCAGATTTTATTTGTCCAACACCTGAAGCAAGAAGCCTGTTCCCTGCAGACTATATTATATGGGTTGATACGATTAAAGAAGGAAGATTTGATGATACTAATAAGATGTTTGTTAAACCTGAGAAGTATGACTTTCATGTTACTACGCAAGATGCTAAAAATTGGGCACCAAAAATATTTAAGGAGTTAAGCTAATGACCTATGAATGGGACAATAAAAAACCAACTGCACAAATGTTAGGAAGATGGCAACCGTTTCATGATGGGCATTATAGTTTATTTAAGGAGATATTAAAAAAAACCGGCCAAGTTTCAATTCAAATCAGAGATGTTCAGGGAGTGGATGATAATCCTTTTGATTTTGAAACAGTAAAAAAGAACATAGAGGAAAGATTAAACCCTGAATTCAAAGGGCGTTTTAAAATAATGTTAGTACCAAATATTACTAATATTTGTTATGGGAGGGGAGTTGGCTATAAGATTGAGGAAATCGAATTACCTAAAGAGATTCAAGAAATTTCAGCAACTAAAATAAGAGCGAAGATGAGAGAAGAGGGTAAACTTAAATAAATTTTGATGAGCATTAAAGTTGTTACACAAAAAGATATTTCTAGGGTGATTATTAATGAACCTAAAACATATAATTCATTATCTTTCAAAAATTTAAATGATTTAATAAAAGTATTTAAAAAATTAGATAAAGACAATAAGGTAAAAGTAATTATACTAGAGGGAGCTGGTAAGGGATTTAGTGCTGGACATAATCTTAAAGAGGTTAGAAATTTAAAAAAAAAAGAAAAGTATCAAAAACTATTTAATCTTTGTTCGAAATTGATGCTTCAAATAGTAGAAGGCAGAAAGCCCGTAATAGCCAAAGTTCATGGTGCAGCTTATGCTGCTGGATGTCAACTAGTAGCTAGTTGTGATTTAGCTTACAGTTCTAAAGATGCTTTATTTGCGACACCTGGAGTAAATATTGGATTATTTTGTAGCACTCCCATGGTTGCAGTAAGTAGAAAAATTAATAGAAAACCTATGATGAAAATGCTGCTCACAGGAGAACCTATTAAAGCGAATTATGCAAAAGAAATTGGTTTAATTAATGATTTTTTTTCAAAATCTAATTTAAGTAAAGAGGTTCTTAAAATTGCAAAAAAAATTGCATCAAAATCAAACCTAACAATTAAAATCGGAAAACAATCATTCTATAAACAATTGGAAATGCCTTTAAAGAAAGCCTATGCTTATACAAGTAAAATGATGACTATAAATATGATGGCTTTGGACGCAAAGGAAGGAATCACAGCGTTCATAGAAAAAAGGAAACCTATTTGGAAAAATAAATGACGATTAAAAATTTATTAATCGTAATCTCAATAATTGTAGGACTGTATATTATTTTAAGTTTTAGAGATTATAATTTTAAGAGAGCAATAGATGCATGTATAGCAGGAAGCCAGCAACTAGATCAACCCATCACAAGAAAAGAGGCAAAAAAACTTTGTGAAGAAAAAATTATGAAAGATAATTAAATAATGAGTGAAAAAAAAACACATAACGGTAGATGTTGTGGGCCTGGTTATGCTAGTCCTTCCGAGGCAATTAAAGCTCCAAATGAAAAACTTCTCTACACTATAGCTATTTATACAGGGACTGGAATTCAAAAACCTGATTATCTTGCAACTATTGATGTTGATCCTAAAAGTTCTAGTTATTCAAAAGTAATACATCGACTTGAGATGCCAGGAATTGGAGATGAATTACATCACATGGGATGGAATGCATGTTCTTCTTGTCACGGCGAGACTGGTATGAGTAGAAGTTATCTTTTAGTTCCAGGGGTAAGATCTAACAATATTCATATAATAGATACTGCAACTAATCCATTTGCCCCAAAAATACATAAGATAATCAAAGGTTCAGAAATAAAATCTAAAACTAACTTATCAGGACCACATACAGTTCATTGTTTGGGTTCGGAAATTATTATTTCATTTCTTGGAAATGCTAAAGGGGAGGCACCAGGAGGTTATTTACATCTCAATAAAGATTTTGAGATAATTGGACGTTGGGAAAACTCAATGGGAGAAATACCTTTTAGCTATGATTTTTGGTACCAACCTCGTCATAACGTAATGGTCAGTTCTGAATGGGCTGCTCCTAATACTTTTATGCCTGGTTTTGACCTAGAAGAAGTAGGACACCTAAAATATGGTCGAAGATTACATATTTGGAATTTTAAAAAAAAAGAACCTATTGAAACTATGTATTTAGGTGAGGATGGTTTAATACCTCTAGAAGTTAAATTTATGCATGATCCTAATAGTAGCCATGGATTTTGTGGCGCTGCACTCAGTTCAAATGTTATACATTTCTGGAAATCTAAAAAAGGAAAATGGGAGTGGGAGAAAATAATAGATGTTGAAAATCAACCTCATCCTGATTGGCCTATTCCAGTGCCTGGTGTTATGTCAGCTATTCTCATATCAATGGATGACAAATATCTTTATCTAAATAATTGGCTTCATGGTGATATGAGACAATATGATATTACAGATCCTCATAACCCTAAATTAACTGGACAAGTATGGATGGGTGGACTTTTAGGCAAAGCACCTATCGTAAATGGAATTGAGATTACAGGTGGTCCTCAAATGTACCAACTATCACTAGATGGAAAAAGAATGTATGTGACAACCTCTTTATTTTCTACTTGGGATAATCAGTTTTATCCTGAAATTAGAACAAAAGGTGGAGCAATGATCATGATTGACTGTGATGTTAAGAATGGTGGTATGAAAATTAATGAAAACTTTATAATAGATTTTGGAAAAGAACCTAATGGTCCAAGCAGATGCCATGAAAGCAGATATCCTGGTGGTGATTGTACAAGCGATATATGGCTATAAAAAAAATCACTATAACAAATCGTAATAATAAAATTTTTGAAGTATCTGATCGCAGGTCATTACTTCAAGAACTACGAGCAAAAGGAGTTGATTTGCCTTATGGTTGTGAATATGGAGGTTGCATAACGTGTGCAGCTAAACTAATCAAAGGAGAGGTCGATCAGCGCTCACAAGTAGCATTAAACAATCGACAAATAAATGATGGATATATTATTTTATGTGTTGCTAGACCAAAATCGGATTGTAAGATTGAAATAGGAGTTGAAAGTCATAATAAGCTATATAGAAATCCTTTTCTTGACCCACTTGCACCTCATGAGTTAAAAGCTGATATTGCTATAAGAAAAGATATTAAAAAAAAATGAAGTATGTAGATCACAATAAACCATATAGTGATGAATATTTAAAAGATATTTTGCAGTCAGTAAAAACAATAGCTATGGTTGGAGCAAGTCCTGATAAAACTAAATTTAGTTATGGCGTTCTAAGAGTCTTGCATGAAACAGGTTACGATATGATTCCTGTAAATCCTCGTCCAGAAATTAAAGAAATTAGAAATTTAAAAGTTTACCCTAATTTAACATCAATTGATCGCCCGGTCGACATGGTTGAAGTCTTTAGAAAACCTGAGGATCTTTATGAAGTAGCTCAGGAAGCAGTCGCTATAGGTGCAAAAGTTTTATGGGGACAAATAGGAGTAATTAACCATGATGCAGCTAGATTAGCAGAAGAAGCTGGCTTAAAAGTTGTAATGAACAGATGTCCAAAAATTGAGTTATTTCGTCCTTTTTGGAAACCACGTCTTGATCTTAAAATTTAAAATTTTAATCTATAACTTAGTATAAGGTAATATGAAAAAAATATTTATTGTTTACGGACATTATAATGAGAAATCTTTTAATGCTGCCATTAGAGATACTTTTGTAGAAACTATAAAAAATGAGGGTCACAAAGTAGATATTGTTGACCTTTATAAAGAGAAATTTGATCCTGTTTTTTCTGGAGAAGAACCTGATGAGAAAGTTTTAAATTATCAAAAAAGAATAGATAACTCTGACTCAATTGTATTGATTGCACCAATTTGGAACTTTAGAATGCCTGCAATAGTTGAAGGATGGATTGATAAAGTATTAGCTCCTCCTTGGGCTTTTAGATTTAAAAAGTTATTTGGAAATTATGGATACCCAATAGGAAATTTAAAAGGAAAGAAAGCAATTATATTTTGTACTTATGGTTCACCTCAATTTGCAGTAAGAACCTTTTTTCTTAATATGCCAACAAAAAGATTAAGAAGAGGAGTATTTAATATATGCGGCATTACGGATGTTATATATAGAAGATACTTTGCTGTACCATTTGTAGGGGATGCAAAAAGAAAAAAATATTTAGAAGATGTCAAAAAAACTGCAAAAAATATTTAGTTTTTTTATTTTATTTTTAATTTCAATATCGGTAGCTAAAGCGGAATTAATAAAGCCAAGAAGTGACATTCAACCATCTGAGGTAGTTAAAATTCAGTTACTTGGACTTCAAAATAACAATAATAATTTTGAAGATAGCGGGATTGAACAAACTTGGAATTTTGCTCATCCAAATAATAAAAAAAATACTGGACCATTGCCTAAATTTAAAATGATGATAAAGGGGAAATCTTATCAAATGCTTTTAGATCATTTAAGTCATGATATTAAAAAGATTGGGAGTAACGAAAAATTCGCTCAATTCGAGGTTATTATATTGGATAAACTTAAGATATATCATAAATTTAATTGGCAAGTAGAGAAATATACGTTGGACGGACCTTTAAAGGACTGTTGGCTTACAACTGTAGTGTCTAGTCCAATTTCGCTTGGAAGTTCAATTTAATGTAAACATATAAAATTTTGTTTCGTAATGAACAAAAATTTAGTAGGAATGGCTTAATGAAATCAAAAACGAAAGTAGTCGTTGTAGGAGGAGGAGTTGTTGGTGTAAGTGCACTTTATCATTTAGCAAAAAAAGGATGGTCGGATGTTGTTTTAGTTGAGAGAAAAGAACTTACATCGGGTTCCACTTGGCATGCAGCTGGTTTGTTACCACTATTTAATATGAGTTACTCAGTGGGTCAGCTTCATAAATATGCTGTTAATCTCTACAAAAAATTAGAAGAAGAAACTGGAAAGAATGTTGGTTTCAGTGTTGTTTCAAATATTCGATTGGCAAGTACTAAAGACAGAATGGATGAATACCATCAATATGCTGGAGTAGCTAAAACAATTGGAGTAGATGTAAAATTTTTAACACCACAAGAAGTAAAAAAAATTTGGCCATTGTGTCATACAGATGACTTAGTAGGAGCTATTCAACATCCTGAGGATGGATATATTCAACCAGCTGATTTAACGCAGGCTTTAGCAACAGGAGCAAGAAATAGAGGAGCTGAAATTTATCGAAACACGACTGTTTTATCAATGAAGCAAACCAACAATGGGTGGATTGTTGAAACTGATAAAGGCTCTATTGAATGTGAACATATTATTTCTTGTTCAGGTAATTTTGCTAGACAAACTGGTGAAATGGTTGGACTAGATATTCCTGTTATACCAGTAGAACATCAATACATTGTTACAGAACCACATCCTGAAATACAAAAAAGAAAAAAAGAAGGCCTTCCAGAGATGGGAGTTTTAAGAGATAGTGATAGTAGATGGTACATGAGAGAGGAGGCAGGAGGTTTAATTTTAGGCCCGTATGAGGATGGTGCTCCCGCTTGCTACGTCGAAGGACCATCTAAAAATTCAGAGTATGAACTATTTCAAGAAGACCTTGATAGACTTGCTCCACATATTGAAGGTGCTATACACCGTGTTCCGGCATTTGGAGAAGTAGGAGTTAAAAAAGTTTATAATGGAGCAATTTGTTATACCCCTGATGGTAATCCAATAGTTGGTCCTGCTTGGGGATTAAAAAATTTTTGGATAAATGAAGGACATAGTTTTGGTATTACAGCTGCAGGTGGTGCAGGTTGGCAATTAGCAGAATGGATTATAGATGGAGAACCAACTATAGATATGCTTGGTGTAGAACCAAGACGTTACGGTAACTATGCAACTAAGTCATACTTAAAAGCAAAAAATGAAGAGGCTTATAGTCATGTTTTTATAGTCCATTATCCTGATGAGGAAAGACCAGCAGCAAGACCATTAAGAACATCACCTTGTTATGAAAGAATGAAAAAACTTGGTGCTGTCTTTGGTCAAAAATTCGGATGGGAAAGGCCAAATTTTTTTGCAACTGATGGCATGGATCAAAAAGATGATTGGTCTTTTAGAAGATCAAAGTGGTTTGATGCTATTAAAAAAGAGTGTGAAAATGTAAAAAAAAATGTTGGTTTATTAGATATGACGGCATTTGCAAAATGTAGAATTAGAGGTCCTAAAGCTGAGGAATTTTTAGATTATCTGGTCGCAAATAAAATTCCAAAAAAAATCGGAAGAATTAACTTATGTCATGCCCTTAATACAAAGGGAGGAGTACATTCAGAATTTACTATTATGAAAGAGGCAGAAAATAGTTATTACCTTGTATCAGCTGGAGCCAATTTAAGGTTAGATCATGATTGGATACAAAAATGGATGCCAACTGACGGTTCAGTTATATTTGAAGATCTTACAAACAGTAATGGTGTGCTTGTGGTTGCAGGGCCTAAAGCAAGAGAATTAATGCAAAAAGTTTCTACTGATGATTTTTCAAATGAAAATTTTAAGTGGCTTACAGCTAAAAATGTAAATGTTGGATATGCACCAGTAAATGCAATGCGAGTAAATTTTGTCGGAGAGTTAGGATGGGAACTCCATCATCCAATTGAATATCAAAATCATATTTTTGATAAGTTGATGGAAGCTGGTAAAGACTTAGGACTGAAACCTTTTGGTATAAGGGCGATGAATAGTTTAAGAATTGAGAAATCTTACAAACTTGTAGGTACAGAATTATCAATAGAGTATTCTCCTTATGAGTCAGGTTTAGATAGATTTGTTCACCCTAATAAAGGAAACTTTATTGGTTTAGAAGCGCTTAATAAATGGAGAGAAAAAGGTTTTGATAATAAGTTAGTAACTCTTGAAGTTCATAATACAACAGACTCGGATGTTTTAGGAAACAATCCAATTTATAAAGATGATAAAGTAGTTGGAAGAGCCACAGGTGGTGAGTATGGTTTTAGATTAGATAAATCAATTGCTCTAGCAATGGTCAAACCTGATTTAGCTAATGTTGGTGAAAAATTAAAAGTTGATATATTGGGAAAAATGTACGAGGCAACAATTTTGGAAGAAAGTCCTTATGATAATGAAAATAAATTATTGAGAGCTTAATGAAAATCCTAGTCGCAGTCAAAAGAGTTATTGATTATAACGTTCAAATAAGAGTCAAAGAAGATAACTCTGGGGTAGTTACCGACAATGTTAAGATGTCTACAAATCCTCCAGATGATAATGCAATAGAGGAAGCAGTAAAAATTAAAGAAGCAGGCAAAGCTAAAGAAGTTGTAGCAGTTTCAGTAGGAGAAGAAAAGGCACAAGAGACTGTAAGAAAAGCATTAGCTGTTGGAGCTGATAGAGGCATCTTAGTAAAAGTTGATGGGGTAATAGAGCCTTTGGCGGTTTCCAAAATTTTAAAAAAGATTGTTGAAAAAGAAAAGCCAGATCTAGTTTTAATGGGTAAACAAGCTATTGATGATGATTGTAATCAAACCGGTCAAATGTTAGCTGCGCTATTAAATTGGCCACAAGCAACATTTGCGTCAAAAATAGAAGTTAAAGAAAAATCTTTGGAAGTCACTAGGGAGGTCGATGAAGGACTGGAGACTATTGAGGTAAACGTACCTGCTATAGTCACTTGTGACTTAAGATTAAACGAACCAAGATATGCCTCTTTACCTAATATAATGAAAGCTAAGAAGAAACCTATAGAGCAAATAAGTGCTGAAGATCTTGGAGTTGACGTAAAATCAAGAATAGAACAAATTAAAGTAGAAGAGCCCCCAAAAAGAAAGGCAGGGATTAAAGTCGCAAGTGTTGAAGAATTAGTTCAAAAATTAAAAAATGAGGCTAAAGTGATATAATGTCAGTTTTATTAATAGCAGAACATAACAATAAAGAGGTTAAACCTTTTACTTTTAATGCAATTTCTGCTGCATCTCAAATTAATGAGGATGTTCATGTTTTAGTAATTGGATCAAACTCTGAAGAAGTAGCAAAATCAATTTCTCAGGTTCCTAATGTTAAAAAGGTTATAAATGTAAATAATCCAATTTATGAAAATTATTTAGCAGAAAATTACACATCAGTTATTATAAAACTTTCTGGAAATTATTCTCATATAGTATGTTCAGCTAATACTTTTGGAAAGAACTTAATGCCAAGAGTTGCAGCGCTATTAGATGTTTCTCAGATTAGTGATATTACGAAAGTAATATCTGAAGATACATTTCAAAGACCAATTTATGCAGGTAATGCATTTGCTACAGTAAAAAGTAATGATAAAATAAAGTGTGTAACAATCAGACCCACATCTTTTGACCCCGCTCCAACATCTGGTGGTTCAGCTGAAATACAAAATGGTGATGCTGCTGAAGCAACAGAAATTACTAAATTTATAAAAAAAGAGGAAATTAAATCAGATAGACCAGAATTGGGAACTGCTAGAGTAGTCGTTTCTGGTGGCAGAGGTATGCAAAGTGGTGAAAATTTTAAATTGATTACTGCTGTTGCGGATAAACTTAATGCCGCTATCGGTGCCTCGAGAGCTGCAGTTGATGCAGGTTATATAACAAATGATCATCAAGTTGGACAAACTGGCAAAGTCGTTGTGCCAGACCTATACATTGCTGTAGGAATTTCTGGTGCTATTCAGCATTTAGCTGGAATGAAAGAGAGCAAAGTAATTGTTGCTATAAATAAGGACGGCGAAGCTCCAATTTTTAGTGTTGCAGATTATGGTTTAGAGGCAGATTTATTTGATGCACTACCAAAATTTTTAGAAGAACTGAACAAATTAAACACTATACAAAAATAATATAATCTGTAAAAAATTAGCTTATGTCCAGAGAGAAAATGGAATATGATGTTGTTATTGTAGGTGGTGGTCCATCTGGATTAACAACAGCTATTAAATTAAAACAACTAAACTCAGACTTAAACATTTGTATTTTAGAAAAGGCTTCTGAGATTGGTGCTCATATATTAAGTGGTAACGTTTTTGAAACTAGAGCTTTAGATGAATTGTTTCCAAACTGGAAAGAATTAAATGCGCCAATTAAAACTAAAGTTACTAAAGAAAAATTTTTATTTTTAAGTAAAACAAAATCATTAAGTTGGCCAACTTGGTTATTGCCAACTGTTCAACAAAACCATAAAAATTATATTATTAGTCTTGCTAATTTGTGTAGATGGTTAGCAGAACAAGCGGAGAGTTTAGGTGTCGAAATTTTTCCAGGCTTCCCAGCTAGTGAAATTTTATATAATGAAAATGGTTCAGTCAAAGGTGTGGCTACTCAAGACATGGGAGTAGACAAAGACGGAAATAAAAAAGATAGTTTTGAACCTGGGATAGAATTGTTAGGGAAGGTTACTGTATTTGCTGAAGGATGCAGGGGACATTTAGGAAAACAATTAATTAAAAAGTTTGAACTTGATAAAGAAAAAGATCCTCAACAGTATGGAATTGGTTTTAAAGAAATTTGGGAAATAGAAGATAAAAATCATCAGGAAGGACTAGTTATACATAGTGCTGGTTGGCCATTGGATAACAGCACTTATGGTGGAAGTTTTATCTATCATGCTGAAAACAAACAAATTTTTTTAGGATATGTAATTGGATTAGATTATAAAAATCCCCATTTATCACCATTCGATGAATTTCAGAGATTTAAAACTCATCCAGCCATAAAAAAAATGATAGAGGGAGGAAAAAGAATTTCCTATGGTGCAAGAGCATTGATTGAAGGTGGTTTACAAAGTTTACCAAAAATGTTTATGCCTGGTGCATTACTTATTGGATGTGATGCCGGAACATTAAACATGCCAAAAATAAAAGGCTCTCATACTGCTATGAAAAGTGGAATAATAGCTGCTGAAGCAATTAATGAACACATGAAAAACGATAAGGATTTATCTAACTTTGAGGAAAAGTTCAAACAAAGTTGGTTATATGATGAGTTATATAAAGCTAGAAATGTAAAACCTAGTTTTAGCTGGGGTTTAATATTGGGTATTATTTTTACAGGAATTGACCAAATTCTGTTTAGAGGCAAACTTCCATTCACATTAAGACATAAACATGCAGATCATCAGACATTAAAATCAGCTAAAGAGATGCCCAAAATTGATTATCCTAAACCAGATAATATTCTTACTTTTGATAAAACAAGCTCTGTTTATCTAACAGGCACTAATCATGCCGATAATCAACCCGTTCACTTAAAGTTAAAGGATCCAAATTTACCCATTAGTTATACTTTAGAGGAATATGATGAGCCTGCCCAGAGATATTGTCCAGCAGGTGTTTATGAGGTTCAAACAGAAAATAATATTAATAAATTTGTAATTAATTCTCAAAATTGTATTCACTGTAAAACTTGTGATATCAAAGAACCATCACAAAACATTACTTGGGTTACTCCTGAAGGTGGAGGTGGACCAAGATATGGGAACATGTAATTAAGACAAATCTATTGCAAATTTTTTTAATGTTTCAATTGGAAGTAACTTTAAAGTATTTTCATGAGTACTTTTTAAATAAATAGGACAACCTTTTCCAGCTTCTACAGCTCTTGCATACCAAGTTGCACAAACACACCAACCATCACCATCTTTAAGTCCTGGAAAACCAAATTCAGGGTGAGGTGTAATTAAATCATTGCCAGCATTTTTACACCATTCTAAAAATTCTGTAGTCACTTTTGCACAAACAGTGTGTAAACCATGATCATTTTCATCAGTATTACAACACCCGTCTCTATACCAACCAGTTAAAGGGTTATTAGAACAAAGCTCTAAATCCTCACCTAAAACATTTTTTTGAAT
>CABYTL010000022.1 GCA_902521805.1 uncultured Pelagibacteraceae bacterium
TACTAGATGGAAAAAAAATATGAAACGAGACGAAGGTGGTGGTGAATATAGAATTCTGAAAAATGGGAAAGTATTTGATAAAGTTGGAGTAAATTTTTCAAAAGTTTATGGAAAACTCCCAAAAAAATTTCAAAAGAATATTCCTGGCGCAAGTAAAGATCCAAGATTCTGGGCCTCAGGAATATCAGTAGTTATGCATATGAAAAATCCTTTAATGCCAGCTATGCATTTTAATACTAGGTATATTTCTACAACCAAACAATGGTTTGGAGGAGGTATAGATATAACGCCATCAAAAAAAGACGATTTTGAAAAAAAATATTTCCATAACACGCTAAAAAAAATGTGTGATCAACACAATAGAAAATATTATAAAAAATATAAAAAATGGTGTGATGAATATTTTTACTTACCTCACAGAAATGAATCAAGAGGAATTGGTGGAATATTTTTTGATTACAAAAAAGACAATTTTGAAAATGATTTTAAATTTGTAAGAGATGTGGGTATTACATTTCAAATTTTATTTAATAAAATAATAAGAAAAAAATTAAAAAAAAAATGGACTATGATAGAAAAGGAAAATCAATACATTAAAAGAGGAAGATATGCAGAATTCAATCTATTATATGATAGAGGTACGAAATTTGGACTTCAAACAGATGGAAATGTAGATGGAATTTTAATGTCTCTCCCACCATTAGCAAAATGGAAGTAAAATGGATAAAGAGCCAATAACATTAAATGGGTTAGAAAAATTGAAAGAGGAATTGGTTTTTTTGAAAGAAAAAAAAAGACCAGATATAGTAACAGCAATTGCGGAAGCAAGATCACATGGAGATTTAAAAGAAAATGCCGAATACCACGCAGCGAAAGAAGAGCAATCACATAATGAGGGAAGAATTACGCAGATAAATAATATCATTGTGAGAGCCAATGTTATAGACGTCACTAAATTAAATAATGATGGCAAAGTAATTTTTGGTTCTACAGTCTATGTAAGAAATTTGGATACTAATGAAAAAATAAATTATAAGATTGTCGGAAAAGATGAGGCTGATCTAAAACAAAAACTAATCTATTTCAAGTCCCCAATTGGAAAAGGGCTAATCGGAAAAAATAAAAAAGATCTTGTTGAAATACATACTCCTGCTGGAATTAAAAATTTTGAAATTTTAGATGTAAAATATATTTAAAGACCAATAATTTTACTTATTTGTTTTTCTGTCAATTTAAAATCGTTATTTACCCATTCCTTCTCTATATCCTTAAGTTTGTTTCCTAGAGATTTACCTTCCGGAATTTCATATTTTTCCATCAAATCTTTAGCTAATATTGGCATAGTTGGTATTACTTTAGAACGATAATGTTCAATTAAAATCAGAAATTTTTTTTCAATTTTTTTTGAAATGAACAATTTAAAGCTCAAAATATCTATTACAGTTTGTCTTCCTTTGAAATAAAAAATTTTATTCAAATTTTTTTCTGAAAAAGATTTTATTGTAATCTCGTCTTTATAAAATCTATCTATGTCTTTGATTCTCTTTTGATCTTTTTTTGACAAATTATATTTGTACAAAAAATAATCGAGATTATCAGATCCATCTATTGTCAAAATTGATAACAAAAAAATTATATCCAATTCTTTTATTTTTGCTTCGGCGAATTTATTTGGATTTGAAAAAATTCTCAGATTCTTAATTTCTGGAAAAACAATTTCAAATAACTCTATAGAAAATTGATCTTTTGAAAGTTTTTTTAAAACGTTATATCTAAAATATTTTTTGAGTTCATCTAATAATCTTTCTTTAGATAATTTAGAAATTCCAGATAAATTTTTTCTAATTGATTTTGAAATTTTTGTATCGTGATTTGAATTTGAATAACTTAAATGAAATCTAAAATAACGAAGTATTCTTAAAAAATCTTCTTGGATTCTTTTCTCGGGTTCTCCTATAAATTTTACAACCCCTTTTTTCTAAATCGTTTTTTTCCATTATAAGGATCAAATAAATTTCCTTCGATATCAGAATAAATTGCATTGATTGTAAAGTCTCTTCGTGAAGCATCTTTTTTCCAATCAGTAGAAAATTTTACTTTAGCGTATCTACCATCTGTTTCAATATCCTCTCTGAGGCTAGTTATTTCAAATTTAAAACTATCTATAATTGCCGTAACTGTTCCATACTGGATTCCAGTTTCATGAAAAATAATATTGCTATTTTTCAGAGCTTCACATACTTGATGAGGATTTAAATTGGTAGTAAGATCGATGTCATCAACTTTTTCTTTTTTAATTATTTTTCTTATACAACCACCTACGTATCTTATTTCGCTAAATGTTGAAAAATTATTTATAGAGTCAAAAATTTTTTTAACTGGCGTATTTTTTGACAGATTTTTTATATTTTCTGCAACATAATCTAAATTATTTGATCTCTTTATAAATCTATCTAAAAATTTAATCATAAATGGCTGGGGCGCTAGGATTCGAACCTAGGATGCAGGTACCAAAAACCCGTGCCTTACCGCTTGGCTACGCCCCAATATAATCTTCGTATAACATAAAAAAAAAAAATTATAAAGTTTTTGATGTTATACACCAATAATTTTTAAATTTTTTTTTAACTTTTTTTTAGCATTTTTAGAATCCTTATCTGACTTAAAATAAGCTATTATTGCTGATCCTGAACCAGTCATCCTAGCAAATTCACAATTAAATAGTTTTTCTAAAAAACTTTTTAAAATTTTCAATTTTGGATACTTTTTTAAAACAATAGGTTCTAGATCATTTTTCATTTGTTTTAAAAAATCTAAATTAAACATATTTTTTGTGGAAACATAAAATTCTGGTTTAGAAAATTTTTGTACTTTTGAATAAATATCTCTAGTTGAGCATCCAAAATTTGGTTTTACAATTAATGTATAAATTTTTTTTCTATTATAAATATTCTTTATTTTATTATTTGATTTTAAAATAAGACTTCTTGAAAAAAAACCAAGTTTTACGTCAGATCCAATTAAATTAGATATATTAAGTAATTCTTTTTTTTTTAATCTTATTAATTTTTTTTTTATAAAGAAATTTAATATACTAGCTGCATTCATAGACCCTCCACCTAGTCCAGCTTTAAATGGTATATTCTTTCTTATAATTATTTGATATTTATCATTTAACAATTTTCTTTTATCTATATTAATTAATAATTTAGAAACCGTATTTTTTGATTTAATTTTATCCGAAAACTTTCCAATAAATCTTATTTTATGATTTTCATTTTCAATTTTTTTGATCAAAATTTCATCAAATAAATCAAGGAAACAAATTATGCTCTCAATTTTATGTAAAGAATTTTTTTTACCTACAACATTTAAGGCTAAATTAGATTTTGCGTAAGACTTAATTTTATAATAATTCATTAAGATGTTTTAGGTCCATAAATGAATTTATCTTTAATTTTATTAACTAGTTCCTTTTCTGTATTTTCCATTCTCAATACAGTTGACCAAAAATATCTTGCTTGTATCTTTCTGTTTAATTTCCACAAAATATCTCCATAATGATCATTTACTATAGGATCGTCAGGCATCAATTCTACTGCTCTTTTTAAAAATTTTTCTGCTTTATTAAAATCATTAATCAAATAATAAGCCCATCCAATAGAATCTATAATGTATGGATCATTATTTTTTTTTTTATAAGCGTTCTCAAGCATTTCTATTGCTTTATTTATTTTATAATCTCTTTCAAGCCAAGAATAGGCTAAGTAATTTAAAACATAAGCATCATCTGGATTGATTTTTAAAGAGTATTGCAAATCTTTGTCTGCTCTTGAAAAATCTTTTATTCTCTCATAGCATCCACCTCTTCTATAAAGTAGGTTTGCTTTTATATCATTATCTTCATCTATAGAGTCAATTATGATCGAGTAATATTTTATTGCTTGAACATATTCTTTCGCATTTCTATAAAAATTTGCGATATCAAGTATGAATTTATAATTAGGTTTCTCAATTTTTTCAAATTTAGATATAATATAGTTTAAAGCCTCTTCTTGATTGCTAGTCTTAGAAATTATTTGAGCCTCTTTTTTAAACTTATACCAATAGTAAAAATCTTGGTTCTTATCAAAATTCTTCAGGATCGTTTTGGACTTTCGGTAATCTTCATTAAGATAAAGATTTTCAACAGTTAAGGATAAATTAAATACGAATTTTGGATTTAAATAATTTGACAAACCTAAATAAAAGTTTGATTTTTTAAATTCATTTTGTGATGAGTATAAATTTGAGATCAAAAATAGAAACTCTCCCAGAATATCATTATAATTCCTACAAGAAAAAACTTTACTAAATTCATCATATTTATTTCTTTCTATCCAGCTTTTTCCCTGTGATAGTAACAAAGTTGTATTAATATAATCCAATTCTTTGGTTATTAATTTTGCCTCCTCTATGCGATTCTTTTTCACCAAATAGGTCAAATAAAAATAAATGTATCTTGAATAGTCTGCTTCGCGATTGTTAACTAAATTAGAAAAAAATAAGCTAGTTTCTTTATCATCTAGATAGCATCTTTGAAAAGTTTCAGATATTAAAGATAAATTTCCAAAATTTTTATATCCTTTTTGAATTTTTTGGTTTTTAAATACATCTAAAAATTGTTTTAATGACTCTAAAATAATAAATTGAAACCGATCTTTATATAAATATTCGGGGACATTTACTAAAATTTTTTCAGCTTTTGAAATATTATTTTTTTTCAAACTATCTAAAGAAAGGAGAACATAAGCTTCAAAGAAATTAGTATTATCTTTTTTTTTATTATTCTTAATTACATTAATTGCCTGAGAAACTTTGTCCTCTAAAACTAAAGACATAACAAATTTTTTAAGATATGGTTTATGTTGATCCATTAGAATTTTAGACGAACTAAAAAAATCTAATGCCTCCGAATTATTTTTATTTTCTAATGCAACTATACCTGAAAAATACTTTGATAAGTTTCTTGAATCGAAATTATTCAAAGTAGTGCTTTTAGAAAACACTGAGCTCTGATAAACTAATGATATAAATATAATAAATAAAATTTTTTTGTAAAACATGATTAATTATGACTAAGAAATCTTATTACCAGAATATGTCATATAAAGAAGAACTAATAAATTCAATAGAGCCAAATTTCATTTTTAAAAAAAAACCAATTAATAGACTTAAACTTAACGAATTAAGAGATGAAAATAAAAAATTTAGTAAAATTGAACAGATTGTGGAACTTAAAAAATTAATAAATTCAATCCAAAATTGTAATTTAAAAGATAGATCAAAGAACCTTGTTCTAGGAGATGGGAACATAAATAGCCCTATAATGATTGTAGGAGAGGCACCTGGATTAGAAGAGGAAAGTAAGGCCAAAACTTTTCAGGGAGAAGTTGGAATTTTATTAGAAAAGATGCTTTTAGCTATAAATTTAAAAAGAAAAGATATTTATTTGAGTTATGCAGTAAATTTTAGAGCACCTGAGGATAGAAAGCCAACATCACAGGAAATAAAGAGATATTCTTTTTTTTTAAAACAACATATTTCAATAATAGATCCTAAAATTATAATAATTTTTGGTAGTACAGCTATGGAGGCCATCACAGGATTGAATAAGAGAGTTTCTGACGAAAGAGGTAAATGTAAAGAAATTATTTTAAAGAATAAAACCTATCCATTAATAATAACTTTTAGTCCATCTTATTTAATCAGATTTCCAGATAACAAAAAATTTTCATGGGAAGATTTAAAAAAGATAAGACAAAAAATACTTGATTTAAAAATAAAAGTTTAATGAAAATTATTGCAGGAGTCGATGAAGTTGGTAGAGGGAGCTTGATTGGACCAGTTTACGCAGCTGCTGTAATCTTAAATAATTCAATTGAAAAAAAACTATTGAAAGACTCAAAAAGTTTATCAAAATCTAAAAGGGAAATTTTGTCAAAATACATAAAAAAAAATTCTGTCTGGTCTATAGGTAAGGCATCTGTAAAAGAAATTGAAAAAATTAATATTCTTAATGCAAGTTTATTAGCTATGAAAAGGGCTATAAAAAAACTAAAAAAAAAACCCTCTCTAGTTTTAATTGATGGAAACAAATTGCCTAAAATAAAAAATTACAATCTTAAATCAGTTATAAAAGGTGATCAAAAAATACCATCTATTTCTGCGGCATCAATTATTGCTAAAGTTGCACGTGATAAAATGATTACAAACTTAGGGAAAAAATTTAAAGGTTATAAATGGGAGGAAAATTTTGGGTATGGAACTAAGAGACATTTAAAAGCTATTAAAAGTTTAGGAATTACTAATCAACATAGAAAAACTTTTTCTCCAATTAATAAAATAAAATAAGTTTCACTTAGAAATACTATATCTAGTTACTCTAAAAAATAATTACACAAATCGAATCCAAATAATTCAATCCTAGGTTGACCCAAGAATCTTTTTCGAGTCTAATTTGTTTTTACAAATGAACCTAGAATTAAAAAATAAATTAATTAATGGAGACAGCTTAGAGGAATTGAAAAAAATTCCTGATGAGTCATTTGATTTAGTTTTTGCAGATCCACCTTACAACTTACAATTAAAAAACGAGTTGACCAGACCCGATAGATCCAAAGTAAGTGCAGTAAACGACAAATGGGATCAATTTGAAAGTTTTAAAAAATATGATGATTTTACATATGCCTGGTTAATTGAATGTAAAAGAATTTTAAAGAAAGATGGAGCAATTTGGGTAATTGGTAGTTACCATAATATTTTTAGAGTTGGCACTGCAATTCAAAATTTAGGCTTTTGGATTTTAAATGATGTTATTTGGAATAAAAAAAATCCAATGCCAAACTTTAGAGGTACTCGATTTACTAATGCTCATGAAACTTTAATATGGGCATCAAAATCTGAAAAATCAAAATATACTTTTAATTATCAATCTTTAAAATGCTTAAATGATGATCTGCAAATGAGATCCAATTGGGATTTACCAATTTGCAATGGAGCTGAAAGACTTAAAAAGAATGGAAAAAAAGTGCATTCGACTCAAAAACCTGAAGCATTACTTCATAGAATTTTATTAGCAACATCAAATAAAAATGATTTCGTTTTAGACCCCTTTTTAGGTTCTGGAACAACAGCAACTGTTGCTAAAAAATTAGGTAGAAATTTTTACGGTATAGAGAAGGAAAAAGCTTATTTTAAAGCTACAGAGCAAAGATTAAAAAATACAAAACCAATTGAAGACGATTACTTAGATACTTTAAAAAATAATAGATCTAAACCGAGAATACCTTTTGGTTCATTGGTTGAATTAGGAATAATAAAGCCAGGCACAACCATTTTTGATAATAAAAAGAAAATCAGTGCAAAAATAATGGCTGATGGCAGTATTAAACATGCACAAACAGAAGGCTCAATTCATAAAGTAGCAGCTAAAATACTTGGAGCTGAAAGTTGTAATGGATGGACTTATTGGCATTATAATCTAAATGGTTCAGTAGTTCCAATTGATCATTTAAGACAAAGATTGGTTAACAATCGCTAATTCCTATAGATTTTTCCCAAGTAAGATACTAAAAATTTTTTATTTTTTACTAATCTTTTTAATAAAATGTTTCTAGTAAATGTGGTTAAAGGATTGGATAAATGAAAAGCAAACTGATTAAATTTTGATCTAAAATTTACCATTTTTGTTTTTTTAACTCTATTCTTAAAAAAATTACTTTCTGTATTATTTTCAATGTTTTTAAATAACTCATAAGCACCTTCAATTGACTGTGATGCACCCTGAGCAAATGAAGGTGGAAATGCAAAAAAAGCATCACCAATTAAGTGAACATTATTACTATGTAATTTATGGAAATTTTCACTTATAAATACTGGAAATATTTTTAATTCTTTAAGATCATCTAAAAAATCTTTATTTTCTAAAGGAATTTTTTGTAATACTTTTTTAATAAAAGCATTATCACTGAATAGTGAGTAGTTTTTTTGATCTTCTTCTGAAAAGTGGTATTTCATTATAGCTATAAAATTTAAGTCTCCATTTGGGCTCACTGGATAAATTACATGATGAAAGTCTGGACCTAAAAATAAAGAAATATTTTTATTATCATAATTTTTTGGATATTTAGTCAATATACCTCTAATTGCTAATGTACCATTATATCTAGGTTTAATCTTATTTTTTGAGAGAAGGGTTTTACTTTTTGAAAAAACTCCATCAGAAATAATTAAATAATCACATTCCTTAATTTCATCATTTTCAAAAGAAATTTTTATTTGTTTATCTTGTTGGTCTATTTTTGAAATATTGTAGCCAGTTTTTATATGTTCTCTCAAATCTTTTTTTAAAAAATTAATTAATGCAGATCTTTTTAAAGTGGTATATTTGCAGTCTTCTGAGTTGAAATTTGCGATATCTAATTCACATATTTTTTTTAAGCTCTTACTTGAATAAAAATTTATTTTTTCAGGAGTGAATTTTTCATTAATTTCTAATTTTCCAAATCCAATTTCATTTAAAATTTTAATACTGTTTACTGATAGTTGAACTCCATAGCCTTCCTCTAAAACAATTGAGTTATTTTTTTCATAGATTGAAACTTGATAATTAGGATTTCTATTAAATAAATTAGCAATGAATAATCCAGAAATTCCAGCTCCAATGATGGCTACTTTTTTCATCAATTTTTTTCCAAATATTTAACAATTTTTTTTGTAAACGAAGGTAGCATGTAACTATGTAATTTTTTTTCATCAATCCAATAAGGTGACTGGAATTTTCTACTATCTTTTAGATATTTGATTTCTATATTCATGTTCATATTAGATATTTTAAAGTTTAAATCTTTATTAAAATTTTTTGGTTTGGATAATTCTTCCATGGGAAATATTGTTAAATTTCTTAAAAAATTAAATTTAGTATTTTTAATTAATAAATATCTCTGGTCTTTTTTATAAACCTTCAAAAGAAAGTACTTATCTATATTTTTCTTATTAGTTTTTGTTAAAACAAAATCATTATTCTTAAATGACTTACACTTTTTTGAAATAGGACATTGATTACATAAAGGATTATTTGGTTTACAAATTAATGCTCCTAACTCCATTAAAGCTTGGGCATAATCACTAGATCTTGATGATAACCCAAATATGGTTTTTTTTTTGATAAGATTGTCTTTTTGAATATCTTTATTATTTTTTAAATAAAGATATCTTTTTAAAACTCTTTCTATATT
>CABYTL010000023.1 GCA_902521805.1 uncultured Pelagibacteraceae bacterium
ATAGCGTAATCGCTAACGACTCAATTCAAACACTAGGTACTTTTATAGCTTCAAAAAAGAAGTGGTTTAAATGGTACGTACTTGCAGGATCTGCTTCGAGTGTAATGATTTTAGCTTTAGCATGGGGATGGTATGCGTATGATGGTGATATTTCGTATGGAAGATTAACTAGAATACCTTATCAAGAAATTCAATGGTATCACGCAGTAGCGCCTGCAATACTCTTAATATTAACAAGAGTTGGAATACCTGTATCAACAACCTTTTTAGTTCTTTCAGCATTTGCTTCAACAGTTGTGCTTGAAAAAATGTTAATGAAAAGTGTAGTTGGTTATGGTTTAGCGGCAATGGTTGCTTACATAGCCTGGATAGCAGTATCAAAATTCATTAATGAAAAATTTGATGAAGTAGATGACAAATGGATAGGATTTTGGAGAAATGCTGTTTGGGTTTCATCAGGTTGGTTATGGTGGGTTTGGTTATCTCACGATGTAGCAAATATTGCAGTATATCTTCCAAGACAACTTGATATTTCAATACTTCTGATTGTAATGGCATATTTTACTATTTTGCTATTTTATATCTTCTACATTCAAGGTGGAAGGATCCAAGCAGTAGTTTTGGAAAAAACTGGAACTAGATATGCAAGATCAGCTACAATTATCAATGTAATTTATGCTGCTGTTTTATTCTACTTTAAGGAACTAAACGATTTACCAATGTCAACAACATGGGTTTTCGTTGGTTTATTATGTGGTAGAGAACTTGCAATTTCAACAATGAACAAAGATTATAAGTTTAAGTATGTTTTCCCATTAATTGGTAAAGACTTTCTTAAAATGATCTTTGGATTAAGTGTTTCAGTTGGAATTGTATTAGCAATTCACTACATAATCATTCCAAATAATTGGTTTTAAATAAATCTGTATAAATCGATTAATTCAAATTGTAATTAAAAAAAACATCATTAAAATTAACAAAACAATAAAAACAGCAGCACTTGACAAGTCTTTAATATTTTTGATATCAGGGTCTATATCAGTAGTTACTTTATCACACAGTTTTTCAATTGCAGTATTCATTATTTCAAAGGCTAACAATAAGAAATATAATACAGATAATATAATTTTATAGTTGAAGTCTATATTTGATAAGAAGATATATGGAATTAAAAAAACACCTAATACTAGCTCTAAAATAAAAGAATTTTCTTTAAAAACGATTTTTAAACCATTTAAAGAATTGATCAAATTGGAATATAATTTTTTAATCATTTAATTTTAAAAGATATTTTAAGGGTTAATTTTTCCAAAATAATTAACCATAATCACTCCTAAAACAATGAATACTAAACCAATTAAACCAAGTGTATTTGGAAATTGATTATATTTTAAAATACCAAAAATTGTCACCGCAGTTATAGTTAAACCTCCATAAGTTGCATAAGCAAATCCAACAGGAATTAAAATCATAACTTTAGACAAACAAAAAATACAAAGCACAATTGAAACTATACAAAATACTGTTGGCATCAGGTTTGTAAAACCATTTGTTGTTTTTAATAAACCGTTTGAGGCAATACCTAATATTACTGCAAAAAATAAATATAAGTAACCTGAAATTTTAAATGCAATCATGATTACATGATCTTCATAATCATATAATAATCAATAAATAAATTATTTTATTTTAGATCTAATAAATGCGGATAAATGATCTATTATAAAAATTGTTACAAATATAAGAATTATTATTGCTGAAACTCTTTCGTATTCAAACATTCTAAATGATGATTGTAATTCATAACCAATTCCACCTGCTCCAACAATTCCTAACATTGTAGCCATTCTAACATTTCTATCTAAAATATATAAATTGTTTGCAACAAAAGATGGTAAGATCTGAGGTATAACACCAAATGAAATTATTTGACTTTTAGTTGCACCAGATGATTTAAGAGCATCTATTGGTCCTTTGTTTATATGTTCAATATCTTCTGCGTAAAATTTTGATAAAAATCCCATTGTATGTAATCCTAATGCAAGTACACCCGGCATAGCTCCAAATCCTATTGCTATAACTAAAATCATTGCAATAATAAATTCAGGTATTGCTCTAAAGAATATAACTATAGTTTTACAGATTAGGTAAACAAAATAATTAGGAGCTAAATTTCTTGCTGAAAATAATCCAAGTGGGATAGATAAAACTATTGCAATGAAAGTACCAATGAAAGCAATTTCAATAGTTTCAAACATTGCATAAATTAATTCATTCAAATTACTAAAATCGGGTGGAAGCATTCTAGATAAGATGTCTCCAAAATATTTTGAAGAATCTGTTACTAATTTAATAAAATCAATCTCTAGATCCTTAACGACAAATATTAAAACAAAGCTGAATATGGCTATAGTAACAAGAGTTTTCCAAGACCATTGGGGTCTTAAATAATTCTCAAAATCCTTGTCTTTATTGTTAATTTTAAGCTGTAAAATTTTCTTTTCCATTTTAAACGTATATTTTTTCTAAATTAGTTTTGTTAATATTTTCAGATTTTTCATCAAATATGATTTTACCATCCAAAAGACCCACTAATCTATCTGAGTATTTTTTTGCTAGATCTACTTGATGAAGATTGCACATAATTGTTGTTCCAAACTCTTTATTGATTTTCTTTAATAAAGATAAAATTAAATTTGCAGCCTTAGGATCTAAACTAGCAACAGGTTCATCAGCTAATAATAACAATGGTCTCTTAATGATGGCTCTTGCAATTCCAACTCTTTGTCTTTGACCACCGGATAATTCATCAGATCTATTATAAGATTTTTCAAGTAAGCCAACTGTTTTTAAGGATTTTAAAGCTTCAATTTTTTGAGTTTTTTTAAATAGATAAAATAAAGATAAGAATTTATTACTTGAATTTAATAGACCAGTTAAGACGTTGTTTATTGCAGATAGATTGTTTACTAGATTAAATTCTTGAAAAATCATTCCAGTTTTTTTTTGGACTTCTGGAATAGTATTGTTATTTACTATCTGATTATCAAAATAAATTTCCCCTCCACTTGAAGTTTCAAGTCCATTGATGGTTCTTAATAATGTTGTTTTACCTGAGCCACTTGGTCCTAAAATGCTTACAAATTCTCCTTTATTAATTTTTAAATTAACACCCTTTAAAGCAGGGCTGCCATTATCAAAAGTTTTTTTAAGATCATTTATTTCAAGCATTGCGGTCCTATAAATTTAACTTTTATTCTTATTTAATAATTCAATAACTTCTCTTAGAACGTTATAGTCTGAATCTTTAACTTCCATATAATGAGACATCTTTCCACCATATCCACCTATTTCACCATGCTGATGAGCTTCTAGGACAGCTTTTTTTATTTTATCTCTATCTTCTTTTGGGATCATTTTTGAATAAGCTAATGGTGGTGGTGGAACTCTATCCGACTTATGAATAATTCTAACATCCTCTTTTTTAAAAGTTCCATCTGCTAATCTTGCCTCAAAATTTCTAGAACTCATTCCACAAACATCAGATTGATTATTTAATACTGCTAATAAACATGCATCATGACTTCCAGCATAATAAACTTTATCAAAATGTTCTTTATTTTTTATTGAAAGATTAATTTTACTTAATTCTACTTGAGGAATTAAATCACCACTTGTTGAACCAATTGTATTTAAAGATAAAATTTTACCTTTAACATCATTAAATTCTTTTAACTCGCTATCTTTTTTGACAACAAAATAAGTATAGTAACCTGCATCTTTTTCGCCAGGTCTTACACCCGCAGCAAAAGCCTCTGCATTGGCAATCTCAGCGGCCTTAACGTATGTTTTTCCTCCATACCAAGCAATATGAGCTCTACCAGCCCTCATAGCCTCAACAGCTGCGTTATAATCAGTTACTTTTATTGTATCGATATTAAAACCTGTAAGTTTTTCAGTAATTGAAATTAAACTTGTGTAATCGCTCTCATCACCCTTTTCGCTAGCAGGAACAAATACCATTTTATAGGTTTTTGCTTCAGCATTTAAGTTTCCAGCAAATAAAACTAGAAACATTATAAATATAATTTTTTTTATCATAAATTGTCATTTTGTTATCATTAACTCTGTTCGCAAACAAGTTAATTATATATACATTATTTAGCGAACATTAAAGGCTAATATTATTAAGTTTTTGTTAAATTATCGATTGAAGTCGATTAAAGATTTTTTATAGTCTTCTACAGTATCAATTTCTTTCCATCCACGTTCGATGATTACGCAATGAACTTTAATACCTATATCAACAAGTTCTTGAATCATATCAGTTAAATATGCTTTTTGAAAAATTTTAGCTCTTTGAAATGGTTTATTCCAATATAATTTTTTAACACGATGAAAGTTTTGTTTTAAAATTTCACATCCTCTATGGTTTAATTTTAACATTCCGATAAATTCACCATGAACTTCTTCTTTTTCGGATGCTATTTTTCCAATTTTAACAACTTCGTTATTGGAATTAAAGATAACATTTTCTGCTTCGGATAAAGGATGATCTTTTCTACCTATATAATAATCACGCCACTCAACATCTACTACAACAGAAATATCATGATCAGATTCCATTGCTCTTTTTACTACAAAAGGTTCAAATAGAATATCGGAATAAGAGATTATAATATTACCATTAATAACCTCTTCACCATAAAAAATTGAATTTAATATATTATTGTTTTTATAATCATTATTATCAAAATATTTAATTCCTTTATAACTTATTTTATTTTTTTTATATCCTCTTATAAGTGAAATATCTTTTATCCCATTATCTTTATAAGAAGATAATTGTCTTTGTAATAAAGTTTTACCACCAAAATCTAACATGCATTTAGGGTTGTTTTCTGTATGTCCTTTAAGTCTGCTACCAAGTCCAGCAGCAACTATTAAACATTTAGTTTTGGATTTATTTATAGTTTCTTCAATTTTTTCAAATTCAACATCTTTAAGTTTATTATTTTTAGCAGATCTAATTAACGATATGAATTTTGGGTTTTTTTCTAAATAATCAATTATATCTGGTGGTAAGGTTTTTTTAGAGGCTCCAACCAAATCATTTAATAATACTAAATCAACTTTTAAAATTGTTGATATCTTTTTTATAATTTCATTTTTGGGTGCTGATCTTTTATTTTTTTCAATATCATTCAAATAAGATGCTGCTATTCCAATTTTATTTGCTAATTCTCTTTGACCTAAACCAGCACTTATTCTTCTTTCACGTATATATGAACCAAATTTTTTAATCATTATTAATCTCTACTTAAATGTTCTTAGAAATTATATTATAAATATCTATACCTTCAATCTTAACTGGGTTATTTCCAAGTCTTAAAAGATTTATACCATTTATTATTTTTTTCGAACTTTTATTTATATCAATATTTAGTTTTGTTAAATCATCTTCTAAATTTGCTTTTTTTTTAATTAAACATATTTTTGAGCTAAAATCGTTAATGTTTTGAACGTTAAATAAATCAAAAATAATATCATACCTTTCTTTTAAGTTAAAATGAGTCTCTGCTTTATCTAAATTGTCATAGTTAAATTTAAAAAATTTTTCAAAAAATAGTCCAACGGCATGACCATGACTAATATCAAATAAAGATGTAAAAGGATATGAAGTAGCATGTGGAGCAGTAGTTTTTGATATACTTATTGCTTTACCTGCCAAATTTGCAGCAATACTCATTTCTGTTGCATTTTTTAAATTAGGATCATTTAAAAAATTTATATAACTATTAGTAGAAATTTTTAAGGACTTTACAGCATAATCAACACTTTGATCATTAGATTTTTTTGATACTAAAGACTCCAAAGCCTGTGCTATTGCGTCAAAGCCTGCAGATGCTTTTATCTTGTGTGGTGCTGAGATAAGAAACTCTGGTATTAGAAAAAAGTTATCTGGTATTAATAAATCACTTTCAAATGAATGTTTTATACCATTAACATAAATAACAGCATTCGAAGTAACTTCAGCTCCAGAACCAGCTGTAGTAGGTATTACTGTTAAATGAGAATATTTTTTTTTAAAGGGATAAGAATAATTTTCAATTAATTTTGCAAGATCAGGTCTGATATCTACTACATTAGCTATTTTTGCATAATCCATTATAGTACCACCACCGATAGCTAAAATTAAATCAGGACCAAAGTTTCTTATATCTTTAATAATTTCAATTAATTCCTCAAGTATAGGAAGTTCTGAATTTTTATAAAATAATTTTATTTTTTTAAAACTTGATATATCCTTAAATAAAGGCTCAGCACCAGAGTTTACAAAAGATTTTTTACCACATAACAAAAAGATTTTTTTGAAATTTTTTTCATTTATGAATTTTTCGATATCTTCAATTGAATTAATCATTAAATCATGAATTGATTTTTAATCTTAATTAAATCTTTTGGTCTTGGTAAATTTTTAATCTTAGAATTAGTAATTTTAACTTCTAAAAAACTTAATTTATTTGAAGATAAAAAGTTTTTAATACTTCTTGCTAAATTTTTTTCATTTCTAATAGAATAAAATTTTTTAAATCCAAAACTTTTAGATAATTTTTCAAAATTAATTTTATTTGCATAAGTGTTTTGACCGCCTACAGAATCATGTGTATTATTATTTAATAAAATATATTTATAATTTTTATTAGCAAATGTTCCTGCTGACTTAATTGATCCTAAGTGCATCAAGAAAGATCCATCTCCGTCTATACAAATAATTTTATCTTTACTTGTTAATGAATATCCAAGCGCTACAGACGAAGTGTGTCCCATTCCTCCAACCATATAAAAGTCTTTTCCATTTTTAATTTGATATTTTTTTCTTAAATACATTAATTCTCTCGAATTATAACCTGTGCTTGAAATAATTTTTGTTTTTTTTGATATATTTTGTAACAAAGTTTTTAAGAACAATTCTTTATCTAAATTATAAAAATCTTTTTTTTTTTTAATTTTAACCTTTTTCTGTAAAATTCCTTTTTCAACCAAGCAAGCAACAATATTTTTATTTTTTCTTGCGAATTTAATTTGTTTATCAAATTTTTTTAAATCTATTTCAGATCTTAAAATTGTATATTTAATTCCCAATAATTTAAGAAGATTTTTAGTAATTTTACCCTTAACATTATGTTGAGGTTCATCTTTGACTAGTGGAGAGCCTCTCCACCCTATAATTAAAATTAAAGGTATTGAGTATACTTTTTTGTGAGCAATTGAAATTAATGGATTTAATGCGTTAGATAAGCCTGAATTTTGCATGTAGATAACAGGTATTTTTTTTGTAGACAAATATTGGCCTATACCAATAGAAACTGCTGAACCTTCATTGGTAGCTATTATATGCTTATTATTATCTTTTAACGATGAAGATAATACTTTTAAAACACTGTCAGGCACTCCTGAAAAAAAATCACTTTTATTTTTTTTTAATAGATCAATTAAATTTTCTACTTTAATCATTTTTAATTAAGCTAATTATTTCATTAATAGGTATTATTTTTTTATCGGCTTCAAATGCGCGACTATTTTTTAGAATTGTTTTAGCAGTATTTTGCATGGCAGGATATGCAGCTCGTAATAATTGATTTGCATAAATGACTAGTTTGAACCCGTTTCTAATTAAATCTTTTTCATAAACTTTTGAATAAGTAGATGGGACTGAAACTAAAGGAATAAAGTATTTATTTTTTCTAAATTTTTTAGCAAAAGAAAATATCTCTTTTGTATTTTTCTCTTTACTATGAATTAAAATTGCATCAGCACCAGCTTTTGAATAAATTTCAGCACGTTTAAGAGCATCGTTAAGACCTTTTCCTAAAATAAAACTTTCTATTCTTGCTATAACCATAAAATCATTTGATTGTCTTGTGTTACAAATTTTTTTTATCTTATTTGCAAAAAGTTTTGGTTTATCTTGCTTTGTACCAATTTGATTTTTAAATAATGAATTTTTTTTAAGACCAATTTTATCTTCCATTATAATTGCAGAAACACCTGATCTTTCTAAGGATCTTATCAAATACGGAAGGTGTTCTATTTGACCTCCATTATCTGCATCGAAAACAACGGGTTTTGTTGTAACATCCATAATATCATTTAATGATGAAATTCTAGCTGAAAAAGATAAAGAAGAGTTATCTGGTAAACCTTTCGTAGCTGAGTCAGTCAGACTAGAAGACCACATGCCGTCGAATTCTAAATTTTTATTTTTCTTTTCTAATTTTAAATTTTCAATTATTAAACCTGTTAAAGAATTATGAGATTCTAATATACGTACAATATTTTTAGAAGAAATTAAGCGTTTGAGTCTACTCACTCTATTTTGAGGTGAAATTCCAATTTCTAAAATTCTATTTTTAATTAATGTTGATGAAATATTTTTTGTATATTTTGGTTCAATTAATTTTCCAGACCATTTTTTGAGAGTTTTTATTACGTCATCTCGAGTTTTTTTTTGAACACCTTTTTTCCAATCATCTCCATGAACAACAAAATCTGGTCTTATTAAATTTAAATTTGGTACATAACTTAATGTGTTCTGAGGTATTACTTTTTTAACGTATTTAATATTCTGAACAATAATTTTTCTTCTATTATAGTTTAAGTATGGAATATTTTTGTAAGACGCTATTGCTTCATCAGTTAAGAGACCTACAATTACATCCCCATATTTACTTGCTATTTTTAGAATATTAATATGACCTTCATGGATTATATCAACAGATAAACCAACATAAACTTTTTTTTTTAATTTCATTATCGTGTAAGAAAATTAATCATCTTATATATGAAAAAAAAAACAGTTC
>CABYTL010000024.1 GCA_902521805.1 uncultured Pelagibacteraceae bacterium
TATCCTCTTTACCGAAGTGAAATGAGGCTATAATTAGGAAAATTGTTAAAGAGAATGAAGGCATGATTGTCCATAAAATTATTATGGTCAAAGCTAGTAAAATATAAATCAAATAAAAAATATAAATATTTTTTATTTCAAAAATTTTAAGAAGCCTTTTTCCTTTGATATGGTCAAGTGAACCATGTGAAATACCAATACTTAAAATTAAAATAAAGCAAATTAATGGAGAAATTGTAAAATTATTAATTTTAAAGATTGCTAAAGAAAAAATATTACAAAATAAAAAAAAAATAAAAGAATGATTAAAATTTATTTTTTTAATTTGAGTGTTCATCTTTTAGATAAATTAATAAAATAAGGCTCTTATAAAAGTTAATTTTGGCATTTTAAGAATTATCGATAAATCTTCAAAAAAATTACTTTTATTTGATAGAAATTTTATAATTGTCTTTGGTGAACTTTTAAACATTTTAAAAAATATATCAGACATTTTTTCTGGATGCTTATCTAGAACTCTTAAGAATACTTCATCAAGATATTGATATTTTTTCGCTATTTTATATTTCTTAGCTTCAGAAATATTTTCAATATTTTCTCTGATATATTTACTATGTTCTTGAATATTCAAAAAAGTATATCCAGTACTTAGTCTGGTCATTCCACCGGCAGTTCCAATATTTATCTTATTTTTCTTATCTTCATAATATGGATAAAATAAAGGTATAGCACCTTCCTCTTTGTAAGTAATCTTATACTTTTTTAAATTTAATTTACTCTCAACATAATTTTTAATTTGATTATCGTAATCTTTTTGAGAATTGTCGTTCATCCTTGAGAGCCAAGTAGTTTCAATTAGTGCCTTATTGTTTGAATATGGAAGTGTATAAAAAAAATGAACACTTTCTCTTTGCTCACAGTCAAAATCCATAAGGTTGAAAATACCTTCATCAAAAAAACTTTTTTGACTCTCTACTTCCACTCCACAAAAATGTTGCCACAAATTAAGATGATTTTTTTTAAATGATGGAACACTATTAAAAATAAATGAATCTTTTGAGCTAATTTCTTTTATATCCCTGAAGAAAGAAATATTTGGATTTTTATTTAATTTATTATTTATTTTTTCATAAAATAAACCGCTATCAATACTTTGGTAAGGGTAATTTAAACATTTCAAGTAATTTGTTTTTCCAGGAACATTTACCGAAAAATTATCCCAACTTTTTTTTACACAGTCTCCAAAATTATGAGGAGCGACTTTCCAGAATGACCAGGTCTTATCTTTTTCATATTTTTCTCTAGGCTCAATAATTGCCAATTTTTTGTTAATTAATTTTTCATGAATTTCAAGTTCATACGCAAGTGATAAACCCGCACAACCACCACCTATAATTATATAATCAAATTCTTTCATCTAAATTTATCTCCTCATTTATTAGAATATGATCATGTTGTATTTGTTCATCATTTTTATTTATTAATGATAGTTTAATTAGATCAAAAACTGAAAAGAAAGTTTCAAAGACTTTTTCAATATTCGAGACATATATTTTTCCTGAATTTTTGTAATTTTCATAAGTTTTTTTATTAATAATTTTGTATCCTATTTTTCTATAAACTCTTCTAGCAACTAAAATAGAAAAACGTAAATTAATTGGTATATCTTTAATTGAATAAAAAGAATTTTTATAAAAAGTATCAGCAAGATTTAAGGTCGAAGAGATTGCTCCAAAGTTTTTATTTATATAAAATCGATTATTATTTGAGTCTTCGATCACATCTCTTGAAATATTAGTAAGTTGCATTGCAATTCCGAGATCAACAGCCGACTTTAGTGAACTTTTTTTGTTAACTTTCAAAATTTTTGCCATCATCAATCCTACGGTTCCAGCAACTCTATAAGAGTATACCAATAGATCTTTTTTTGAATGTAATTTTACATTTTCTTTAATATCAGATTTAATACCAATTAATAAATCTTGTACTATTTTTAATGGGATATCGAACTCATTAATAAGATTCCACATATTTTTAATAACAGGATCTGTAAAGTTTTTTTGATTAAAATCATTTTCAAATTTTTCAAATTTTTTTTCTTTATTCTCTATTTTTTCATCGTCATCTGCGATATTATCTGCAACTCTACAAAAATCATATAAAGCTGAACATTTTTTATAAGTATCTTTGGGTAAAAAAAAACCAGCCCAATTAAAAGATTTAGCATAAATAGTTAAATAACTTTTGTTAGACATTATAAAATTTTATCTAGTACTTTTGCTGAGGAAAGAACTCCTGGCACACCTGCGCCAGGATGGGTGCCTGCTCCAACAAAATAAAGACCGTCATATATTTCAGATTTGTTGTGAAATCTAAAATAAGCTGATTGTGTGAATTTTGGTTGGACTGAAAAACCAGAACCAAATTTAGTATTTAGATCTTTTTCAAAATAATCTGGTGTTAAATAAAAATCTTCAACAATATTTTTTCTAAGATTTGGCATTAAATCTTTTTCCATTTTATCAATAACTAAATTTTTCATCTTTTCTGCTTCATCAGACCAGTCAATTTTAGATTGGTTATTTGGGACTGGAACCAGAACATAAAAACAATCCTGTCCGATAGGGGCCATCGATTTGTCAGTAGCAGAGGGCCTATGAAGATAATAACTTATATCGTTATTAAGTTTTTTATTGTTGAAAATATCATCTAGGTGCTCTTTATATTTATTACCAAACTTTATTGTATGATGTTCAACATTTTCATAACTAATTTTAGTTCCAAAATAATAAACAAATAAGCCCATAGAGTATTCCATTCTTTTTTTTTTCCAATTAAACATGAATGAATTACTAGTGTTTCCATTAAACATTTTTTCATAAACTGCAGGAGGGTCTGCATTACAAATAACATTATTTGTTTCAAATTTAGTTCCATTATCTAACTGAACACCGCTTATTTTACTCCCTTTTGAAATAATTTTAGTTACTTCACGACCTTTTATTATTTTTATTTCAACTTCATTCATTAGCTGTTCAAGACCTTTTATTATGTTGCCCGTACCACCCATTGAGTAATGAATTCCCCATTTTTTCTCTAAATATAATATTAGTCCATAAATAGAAGTTGTCGTAAAAGGATTACCTCCAACTAATAGAGGGTGCATACTCAGCATTCTTCTTAATTTTTCATTCTTTACAAAAGAGGAGACTAATGAATAAACTGATTTATAACTTTTTAACTTTAATAAACTAGGTAATTGCTGCATCATAAAAAAGGGTTTATCAAATGGTACATCTGAAAGTTCTGTAAATCCTTTATCAAAAATCTTTTTTGTAAAGGTCACCAGTTTTTCATAACCTTTGACGTCATCTTTGTTAATTTCTTCAATTTGTTTTTTCATTTCTGTTTCATTTCCTGAGTAATTAAACTTTGAATTATCTTCAAAAACAAATTGATACCAAATTTTAAGTGGACAAAATTGAATATAATTTTTTGGGTCTTTTTTAAATAATTCAAATAATTCATTAATTAAATATGGTGCTGTAATAACTGTAGGTCCACCATCATAAGTAAATCCATTCCTCTTAAATACTCTCGCTCTACCTCCAAGATCGGGATGTTTTTCAATTAAAGTTACACTGTGACCTTTTGCTTTTAAACGAAGAGCAGCAGCTATGCCGCCAAAACCAGAGCCAATTACAATAGAATTCATTAAGATAATTTTATAGTTTTTTTTAAAAAATTGTAAGGGTATTATGAATTAATTTTTTTTAATTCTTTTTTAGTTTCATCCAGATTATTTTGAAATAAATTATCTAGTTTTGCAGAATCTACTGACGTTGTGATGATCTTTTTGACTGAGTCAACAGCAATTTTGATAGAAGCATCTTTAATCTCTTTAATGGCATTTTCTTTCATTTGATATATTTTATTTTCGGCTAGTTTCTTTTTAATATCAGATGATTTATGAAATTTATCATTTAGTTCAATAATTAACTTTTCACTATCTTTTTTAGCCTGCTCAAGAATTTCGTTTCTGATATTTTCAGCTGTATCCAGTTTGTTTTGAGCATTATCAAGTAAAATTTTTGCTTCTGTTCTTAATTTTTCACTTTCATCAATCTCATTTTTTATATCAAGTATAAGATTATTGAGTAGATCATTTATTTTTTGTGGAACTTTTAAATAGACCAAACCCCCAAAAAAAATAAAAAAAGATATAGCTACCCAAAATGTCGAATCAATTGCCATAGTATTTCTCTTTATTTTTTTTGAATAAATCATCTACTATTGCCGAAATACTACTATTATTTATCTCAATTCCAATTAGTTTTTGAATAAGATCTGCTGAAGTATCTATGGCAATTTTATTAATTTTAGATGGAGCATCTTTTCTTAAATGGTTTATTTCTTTCTCTGCTTTTTTAATTTCTTCATCTATTTGCTTATCAAGAGTATCTTTTTTAATACTTATATCTTTTAACATTTTTTGTTTTTCTTGATTAAAGATATTTTTTGCTTCAATTTTAGTTTTAGAAATAATCTTATCGTATTCTTTAAGTTTTAATTCACTTTCTGACCTTTGTCTATCTGCAGCCTCAATATTATCTGAAATTTGTGATTTTCTTGATTCTAGGTTTGCACTTATTTTTGGAAGTATGAATTTAGATAAAATTACATACAAAATCCCAAAAGTTAGTGTTAACCAAAATATCTGTGAAATCCAGAATTCAGGATTTAATTGAGGCATACCTTTACTCTCCGCAGCAAAAACTTTTTTTGTAAAAAGAATATTGAAAAAAACTAACTGCAAAAGCAATTTTTTAATCATTCAAATCTAAAAAGCAAAAAGAATAATTAAAGCAACTACTAATCCAAAAAGACCTGTTGCTTCAGCTAAGGCAAATCCTAAAAGTAAATTTGGAAATTGTTTTTGAGCTGCTGATGGATTTCTCATTGCTCCTGATAAGTAATTCCCAAAAATTATACCAATACCCACTCCTGCTCCGGCCAGAGCTATAGCCGCTAAACCAGCTCCAATCATTTTTGCTGCTTCTAATTCCATTATAACCTCCTATATTAATTAATGGTGTAAATTTAATGCATCATTTAAGTAGATGCAGGTTAAGATTGCAAAAACATATGCTTGAAGAAAAGCAACTAAGATCTCCAAACCTGTCAATGCAACCGAAAAACTTAGTGGAAGCCATCCACCAACTATTCCGAGACTTACTACAAAGCCTCCGAAAACTTTCATCATAGTATGACCAGCCATCATGTTTGCAAATAGTCTTACTGACAAACTAATAGGCCTACTCAAATAAGAAATTATCTCAATTATAACAATTAAGGGTAGTAATACCGCTGGAACGCCGCTTGGTACAAATAATTTTAAGTATCCAAAACCATGCTTAATAAATCCTATAATTGTTACTCCAATAAAAATAAATGACGCTAACATAAATGTCACTATAATATGGCTTGTTACTGTGAATGTATAAGGTATCATACCAAACATATTACAAAACAAAACAAACATAAATAACGAAAAAATAAAAGCAAAATACGGTCTTGCTTGAGATCCAGCAGTATCACCAATCATTTTGGATATGAAAGTATAGCTGAGTTCCGCTAATAATTGAAGTTTATTGGGCAAAAGAGAATTTTTTTTTGAACCTAAATTAAAAATTATTAAGATAGCAATAGAACTGATAACCATAAACAAACTTGCATTAGTGAAAGAAATATCAAACGCACCCACTTTTATTTCTGGGCCTATTCGATAAACCTCAAACTGTGTCATTGGATTTGTTGCCATAAATAAATCTATCTTTGCATTTTTTTAGCTGATCTAATTACATTAATAATTCCGGAAACTACACCAACAAAAAAAAATATTATTATTAACCATGGTTTAGTACCAAAGGTCTTGTCTAAAATAAACCCAATAATTGTCCCTACTGCTACTGCAGCGACTAATTCTGTACTAAGTTTGAAAGCTGCACCAAAAGATGATGAATTTTGGTTTTTACTATCAAGATTTTTTTTTGAAAGTTTATCTTTTGCAATCTGTAAGCGAGTTTTGAACTGATTTTTAGGCATTTTTAATTTTAGGCAACCATACTCTCGGCTTTTTGTAGATCTACTGATACGAGTTGACTAATACCTTTCTCAGCCATTGTAACTCCATAAAGCCGATCCATTTTTGACATTGTTAAAGCATGGTGAGTAACAATTATAAATTTAGTATCAGTAATTTTTGTTAACTCTGCTAATAAGTTACAAAACCTTGTCACATTCGCATCATCTAGAGGCGCATCTACCTCATCTAAAACGCAAATAGGCGAGGGATTAGTCAGGAAAACTGCAAAAATTAAAGATAGCGCAGTAAGTGCTTGTTCACCTCCTGATAAAAGAGTTATAGATTGCAGACGTTTTCCTGGGGGACTTACTAACATTTCTAATCCAGCCTCCAAAGGATCGTCAGAATCAACAAGTTCTAATTTTGCATTGCCACCATTAAATAATTTTGTATAAACTTCATTGAACTTTCTATCAACTTTTTCAAATGCATCGATTAACCTTTCTCTACCTTTTTGATTTAATTCATTGATACTTGTTTTAAGTTTAATAATAGCATTTACTAGATCTGTTCTATCATTTTCCATTTTTTTAATTTCAATTTCATATTTATTAGTCTCCTCGTCTGCTTTTAAATTCACAGATCCTAATTTTTCTCTTGCTTGTTTTTTTTTATCTAAAAGATCTTCTTGATCAACATGATTAGGTAATTCTTCTAAACCATTTAAATTAGAATTTTCTAAAATATTTTCCTCAGTTAAATTCAATTCAGAATTTATTCTGTCAATTAGATCATTTTTTCTTTTTTTAAGACCCTCTATAGTTGCTCCAGAACTAGCTTTTCTCTCTCTTATTTGAATTGATTGTTCTTGTATTTCATTTAATTGATTTCTCAAAGTTTCAATATTTTTGTCTGTTTCATTAATTATTTTTTCATTATTATTTTTTTCTTGATCTGAAATTCTCAAATTTTCAGAAATTTGACCCTTTTTCTCTGCTTGAAGTTTAGGCTGGTTATCTAATTTGTCTAATTGTAACTTTAACTTATTTTTTCTTTCAGAAAGCTCATTCATCATTTTTTCAGAATTTGAATGTAAATTTTTCCAGCTTTCAATTTCTTTATCTATTATCTTTATTCTTTCACTCCTTTTTATAGATTCTTTTTTAATATTTTTATTTTGACTATAGCTATCAGCATAATTTTCTATGCTATTTTCAAAAATAACCAAGGCTTCTAGCGCTAATTCGTTTTGATTTGAGGAAATCAATTTTTTTATTTTTTCTATTTCATTTTTCAATTTATTTTTTGACTGATCTAAATCTTCATTAGATTGTTTTTCAGTTTCGTAATATTTTGAATCAATATTTATTAGGTCGTTCTTCTCTTCTTTTAGTCTTTTTTCATTAGAGTTTGCATCAATAATTATTCCTTTTTCTCTAGAGATATCATCATCAAGAGTTTGTAATGATTTTTTTATATTCTCTATCTCTTCTTGTGTTCTTGTATTTTCTTCATCTAAATTGTGAAGTTCTAAATTTAGTCTTTGAATTTTAGATAAATTTTCTATGTTTTTTTCTCTTAATGGAGTTATTTTTTCAATTTCAGATTTAATTAATTTTTCGTATTCTAAGATCTTATTATTAAATCCACTTACTTCTTCTTCAGCCTCAATGTTTATCTCTTTTTCAAGCTTTATTTCTTTATCAATTTCTAATAATTTTAGATAATACAATCCAGCTTCTATTTTTTTAATTTCATCAGAAATATTTTTGTATTTTGTAGCTTCTTCTGCTTGTTTTTGGAGGTTTGCTAACTGTTTTTCTTGTTGCCTCCTAATCTCATCTGCTCTTTTTAAATTATTTTCAGCTGCACCCAATCTTAATTCAGCCTCATGTCTCCTAACATGTAAACCAGAAATACCTGCAGCCTCCTCTAAAATTGCTCTTCTATCAGTTGGTTTTGCAGTAACTAAAGCACCGATACGTCCTTGACTAATTATTGACGGAGAATGAGCTCCTGTTGATAAATCAGCAAAAAACATTTGTGCATCTCTTGCCCTTACTTCTTTATTGTTAATGTAAAATTTTGAGCCTTTATCTTTTTCAATTTTTCTTCTAACTTCAATTTCATCTAATTCACGATATTGAATGGGACCTTCGTTATTTTGGTTATTAATTGTTATTGAAACTTCAGCAATATTTTTTGAAGCTTTATTAGAGGTTCCAGAAAATATCA
>CABYTL010000025.1 GCA_902521805.1 uncultured Pelagibacteraceae bacterium
CTAATCTATCGCAGGTTCTGCATGACACGCCTATTGGTATTTCTGTTGATTTGTCATTAATATTCAAGTTTTCGCTATAAACAAAATCTTTTGCATATTTGGCCTCACATCCTAACCCGATTGAAAGAATACTCTTAGATTTTCCAAATCTACCTATTCCTTTTTCAACTGTTCTAGCAATACAAACATATTTCTCTCCATTAGTCATTTTACTCACTGCAGCCTGTATCACTCCTGGTCTTGTCAACGCTGAATAAACATTCCATCTAGGGCATGCTCCTCCATATCTTGGTATTTCAATACCAGACAATGAAAATCTCTTGGATATATTTCCTGCCATATCTACCCTTAGAAAATGAAAAGGTATGCCAAGAAGTTTTGGATCTTGTAAACATGTAACTCTATGAGCTACTTGTTCAAATGATGTTGCAAAAGTATTTTGTAACAGTTCTAAATCATATTTTAATTTTTTACACTCTGAATGAAAAAGTTTATAAGGCATCAAAATAGCTGCTCCACAATAATTTAATAGAGCAACTTTAGTTAACTTTTTCGACTCTTCAGACGGAAAAGCAAATTTAGATAAGTAATCCTCTATTTGTTCATTGGCTCCCTCTTGTGCAATTTGAGCGGCTGCATGAAGTTTTTTTGTTTCCAAAGAACTGTAATCACTTAATAACAATTCTTTCTTATTTTTATTATATATTTTTGAGAAAGGTTTATTTTCTTCAGGTATTACGTCTTTTACTATTATCTTATATTCAGAATTTAGATAATCACAAAGTGATATGTATCTAGTACGATTATTTTTCTGTACTTTTTCAAAAACTTTATTTGCAAATTCTTCAAGAATTGGAAAATAATTTTTATTTTCTTGAAGGAAATCTGAAATAACTTCACCTGGAAATGAGTTTTTCCTATTATCGACAATTTTTCCAGAAATTTTTTCGATTTTGTTTACTAATTCATGGTCTTTTTTTTTTAAAATATCACCTAATCTAACTATTGCTTTACCAATTTTTGGGTTAGTTCCTACAAGATCCTTGACCTCTGGAGCTAGAATATCTAAATCTTCAAATAACTTATCATCTAATATTTCTGACAAAGTATTTTCTAAATTAATATCGGTTTTTGAAGTTAATTGAGAAAGCTCAATATTCAATTTTTCGCAAATATTTAATAAAAGGTCGCCATCTATTTTTCTTTTTCCTCCCTCTATTAAGTTCAAATAGCTAGGAGAAATTTTTAACTCTTCTGCAAGTTTGTTTGCCTGAAGACCCAATTGTCTTCTAAAAGCTTTGATTTTTGGGCCAATTTTAAGATCTATTTGACTCATATTTTCTATTTGTAAATTTTGTAAATTATTATTTACAAAATTTTTCCAACATTTACAACACTTTTATACTTTTTTGTAGATTTTGTAAATCCTGTAAATTATAAAATTTACATGGATAATAAATTAAAAAATAGTGAAAATGAAGCTCAAATCATAAATCATGAGGATCTTGCTAGACATAATAGCAGAGGAATATACATGAGAGACGATCATTGTGATTGGGGTTCAAGTGGAATGAAAGATCTAGTTGAGACCCTAAACGACTCTAACTAATTATCTTTCTTTCAACTCAAATTTTTCAGTAAATTAATACATTAGCGAACAGGACTAATTAATGAGTGCAGAAAACATCTCGTATGATTTAAAAAGGTTTGCAGGAATTAAAAGGGATTATACTCCTAAAGATGTAGAAAGATTAAGAGGTTCTATTAAAATTGAATATTCACTTTGCAAGCAACAATCAATAAAACTTTGGAAATTATTAAACTCCGAAGAATATATAAACACTTTAGGATCATTATCAGGAAATCATGCTGTACAACATGCTAAAGCTGGACTTAAGGCAATTTATTTAAGTGGTTGGCAAGTAGCCGCTGATGCAAATAGCGCTGGTGAAATGTATCCAGATCAATCTTTATATCCTTACGATAGTGCACCAAAATTAGTTGAATCAATGAATAATGCTTTAATTAGAGCAGATCAAATTCAACATATGGAGCTTCAAGATGGAGATATGAAAAAAGAAAAAAGAGTAGATTACATGCTTCCAATTATTGCAGACGGAGAAGCTGGTTTTGGTGGACCATTAAATGTGTTTGAATTAGCAAAGAAATTTATTAAAGCTGGTGCTGCTGGAGTTCACTTTGAAGACCAATTAGCAAGTGAAAAAAAATGTGGTCATATGGGTGGTAAAGTTCTTGTACCAACAGGAACTATGATTAAAAATTTAAAAGCAGCCAGATTGGCAGCAGATATTGCTGATGTCCCATTAATCATATTGGCAAGGACAGATGCAAATGCGGCAAAGCTAATTACTAATGACCACGATGAGAATGATAAGCCTTTTATGACTGGTGAAAGATCACCAGAGGGATTTTATTATGTTAAAGCTGGAATTGAGCAAGCAATATCTAGGGGTCTTGCTTATGCCCCATATTCAGATTTAATATGGTGTGAAACAGCAACCCCTAATCTTCAAGAAGCTAAAAAATTTGCTGATGCAATACATGAAAAATTTCCTGGCAAACTTTTAGCCTATAATTGTTCACCCTCATTTAACTGGAAAAAGCATCTATCAGATTCTGAAATTGCTTCTTTCCAAAAAAAAATTAGTGCAATGGGCTACAAATTTCAATTCATTACTCTTGCAGGATTTCATACTCAAAATATTGCAATTTTTGAGCTTGCAGAAAAATATAAAAAAGAGGGTATGTCTGCTTACTCAAAAATCCAAGAACAAGAATTTGCACGTGAGAAGGATGGGTACACAAGTGTGAAACATCAAAGAGAAGTTGGTACTTCTTATTTTGATGCAGTTTCGAACACAATTACCAGCGGTAAAAGCTCTACCACGGCAATGGATGGTTCAACTGAGTCAGAGCAATTTTAAAAAAGTTACTTTTTAACTTAAATTTTAACAGATCTATGATTGGGCCAGTCATATTTGTTTATCTCTAATTCTTTATGTTATAACCCTTTTTTAAGATTATAGAGACTGTAGTTACGCAAATTACCAAAAATAAAACCATTAAACTTATACTTATCCAAATATTGAAATCAGATATTCCATAAAATGAAAAACGTAGTCCGTTAATTAAATAAACTACTGGGTTAAAATATGTAACTACTTGCCAGAATTCAGGTAACATATCTAACGAGTATAAACTACCGCCCAAAAAAACCATTGGAGTTATAACAAACGAGGGAACGACAGACATTTGTTCAAAATTTTTACTTAATAAACCAATCAAAAAACCAAATAAGGCGAATGTAAAAGAGACCAATATTAAAAGAAATATCATTAAAAGTGGATATTGAACCTTTATATCAACAAAAAACAAAGAAGTCGTAAATATCACAATTCCAACTATAAGTGTCTTGGTTGCTCCAGCACTAACAAAAGCTACTACTATTTCAAAAGTAGAAATAGGCGCAGCCAATATCTCGTAGATAGTTCCATTAAATTTAGGAAAAAAAATTCCAAATGACGTATTGCTTACTGATTGAGTTAATAATGTTAACATTAATAGACCAGGTACAATGTAAGAACCATAACTAACTCCATCAATGTTTTGAACATAACTACCAATGACCGAACCAAAAACTATAAAATATAAAGATGTAGATATAACTGGAGACAAAAGTGATTGACCTAAAGTTCTTCTAAATCTATCCATCTCATGAAAATAGATTGCTTTGAATCCGTAGTAGTTAAATTTCATTATTTTCCTTAACCAATGTAACAAATATTTTTTCAAGATTACTTTGCTCTGTTTTAAGATCTCTTAAATTTAATCCGGAATCTTTCAAATCTTGTAAAAGATTTGTAATTCCTGTGCGATTTTCATTCAAATCATAAGTATAATATAAATTCATTTTATTTTTTCCAATTTCCAAACTATATTTTTTTAAAGAATTAGGAACTTTGTCAATTGACTCTTGCAATTCTACAATCAAAGTTTTTTTTCCCATTTTTTTTAAAAGCTCATTTTTTTTTTCTACTATTATAATTTCACCCTGATTTATAACTCCAACTCTATCTGCTATTGCCTCAGCCTCTTCGATATAATGAGTAGTGAGAATTACAGTTACACCTGTTTCTCTTAAAGATGCAACTACCTTCCACATATCTTTTCTTAACTCAACATCAACACCTGCTGTTGGTTCATCTAAAAATAATATTTCAGGTTCATGAGAGAGAGCTTTAGCTATTAAAACTCTTCTTTTCATTCCTCCAGATAATTGGCGAAGGATTAAGTCTTTTTTATCCCACAAACTAAATTGTTTTAAAATTTTTTCTATATGAGTGGGATCCGGTTTTTTTCCATAAAGTCCTCTTGAGTAAGAAACATTATTAAAGACTGTTTCAAATGTCTCTAAAGTAAGCTCTTGAGGAACTAATCCAATTTTAGATCTTGTTTCTCTATAATCATCTATAATATCATAATTATCTACTGTTACTTTGCCAGATGATGGCTTTACTATTCCACAAATGATATTTATCAGAGTTGTTTTTCCAGCCCCATTAGGACCCAACATTGCAAAGATTTCACCTTTTTTGATGTTTAAGTTTATTTCTTTTAGTGCCTCAAATCCATTATCATAGATTTTGGATAAATTATTAATGATAATCTGATCATTTGACATATAGATTCTGATATATAGAGACAATTTGATTGATTACAATGAGTTTAAAGTGGTCTAAGACATTATATGAAAAAAATTTTAACATTCTTTTTTTGTGTTATCGTTTCAAGCGCTATTGCATTTGAAAAAGAAACAACTTTTAATAAGGAGTTGTTCGATAAAGCTCAATCAGACGGTAAGGTTGTGGTTGTTAGTTCTTGGATTAAATATTGTTCATCTTGTGCAGGGCAAATGAAAATTTTGAAGGAAGCAAAAAATGACGGTAAATTAAATGATATTAAGTTTGATAATATTGAATATTTTTCTTTTGACGTAACAAACAAAAACATAGCTGATTTATTTAATGTCCAATATCAAACAACTCTATTAATTTTCAAAAATAATGAGGAAGTTTATAGAAGTCTAGGTGAGACGACTAAAAACCTCATTTATGAAGCTATAAAATCCTCAATTTAGAACTTATAACTTTTTTATTTTTAGAAACACTGCTGGCAAAAAGGTTGCGGTTAAAAAAGATAGAAACAATAAAGATTGGGCAACAAAAGTACCAAATACTTCTGTGGGTACTAAGACTCCTACTAATAAGCTTTTTGAAAAATCTGGAAAGGGAAAAATCATAATCCCAGCAATTAAACCAACTATTATAGAAATATACGCAGTTTTTTCACTAATCCTCTTATTATAAAAACTATAGAAAACAGTTAAAACAAATGCACAACAAAACAAGTCAGCTAATAAAAATAAGTATAAAATGTCAAATCCCTTTGATGCAATAAAAAAAGAAATTAATGATAAAAAAATGATAAAAAATTTTGATAATTTTAAAT
>CABYTL010000026.1 GCA_902521805.1 uncultured Pelagibacteraceae bacterium
TTTAGTCTATTATTTTCTTTCTGAAGTTTTTCCTCTAAAATTTTTAGTTCTTTCTTATCTTTTAAAATATTGTTTTTTTCTTCAAGCTTTTTCATTTTAATTTCTTTAATTTTCTTTTTTTCAATATTTTTCTTATAATTTGCAAGGGCTTTACCAAAAGAATTTGTGGTGATTATTGCTAATTGAGACAAACTTGATTTATTTTGTCCTCGGGTTTTAAATTTCAGCAATTTATTTTTTTTTTTCAACGGCATTTTTTTTAATAAATAGATTTGATCAAAATAATTATGATTTTTCAACTCTATGTTTAACTTTTTTTTCAAATAACCGATAATTTTGATACAACTAGAAATTGTTATTTATCTTTAATAAGATAGTCTATTAAATTGAATGGCTAAAATAAAAAAATTAATCATTGCTTGTGATGGCGAGTCAGCAAGTGGGAAAAGTACAGCAGCAAAACTTGTTTCGAGAAAATATAAACTTTTACTTATCAATTCTGGTTTACTTTACAGATATTGCAGTAAATTGGTTATAGATAATGAACCTAAAAACATTATTATTTTTTTAAAAAAAAAATTTAAAACCGTTTCGTATAAAGAAATTTCGAAACAAAAACTTCACTCAGAAAAAATCTCAAATCATGTAGCAATCCTTGCAAAGAATAAAAAAGTTAGAAACATTATTAATCAATTTCAGATGAAGATTATAAGAAAAAATAAAAAAATTTGTGTTGAGGGCCGCGATATAGCAAGTAAAATTTTAGCTAAAAATCCTAAATACGATGTAGCTTTCTATTTTAAGTGTAATTTAAAAGTTGCGGCATATAGGAGATGGCTAGATCTAAAAAAAAAAGTTCAGTTAAATGAAATCGCAAGATCTCTTAAAAATAGAACTATGCTAGATAAAAAAAGAAAGAATAGTCCATTAATTCGAGTAAAAGATGCAATTTTAATAAGAAGTGACAAGCTTAACAAAAAACAAGTTTTATTCAAAATGTCTCAAGCAATTAATAAAATTCTTCAAAACTAGTTTTGTATTTTATTTGTTCATTAATTATCTCTGGGCTTATTTCAGTTTCAATTATTGTTTAAGTGATATCATTTATGTTTTTGGATATGGAAGATGTATCTTCAATTGGTTCTGTCACAGGATTAAGCTCTATACCTGCTGGAGTAATAGTTTGAGGCATTGCAACAAATTGAGAATCTGGGTTTTCTATAGTTTTTCTGATTCTCATTCTATAAATTCCAAAAACACCTATTAAAGAATGAAAAAAAAATATAAAAACAAAAAATCCATTAGAACCAACTAAATCCATAAATATAGAACATAAAAAAGGACCACTCATTGCTCCTAAACCAAATGTGAATTGAAGACCGGCACCTGCAGCAACAAATTTATCTTTTGTAATATAATCATTGGTGTGAGCAAGAATTAACGAAAACATGGGTAAACTACAAAAAGAAAATAAAATAAAAAATATATAAAACCATGATTTACTTGTTGCTAATCCATCAGGTAAATACATTTGTCCTGAAACAAATATTGTTATGAGAGCAAAAATTGCAGCACCAAAAGTAGATGCAATTATTACTTTTCTTCTATCAAAAATATCAGATATTTTTCCAATAGGAAATTGAGCAATCGCTCCAGAAATTGCTAATAAAAAAGTTACAATTGAAATTTCTAAAATAGTAAAATTCATTGATGTTGCATAAACTGCCAACAAAGTAAATAAAGCAGATTGAATTGTTCCATAGAAAAAAGAACTTACCATTCCAAATGGTGAAGATTTATAAAGTTCACTAAATGACATAACATTTATTTTTTTGAAAGTTGGTGGTTTTTTTTTAGTAAGCAAAATAGGTATTAGTGCTGCAGAAGTTATTACAGAAATTAATATGAAAGGTTGAAAATTTTTTGGAGCACTAAAGTTTAGTAAAAACATTCCTATTCCCATTGACCCATAAAGTATCACCATATAAATTGATAATACGCTTCCTCTATTTTTATTACTGGATCTATCGTTAAGCCAACTCTCAGCAACTGTGTAAATACAAACCATGCTTATTCCAGTTAGAACTCTCAACAAGAACCATATAAATGGATGAATCAAAATTGAGTGAACTAAAATAATCAATGATGCTAAAGACGCAAAAGCTGCAAAAACTCTTATATGACCAACTCTTGAAATTATATTTGGAATAGTTGCTGCTCCTATAAAATATCCAATAAAATAACCAGACATCATAAAACCAGTTGCTGTTAAACTAAATTCCTCCTGAACAGCTCTTACTCCAAGTAATGAACCCTGAAAACCATAAGCCATCATTATAAATCCCATACCTAAAAACAATGCCCAAGAATTCTTTAGAACTTTATTCATAAAATCGCGCTAATTATCCGTCATCTATTATTAAATCAAGACTTAATTGTGACGGAGATTAAGATTTTTTTAATTTTAAAAATGAGTGAATAGCGATCGTTGCAATTATAATTACCCCTCCTTGAAGTGTTTCAATACTAGGCTGTTCTTTTATGATCAACCAAACCCATATTGGACCAATTATTGTTTCTAATAGGAAGAAAAGATTTACCTCAGCAGCTGGGATAAACCTTGGCGCAATAGTTACCAAAACAAATGGTATAGCTACACAAAGAATACACATTAAAGGGACAATAATTAAGTCTTTTTCTGAAAGAGCAAAACTCTCAATAAAAAATAGAGCAAAAATAGCAACTAATAGCTTACCTACCACTGCAGCTGGAACTAAATTTTTGGATTTTGCAGACCTAATAGTAATAGCACCTACAGCAAGACCAACAGCAGTAATAAATCCTAAGATATCTCCATAAAAGTTACCTAATTTAATGGAGTCAAAGAAAATATAAACAATTGCAGTAAAAGTAATAATTATTGAAACCAATGTCTTTCTATCAGGAGGTTCTTTTAAAAAAATTGCTCCTAGTATAGCTGATAACATAGGTGCAGTTGCTATCATCAACAGTGTATTTGCAACATTAGTGTTTTGAATAGAAACTACAAAAGTAATATTTGTAATACTGAAAGTAACCACATATATGACTCCGTGGTAACCATTTGTAAAAAGAATTTTAAAAAAATTTAGTTTGTAGATTAATAACATTCCAAAAAAAACAGTTAAGAATGGAATTATTCCTCTATAAAAAACAAGACCCCAAGTATCAATATTAGAAAGTCTAATGAATAAAGAGTCAGGGGTAATAAACATAACTGCAACAAACGCAAGCAACGATCCCTTTTGTTGATCTGTCAAGTTTTTCATGCCTTTAGATATTTCCAAAAAAACTTAGCAAGATTGATTTTTGAAATATCAAATAAGGTTTTTAAACCAGTAGGGGATGTAACATTTATATCTCCATTAAGTTTTTGATCAATAAAGTCAATCCCAGCAAAATAAATTTGATCTTTTTTCAAATCTTTAGCAATTATTTTGGAAATACTTTTTTCAAATTTTGTTAAATTAGTATTTTTTGCAGTTGCGCCTTTACTCATATTACTTAGATATGAGCCTTTTTGAGGAATTCTAGATATAGCACCACATATTTTTCCATTAATTAGAAATACTCTTTTATCTCCCTTACTTATTTTAGGTAAATATTTTTGACACATTATATAGTTATGTTTTTTAATTAATTTTTGAATAAACTTTAATTTAAATTTATTAAGTAGGTGAATATCATTCCCGCTAAAACTATGAATAGGTTTTAAAATTACATGCTTATTCTTTTTAAAAAATTTTTTTATCTCTCGGATATTTTGTGTAAAAATTGTATTTGGCATAAACCTTTGATATTTAAC
>CABYTL010000027.1 GCA_902521805.1 uncultured Pelagibacteraceae bacterium
AAAAATCTGATTAATGGTTATGAAAGCATCAAAAAAATTTCACTAAAAGAAAAAAATTCACTTAATATTTTATGTCGGGGAGCAGCTATAAGGTACTTCATGACTAGACTTTATGATTTTACAAACACACCCAAAACAGCTCTGATTAAAATTAAGGACCCACTTGAGTATTATCAAAAACTTTTGATACACAATAATTTAAAGACTTATAAAGATTACTTAAGTTAATGATAAAAATATACACAGACGGATCATGTATTGGAAATCCAGGCAAAGGTGGTTGGGCAGCAATAATATTAAATGATGGAAATAAAACTAAGATAAAAGGAAGTAATAAAGATACTACAAATAATCAGATGGAGTTATTGGCGCCTATAGAAGCCCTTAAAAAAATTCCAAAAGGTAGCAAAGTTGAAATTTTTACAGATTCTAAATACGTAAAGTCTGGAATAACAGAATGGATACATAATTGGAAAAGAAATGGATGGAAAACTGCAAACAAAAAAAAAGTAAGTAATAAAGAACTTTGGACAGAATTAGATCTGCTAAATAATGAATTTGAAATAAGTTGGAATTGGGTAAAAAGCCATTCAACTGATGAGTTAAATAATGAAGTGGATTTACTTGCAAGAGATGCAGCTAACTTGTAGTTGGGGCACCTGGCAACAGAACGCCCCCTAAAAAATATGTTAACATTTAAAGCAATCTTAGGTTTTTTAATATTCGTAGTTATGCTTGTAGGTGCAATTGATTTGTTATCTAAAAATAAAAAGACTGACAATTTAATTGGAAAATTTGAAAAAGCACTTTTGAGTTTAAAAATCCCATATTTTTTAGTTCAAATAATAATGTATATTATTGTTATGATGCCCCTGTGTCTTGTTATGTACTTTGCAGCGTGGTTAACTTCTGATTATCTGGGATTATGGTAGGTTAAGTGTACCTGGCAACAGAACGCCCCTTAATATTATTTTTTTGTTGTTTTAACAGTTTGTTTAGAGACATATCTAAAATAAGAACCGATTATACTTGCCGCTATACCAATTAGTAAAGAAACAGTTCCACTTCTGTCATCGCCAATAAGATATAAACCATAGACAATGAATGTTAATCCTATCCAAATAAGAAAACTTGCAAATATTCCTTTTAACCATCCGAAGAACATAATTAATCATATCTAATTTTGATTAACCTGACAACATTTTACAACGAAGTCAAAAAAGCAACTGAAAAGAAAATAAGTTATTCTGGCAATGAAGTTTGCAATGAAGTAGTTTGATAAAGTAAGCAAATATGCTACTTTCTAATCTTATGCCGGGCAACAGAACAGCCCTACTTAGATTAGATTAATTAATAAATTCTCTGCTGAAGTTAAACTACATTCTTTAGTTTCTTTTTCGACGTGAATACTAACAACTTTGAAATTTTCAATCACCATTAAATAACGATTTGATCTAATTCCCATTCCTTTTGCATTCCGATCAACTTCTGCACCAATTGCTTTTGTAAACAACAAATATGGATCAGATAGCATTTTTATTTTGTTTCCAATATTATTAATCTCTCCCCAACCATTCATTACATAAGGGTCATTTACAGATAAACAAAATATATTTTCTATTCCTTTTTTTTTAATTTCATCTGCATTTGATACAAAACCTGGTAAGTGAATTTTTGAGCAAGTTGATGTAAATGCCCCAGGTAAACCAAACAATATAATTTTTTTATTACCTATAATTTCTCTTAATTTACTTTTTTGGGGTTCTCCATCAACGAGTTGAAAAATCTCTGTATCTGGTATTTGATTTTTTATTTTTAATTTCATATTGAATTTAATACGTATTTTTTTACTTTTTCGATGTCATTTGAAATAAGTTCAAATTTTTCTTTTCTGTCATTAACATATTTAAGATTATCTGGTAAATTTTCGGCTTTTGAGATTGCATCTTCTATTGCTTTTGGAAATTTACAAGGGTGTGCAGTTGATAATACAACACAATTTTTTTCCAATCCTAATTTTCTCACTGCTCCGATGCCAACTGCAGTATGAGGATCAACTACCATCTGATGTTCTTCATTTATTGTCTTTATCATTTCAACAGTTTCGTTTTCATCAAGCATCTCAGATATAAAATTTTTTTTAATTTTATCTAAATCGTTTTTATCAATTTTATAAGTATTATTTTTTATTTCGTTCATTACATTATTTGTGACTTTTGAGTCACAATCTTTTACGTCATATAAGAGCCTTTCGAAATTACTTGCTATTTGTATATCCATACTTGGAGTATTTGTTTCCTCAACTTTCTTTTGAGTATAGTCGCCTCCTAATATCGCTCTATGAAGTATATCATTTTTATTTGTAGCTACGATTAGTTTATCAATTGGAAGACCTAGTTTTTTTGCTAAGTAACCTGCATAGATATCACCGAAGTTTCCTGTTGGAACAGAAAAAGATAAAGGTTTACCAATTCCAACTTTAAAGTAAGCATAAAAATAATACACTGATTGAGCAATAATTCTTGCCCAATTAATTGAATTTACGCCTGACATATTAATTGCTTCAGAAAATTTTTCATCATTGAACATTGCTTTTACTAAATTCTGACAATCATCAAAATTACCCTCTACCGCAATATTAAATATGTTTTTCTCTTCATGTATTGTCATTAATCTTCTTTGCACTGGTGAAATTTTGTTATTTGGGTGCAATACAAAAACATTTAAATTACTTTTTCCTTTTAGAGCATCTATAGCAGCCGCACCCGTGTCACCTGAAGTTGCTACTATTATATTAATTTTTTTTTTATCACGACCTAAATGATATTGATAAAAATTACCAATTAGTTGCATGGCGATATCCTTAAAAGCAAGTGTAGGACCATGAAATAGCTCTAAGACTTTTAAATTGCCTAGATTAGAGATTTTTACAACATCTTTAGATCTGAAGTTTGAATAAGATTTTGATATCATAGAGATTAGTTCATCTTTTGACATAAAATCTCCAATAAATGGATAAATTATTTCAACTGCTAAATCATTGTAACTAAGACTTTTTAAAATTTCTAATTCTTCTTTTTTAAATTGTTTAATTGATTTAGGTACAAATAGCCCTCCATCATCTGCTAAACCTTTGAGAAAAACATCCTTAAAAGAAAAGTTTTTCTGATTATTTCTTGTACTAATATAGTTCATTTAATAATTTTTTTTTCTAAAATATAGATATAACAAAAGAATTGAAATCGCTAATGAAAACCATGTCATTGCATATTTTTTATGATTATTAGAAATATTAGCTGTAATTTTTTTTGGTCGAGGAAATTGATAATTTCCATCTAAATATATTATGTACTTAGAAAATTTTTTACCAGTAAATTTTGAAATATCTTCTCTATTTAGACTAAACCAATAATTTTCTTCAATATCATTATCTGGTTTAAAAATATTTTTTCTACCCTGAGTTTTGAGAGTTCCTACTATATTGTTTTGATCAAAAATATTTATCTCTGGTGTATCCTTTTTTTCAAATGGTATCCATCCTCTGTTTAGTAAATAATTTTCTTCATCAATTAGAATTGGATTTAAAACTTCAAATCCAGGGGTTCCAGATTCATTCAAATTATATAAATAAATTTGTTTATCAAAATCAATATCACCTGCTGTTTTAATTTTAAGATAATTTTGTTTATTTGATTGTGTAAGTTCAACAGGGGGATTTTTTAGTGAATTTTCAATTTCTAAAATTAGATTATTCTTCCAATTTAAACGAATTATCTGCCAAGTGC
>CABYTL010000028.1 GCA_902521805.1 uncultured Pelagibacteraceae bacterium
ATGCTATAGTTCTCCCATATTATCCTATAACAATTTTATTTACCCAAGTTCCAACGTTCTTCAATCCAAATGTTTATTTCATCATCTATTTTTGGATTATTTAGAGTGAAACCATATCGTTCTTTTTTTTCTTCAAATTTACAGCTAAAGAGATTTTGCATTCTATCTATATTGAATGTTCCTTTTAATTCGACTGCATTTAAATATTTACATTCTTTGACCATTAAACACATTTGGCCATTACCATGATTGTCCATAAAAGGTGGTGTGTATATATTATTATACTTATGTGTTTTACCACATCCACATTCAAATGGTACGTTTGTATAAGGACTCATATTTAATCCACCTCTTGAATAAATTTTCCACCCTTGGACTTTTTGCTCAAATTCTTTTGTAGTTAAAATATTCATTTTATAATTTGCCCCAAGTATAAGCACCACCCCAAGCCATTATGATTATAAAAATTAATGGCCCTATTCCAAAATCTGATCCTTGAAATTTCCAAATTACAATCCCTAATACTGCGCCTAAAAAAGCAGCCACTAAATTATTCATATAAAATTAGATTATCTAACAATGTGAATGGTAGCAATTCTTTTTCTTTTTATTAACTCATCAACTTCAGCTCTAACAAATAGAGTTCTACCTAAGTGTACAGCTTTTGCCTGTACTTCACTTCTAAATTTAGTAGGTAATTTTGTTAATAATTCACCAGGAGGATTATCATTAGCTAATACTTTGTTAGCTGAATTAATCATTGATTGATCTACTTTTCTTAGTACTTGCTTCTTTTCCTCAAAGGTCAAATTATCAAGTATTTTTATTAAAGAATTTCTTTCTTCTTTTATTCTAAAATATTTATTCATTTCTTCTTTTTTAATCTTTAACTAAAAGTGCTCCTATAGTGTTTGAATAAGGGAAATTTTTTTTAAAATCTTTGGATTCATCGTTAATTGAATAAAGACTGTATTTGCCTCGTTGAACTTTAAATTCATGTAGTATTTTTTGATTTTTAAAATCACTCCTTACATATTCATCTGAAAAGAAAGATATTTTACCACTATTACAATTAAATGAATTCAACTTAAGTTTAAAAGTAGACACATGCTTAAAATAACCAAGCGGAGGCATTGAGCTCCATGATGCATCTTCATCACCATGAAGGATAAAAAAATGATCTTTTTTTTTAAGATTGACGTATCCTAAGAATATACTCAATTCACGATTATAGTGAGTATTCATAATTATATCTGACTTTTCTATAACTTTTTTATTCCACATGTAATTTTTTCTTCTGTTGATAAGAAATTTTATGCCTTTGTCTTTTTTTAAAAAACTTGAACAACAAAAAAAATAGTCAAATCCAACACTTATATTATAATTTTTTAATTTTTTATTTTTAAGATCATAGTCAAAATTATATTTATTTTTCATACTTAGCGTTATTTATTCATTTTTTTAAAAAAAAGTTAATCCATTCACCTTTTGCATATTTTATTACATTCTTTGATTTTTTAAGAGTGCTATTAACATAATGTTCATGTAGTCTTGGACTGTAAGCCTCGTTCATATAAAGATAACTTAATCTTAAAGCTACATCTTTACGTAATCCTGTGCCTGCAAATTTTTCAAAATTACCAGGTAGTAATTCTAACAATGCAGTTGTGTTTGATTTGCCAGGTCCAGCAACTTGGTTCATATATCCAGTATTTTCTAGATTAAAATAATGCCCTGCTCCGATAAATATTTTTGATATGGGTTCGGCTGTTTTATAATTATTTACGAACCAACTTGAGATATTTTTTATATCAGCTTTGGTTAAATTAGGTAAATGTGCATTTATTATCTTTTTATTAAAATCATATTTTTTATTGTTAACTTCAATTATGCAAGGTTGGTAGCCAATACTTTTGTCCTTAGAATATCTTTTAGCAGTATCAAAAAAAGCATTTATTAAATTTTCAACTGTTTCATCATTTACTCTCTTTTTTACATCATTGATTTTAAAATTTTCAAAACAAGCTCCTAAATAGTAAATTAAATATGTAAGAAGTGATTGTTGATAAGGAATATGACCTTTAGATATATGATCTAATAGTTTTTTTAGTTCTTTACTTTGAAACTTTCTACCCTCTTCTTTAATTCCAGTTTGAATTATTACGGCAGAATGATATGACCAAATAATTGTATTTAGTGACCAGGTACATGCTCTTTCAATTATAGGGTCTTTTTTCATTTAATCTTTTTTATTAAATCTTCGTACTTACCTTTAATTGTTTCTCCATTAGACATTTTCAAAATAGCTTCACCTTCAATAGTGGTATGATTAAAAAAACCAGATATTGAACTTCCTTCAGTTAATATGATTTTACCCTTGCCGTATCTGGTGTCATTTTTCCACTCACCTTCATAGATAGTATCTCCATCATAATATTTACCAAAGCCATCTTTATTATTGTCTTTAAATTCTCCAACATACTTAATTTGTTTTTGTACCCACTTGTATGTTCCTTTTCCATGACGGTTACCTTCAACAAAGTCACCTTCATAATATTCTCCACCAATATAATGTTTACCTTTTCCATTTGGTGCATCATTCTTCCATTCACCTTCATAGTAATCATGGTTTGGTAAGGTCATTTTTCCTTTACCTTCTCTTTTACCGTTAACCCATGAACCTTCATATAAAAGCCCGTCCTCAAAAATACATTTCCCTTTTCCGTGAGGTAAATCTTGATTATTTACTTCGCCATCATAATCACCAGTAACTTGTCCTGTCCTACTTCTTCTTGAATGTTTTATTTTTTTCTTCATTAGCTCACTCTACTATAATATCTCTCTATGCTATAGTCCTGCTATAGTATGAGCAAAATAATAAACCTTATTTCTCAATATTAATTTAAAGCTAAATTTAAGAATGGGATTTTATAGGATGTTTTAGA
>CABYTL010000029.1 GCA_902521805.1 uncultured Pelagibacteraceae bacterium
TAGTAATAAGAATACAAATCGCTATTAAAAATGATTTTGCCATTAAGTAATGGGAGAGTTAAAACTCCCCCAAAAATTTTAACCTTTTACAACTTCTCTAGTATTTGCGTTATAAGATTCCTTAAAAGGAATATCTACTATAACTGCATCTACAGGTTGACCAGGTGTTACAGAATATTTTTCGGGTAAATGTACTTTATATTTTGTTCCAACTTTACCTTTGGGAAATCCATTAGCATTTAACGTTCCATCGAATGGCACATACCCCATAGCTATATTTATTTTTTTCTCTGGATGATACCAGGGTGAAGTTATAAAACCGACAGGGTCTCCTCCACTTTGATTGGATATCAACCAAAAGTCTGGTGCGTAATCTTCAATTGGTTTTCCACCTAATTCAAGACCGACTAGTTGTAATTTATAGGGTTTTTTCCCAGCTTTGATTTCTGCTCCCATTTTTTCTAAAGCAGCTTTTCCAACATAATCTACTTTTTTATTCCACTCACCCTTACCTGATAATGAAACTTGATATCCAAGATTACATTGATAAGGATTATTTTGTTGATCCATATCCTGTCCCCACGATAAAATTCCTGCTTGAATTCTTCTATGATGAGCTGGAGCTATAACCATTAAATTATGTTTTTTTCCAGCTTCAAGGACCGCATTCCACATGTCATCAGCGTACAAAGTAGCATCTCTTAAGTATATTTCGTAACCAGCTTCTCCTGAAAAACCTGATTGTGAAATGACACAACTTCTCCCAGCAACTTTAACTTCAGCCAGACCATAGAAAGGCATATTTTCCAAATCAACCTGATCACCTAATAAATCTTTCATAAGCGCTTTAGACTTAGGTCCTTGAATTTGAACAGGACATGCATCTATTTCTTCTATTGTGCAATTAAATTTACCATCTGAATTTACTCCTTGAAGATACATACCCATATCTGAGTCTGATAAAGAAAACCAAAATTCATCTTGTGAAATTCTTAAAAGAATAGGATCGTTTAAAACTCCACCATAAGCATTACACAAAATTACATATCTAGCTCGCATAGGTGAAATTTTTGTTGCATCTCTTGTAATTACATAATCAACAAATTTTTCTGCATCTGGGCCTTTGACCTGAATTTGTCTTTCTACAGCAACATTCCACATTGTGACGTGATTTACTATTGCATCATATTCAACCATGGCTCCGCCATCCTCTGGTTTCACATATCCTCTTGGATGATAAATACGATTGTAAACTGTTGCTCTCCAACAACCTGCTTGCATTGATAAATGCCAATATGGAGATTTTCTTACTCTTGTTGATATTAACATCTCAACTTTAGTTGGTCCACTTTGTCTTAAATTGTATGGTACTTTTCGATCTGATTGATCAACAGAAGTAGCATGTTTTAGTTTGGTATAATCAAATTCTTTAGACATAACTGTTTTCCTTCAACCACTTGTTAGTTTCCTTCAAGCCGCCGAATGTATAAATGTGGAAGAAATCTGTATGCGATTTAACTTTCCCAATTAAATCATTAGGGTCTTTAGGTTTCAATAAATCTAACGCCTTACTAAAATTAGATTTAAGAAATTTTAAGGAATTTTTTGCTCCAACAATATTAGCAAATTTAATTAAGCTAGATATTTTAAGAGGTCCAGTAATTCCCACATGCACTGGTACGCTTTGTTTAGAAATAAAATCTATGATTGGCTCAGGATCTAGTAACCATTGGGTAACTATATAATCAGCATAAGGCTTTTTATCATTCATAGCTTTTTCTAATTCTTTTTCGGATATATCAGGACTCCCCTCTGGGTGTCCAGCAATTCCTATTGTCATTTTCTCGAAATAACCAGTTTCTAAAAGTTGAAATGAGCTATCAAACTTTCCAACAGGCTCACGTCCACCGCCAATAACTAGAGCTTTTTGTACCCCTCCATCTTTACAAATAGAGATGTAATCTTTTAGTTCTTTTTCATTACGCATTGATCTCGCAGGAAAATGTGGCACTGGGTTAAAACCTTTCTTTACAAGTTCAACTGCTTGTTGAGCTGTTTCTTTATAATCACCACCTGGTAGCATAGTAATATAAACATCGCTAACTTGGGGTATTGAATCAAGATTAGTTTGTGGGCTAATTTCCAAAGAAAATTTCATTTACCGATCATTATATTTTTTAAAAAAGCTGTCAAAGAAATTCATTTAAAAGTGTGGCGAAATTTGTTGCCAAATTATTTGCTCATGATAATTTTTTTTATGGACCAAAAACTCAAAAATTTACCTTTATCTGATATACTAGATATTGAGAAACTCAAAAATGTTGATAAGCCAATAGAATTAGCCAATGGTTTACCTAATGAGTGCTATATAAACACTGATTATTTAACATATGAGAGAGAAAAAATATTTTTCAATAAATGGACTGTAATTGGTGTAGGCAGTTCTATCCCCAATCCAGGAGATGCCAAACCACACAATCTACTCGGGATTCCCTTGATTTTAATAAGAGATAAGAAGATGAAGGTTCGAGTATTTCATAATGTTTGTAGTCATAGGGGTCTAAAAATTTTAAAT
>CABYTL010000030.1 GCA_902521805.1 uncultured Pelagibacteraceae bacterium
CACCAAGCTTAAGTTGAATTGGTACTCTGTTCTTCGTTAATTGTCTTAATTCTTCAACTTTTAAAGCTAGATCATCTGGACCTAACCAATCAGGATGTCTTGCAGGAGATCTTTGGTCAATACCTGAAGGTAATGATCTCATTTCTGCTACTTGGTCAGTAACCTTTTGACCCATTAAGTGACCTCCCATTCCGACTTTTTGACCTTGTCCAATAAATACTTCTATACCATCTGCTAGTTGAGCATGATGAGGGTTAAAACCATATCTCGATTGGATACATTGATAGAACCATTTTTCAGAATATCTTCTCTCGTCAGGAATCATTCCACCTTCTCCTGAACAAGTTGCACTTCCTGCCATTGTTGCTCCTCTTGCCAAAGCAGTTTTAGCCTCATAAGAAAGCGCACCAAAACTCATTCCAGTAATATACACAGGAATATCTAACTCAATTGGATTTTCACATCTTGGGCCGATAATAGTTTTAGTCTCACATTTTTCTCTATACCCTTCAATTACAAATCTTGTAAGAGTACCTGGTAAAAAAACCAAATCGTCGAAAGTTGGAATTTTTTTCATCAATGCCATTCCACGCATTCTGTATCTACCTAATTGCGCTTTAATATGAATATCATCTATGACTTCAGGAGTAAAAATAGCATTGTGACCTAATAAACTTTTATTTCTTTTACCTTCTTCATGTGCATGAACATCAGCTTTTCCGCCAACATTTTTACCATTAGATTTTTTCTTATTTTTTTTCTTAGCCATTAAATTGCTCCTTTTTTTTCTGTAGGTTCTAAATTATCATAATTCCAAAGTTTTTTACCAGCTACTATTTTTTTCATTTTACTAACATCAAAATTTTCACCTATTTCTGCTACCTTCAATTTTCTTCTAAGCCAATCTTGATCACCTTTCGTAAGCTCAGAGTCTACTGCATCACTACCATAAGAACCAATTTCTCCACCTACGAAAATTGTCCCATCATACATTGAATCACCCAGGTTTATCCCAACATCTCCAAGAATAATTATTCTTCCTCGTTGCATCATAAACCCTGTAAAAGCACCAGCGTCTCCACCGATAATAATTGTTCCACCTTTCATATCAATACCCGTTCTTGCTCCGACACTTCCTTTGCAGATTAAATCACCACCTCTTATTGCAGCACCAAAACATGATCCAGCATTTTTTTCTATTACTACTTTTCCTGCCATTAAGTTTTCAGCACATGACCATCCAACTCTCCCGATGATTCTAACGATGGGTCCATCGCATGATCCCATACCAAAATAACCTAAACTTCCTTCAAAGATTAAATTTAATTTATTCAATATACCTACACCCAAGCTGTGCTTACCTTGAGGATTCTTGATTACAATTGTTCCAAAACCCTGACTCATTAAATTATCAATTTCTTTGTTTGCTTCTGCAGCAGTCATATTCATAACATCTAGATTAGTTCTTTTATTAAAATCTACGTCATAGGTTCCAAAATAATAAAAATTTTCTGCTTCATCAGGATTAAAGAATTTTTGTTGAGTTCTTCCAGTAAGAACTTCTGTGTGCATACCCATTGCTTGGGCTTTTGTTTTTTTTTCAGCACTCTTTATATTTGCCATACTTTAACCTCCCCATCAAAAGGATCATAAGTATCTATCTCTTGTGGTAAAATTGATCTAATAGCTATTTCTTCTGATCCCATGGCAACCAAGTCATCAGACTCGTATAAAACTAAAGGTTTTGCAGCCATCGTATCTTTTGCCATACCTAAAGAGTCTTTTGTTGCTACAAAATAAGTAAATACTCCATCCAAACCTATTAAAGACTCTTTCATTCCATCTTCTAAAGTTGCACCTTCTCTCATCTTTTGAGCAATATAAACTGCAATTAGTTCTGAGTCACATTCAGACATAAATCTCATTCCTTTATTTTCCAAGGCTCTTCTATTATTCCAATAATTTGTTAATTGACCGTTATGAACAACAGAAACATCACTAAAAGGATAACCCCAAAAAGGGTGGGCAGATTTAATGTCTACTCCAGACTCTGTTGCCATTCTAGCATGTCCTATAGCATGTGTTCCAACAACCTTATCTAAATTGTATCTTTCACATACCATTTTAGCATTACCTAGATCTTTTATTACCTCTAATGATTTGCCCATTGAAAGAATCTCTACACCAGGAATGCTTTCAATTTTTTGTGATAATTCTAATAAATCTTTTTTATCGTATTGTACTTCATATCTTAAAGAGTAAGGCAAAATTCGTTCTTCTTTGACTATTTTAACACCAAGATCGTTAAGATAATTTTCAACAATTTTCTTTCTTTCATCATAAACGGACACATCTTCTGCTGTAGAGGAACTTCCTTCTCCAACATTTTCTCCAACTTTAACTCTCATAATGAAATTCTTACCATCTGTATCACCATAAAGTGCATAC